>CAZSZN010000050.1:5613-16022 GCA_964610405.1 uncultured Macromonas sp. | reverse complement strand
ATGCCGTTCACCTTGCTGCCGTCACCGGTGATCTCGGTGGTTTGCGCGCTGGTGACGATGGTCACGTTCGGCAGGCTCTTGAGCTTGCTCACCAACACCGCGTCGGCTTTGAGCTGGTCGGCGAACTCGATCAGCGTCACATGGGCCACGATGCCGGCCAGGTCGATGGCCGCTTCCACGCCGGAGTTGCCTCCGCCGATCACCGCCGTGCGCTTGCCCTTGAACAGCGGGCCGTCGCAGTGCGGGCAGTAGGCCACGCCCTTGTTCTTGTACTCCTGCTCGCCGGGCACGTTGACGTTGCGCCAGCGCGCACCGGTGGACAGCACCACGCTGCGCGACTTGAGCACGCCACCGTTGGCCAGGTGCACCTCGACCAGACCGCCCTCCTGCGCGGCAGGCAGGATCTTGGCCGCCTGCTGCAGGTTCATGATGTCCACCTCGTAATGGCGCACCTGGGCTTCCAGCGCCGCGGCGAATTTCGGGCCATCCGTCTCCAGCACCGAGATGTAGTTCTCGATCGCCATGGTGTCGTTCACCTGGCCGCCAAAGCGCTCGGCCACCACACCGGTGCGAATGCCCTTGCGCGCCGCGTACACTGCCGCCGCCGCACCAGCGGGACCACCGCCCACCATCAGCACGTCGAACGCATCCTTGGCGCTCAGCTTGGCAGCTTCTTTGGCGGCAGCGTTGGTGTCCAGCTTGGCCACAATCTCTTCAATCAACATGCGGCCAGAGCCGAACACCTGGCCATTCAGGTACACCATCGGCACGGCCATCACTTCGCGGTCCGTCACCTCCTGCTGGTACAGCGCGCCGTCGATCACCACCGTTTTCACCTTCGGGTTCAGCACGGCCATCAGGCTGAGCGCCTGCACCACGTCGGGGCAGTTGTGGCAGCTCAAGGACATGTAGACCTCGAAGTGGTAGTCACCGTCCAGGCCCTTGATCTGCTCGATCACCTCGGGCTCCACCTTGGGTGGGTGGCCGCCCGTCCACAACAGTGCCAGCACCAACGACGTGAACTCGTGGCCGAGCGGAATGGCCGCGAAGCGCAAGCTCATGTCGGTGCCGGTGCGCTGCAGGCTGAACGAGGGTTTGCGGGTATCGTTGCCGTCGGTGCGCACGGTGATCTTGTCCGACAGCCCGCCGATCGTTTCCAGCAGCACCTTCATTTCCTGGGCACTGGCCGAATCGTCCAGTGAGGCGACCAGCTCAAACGGCTGGGTCACGCGCTGCAGGTAGGCTTGCAATTGGGCTTTCAGGGTGTCGTCAAGCATGGGATTCCTTGGGTTGGGTTCAACTGGTTTTGCAGCTTTGGAGCTTTCGCTGCAATGGATCAATTTTAAATAAAAACTATTGCACTTAATATTTGTTATTTAAAATCTATCAATAGTCAACCTCAATGGGAAAATCAGGGCAATAAAAAAGGGCGCCACCATCGGCAGCACCCTTCAGCCATCCATCGATTCCGATGGTCCAGCGCAGCCAGATCAGATCTTGCCGACCAGGTCCAGCGAGGGAGCGATGGTCTTGGCGCCTTCGTTCCACTTGGCCGGGCACACCTGGCCAGGATTGGCGGCGGTGTACTGGGCAGCCTTCAGCTTGCGCAGGGTCTCTTTCACGTCACGGGCGATTTCGTTGCTGTGCACTTCAGCGGTCTTGATCATGCCGTCCGGGTTGATCACGAAGGTGCCGCGCAGGGCCAGACCTTCTTCGGGGATGTGCACGCCAAAAGCGTTGGTCAGGGCGTGGGTCGGGTCACCCACCAGCGGGAACTTGGCCTTGCCCACGGCGGGAGAGGTTTCGTGCCACACTTTGTGGCTGAAGTGGGTGTCGGTGGTCACGATGTAGACCTCGGCACCAACTTTCTGGAATTCGGCGTAGTTGTCAGCGGCGTCTTCCACTTCGGTCGGGCAGTTGAACGTGAAGGCGGCCGGCATGAAAATCAGCACAGACCACTTGCCCTTCAGGCTTTGCTCGGTGACTTCAACAAACTTACCATTGTGGAAGGCTTGGGCTTTGAACGGCTGGACGGCGGTGTTGATCAGGGACATGAAGTTTCCTTGGGTTAGGGGTTATCGAGGATCGCGAAAACCCTCGAATCATAGCTGAAGGCAATCGATTTTTGTTATTAATAGTTTCTATCCGACCCATAGATTTTCCCTCGCGCCCTGGTCGTGTTCACGACACGAGGAACAAAGACTAAACTTCCCAATTGACACAACAAGGAGTCTCCCATGAAAGGCGATGCACAAGTCATCTCTCACCTGCAGGCGCAACTCAAGAACGAGTTGACCGCCATCAATCAGTACTTTGTGCACTACCGCATGCTCAAACACTGGGGCTTGGACAAGCTGGCCAAGAAGGAATACGAAGAATCGATCGGCGAGATGAAGCACGCCGACTGGCTGATGGATCGGATTTTCATGCTCGACGGCCTGCCCAACCTGCAGGACCTGGGCAAACTCAACATCGGCGAAGATGTGCCCGAAATGTTGAACAGCGACCTGGCGCTGGAGCGCGGCGCGCAGATCACCATCAAGGAGGGCATTGCCCACTGCGAAGCGGCACGCGATTATGTGTCGCGCGACTTGTTGCTGAAAATCCTGGACGACACCGAGGAACACATCGACTTTTTGGAAACCCAGATCGATCTGATCGACAAGGTGGGCCTGCAGAACTACCAGCAAAGCATCATGGGTGACGTGGAGTAAAGCCCCTCCCATCCTGCGAATCCAGGCGCCTCGGCGCCTTTTTTCATGGGGCACTTGCATTTATCAACGCGAATCATTATCATTGCCGCAGTTGATTTGGAGCCTCCCCCATGATCGTGTGCGTCTGCCACCGCGTCAGTGACAAAACCATCGCCTGTTGCGCTCAGCAAGGCGCGGGCTTTGACGATCTTCAGTTGGAACATGGGGTGGCCACGCAGTGCGGCAAGTGCGAAGGCGCTGCCCGGCAGATCTGGGCCGAGTGCCGTTTCAGCGCCCGCATGGCCCACTTGCAAAACGAGGTCATGGCGCCAGCGGCGGCCTGACGAAGTCCACAATCCCCAACCTCATAACCGGCCCTGGCCGGTTTTTTTACATTCGTCGCATTTTCGCAACCGCGTTTGAGAACGATTTGCATTTGCGTATAAAATAAAACTTGAACTTTACCCAGCCAGCCAGAACGGTCCGTCGTTTCAGCCAGCCAACAACCTTCCTTGAACTGCTGAAACATGTCCCGTTCGATTGACACGGCCGACGTTGCACGACGTCAGCCCGCCGCTGAAACTTTGTCCCCCATCCACAAGCCGGTGTTGCTGCCCTTGGGCGCCATGCTGTTGGCCAGCTCCTTGAGCGCCGTCGCTCAAACCGCCCCCTCCGCCGAGGCCACTCTGTCCACCGTCACGGTGACGGAGCAGGCGGACCCCGCTGAAATCAAAGCCAAAAGCACCCTGCGCGCCACCGACACCCGCATTGGCAAAGGGCAACAACAGTTGCGCGACATCCCGCAAAACGTGACCGTGATGACCGAGCGCCTGCTGGACGACCGCAACCTGGACGACTTCCGTGATGTGCTGAAGGCCACCGCCGGCGTCACCTTCCTGGCCGGCGAAACGGGCGAAGAAGACGTGCGCCTGCGCGGCTTCTCCCTGAGCCAGGCCGGCGACATCTACCGCGACGGCATGCGCGAAGGCCAGCTCATCACCCGCGACACTTTCGCCACCGACCGGGTCGAAGTGCTCAAAGGCTCCGCGTCCATGCTGTTCGGCAAGGGCTCTACCGGTGGCGTGGTCAACCAGGTGACCAAACAACCGTTCCTGATGGACCGCTATGAAGCCGAGCTGAGCGTGGGCAGCGGGAACCACAAGCGCGCGCAAGTGGACCTCAACAAGCAACTCAGCCAAAACAGCGCGATCCGACTGAACGCGATGGTACAAGACACCGACAACTGGGGCGCCAAGAACGACCGTGAAGGCGTGTCGGCCAGTTGGCGCACGGGCATTGGGGAGCGGGACGAATTCCAGGTCGACCTCTACCACCTGAAAACCAAGGAGCGGCCGAACTACAACAGCCCCCAGCTGGTGACCGGCGTGGCGGGCGACGCGAAACGCTACATCGTGCCCACACTGGATGCCCAGAACTTCTATGGCCTGGCCAGCGACTACCTGAACAGCGAACAAACGGCCTTGTCGGTCTCGCACACCCACCGCTTCAGTGCCGATGAGGAACTCAAAACCACGCTGCGGCATGGCCGTTATGAACGTGACTTGTGGGGTAGCGTCATCGGCTTCTGTAATGGAAATGCGCAACCTCAGGGCACGAACCCTACTGCGGCCCAAATCGCCGCTGCGGCTGCGGAGCGCGCATCTTGCCCTGGTTCAGTTGTCCCAACAGACATCAGTCAGATCAACAGCGACACTGTACTGAAACGAACACCCAAAGGGCGATACGGGCAAAGCGACATCACGCAGCTTCAAAGCGACTACAGCACCAAGCTCAAGTTGGCGGGCTTGAACCACCATCTCATCGCAGGTCTAGACATCACACAAGAAAGCGCCGCGCGAAACAACAGCTTCGCTGGCTCGCCCTCCTACCTCACAACAACCGTTGGAACGCCCAATGACGGCGACTCGGTGACGGATACCCGTGGGGCGCCACTGTTGAACGGATTTGACGCCAAGAGCCTCGGTCTGTACGTGCAGGACGTGGCCAGCGTCACCTCGACCGTGAAGCTGGTGGGTGGCGTGCGGTTTGACCACTTCAACGCCAGCTACCAAGACACCGCCGGCAACAGCGGCACCATGACAGAGAATCTGTGGAGCCCTCGCGTTGGCGCCTTGTTCCAGCCTGACGAAACGTCTTCGTACTATGTGTCTTTCGGGGAGTCGTACAACACGTCCGGCGACACTTATCAGTTTGCCTTGGGTAACTTGGCGGCCAACACCAACAGCGGGCGCATGGCCAACACCCCACCCGAGAAAAGCCGCAATTTCGAAATCGGTGGCAAATGGGATCTGTTTGAACAGCGGGCCTCCTTGAGCGTGGCGCTGTTCCGTTCCGAGAAGTACAACGAACGAAACACCGACCCAGACAGCGCCGCCACTCAGATGCTGCTGTCGGGCAAACGCCACGCCACCGGCATGGAAATCAGCGCAGCCGGCCGCATCACGCCGAAATGGGAAGTCTTCTACAACCACACCTGGATTCCCAGCGCCAAGATTGACGAGTGCAACGCCAGTACATGCACAGGCAACAACCCTGGGGTTGGCGACCGCCCCGGATTGACCCCCAAGCACAGTCTGAGCGCCTGGACCACTTACCGCGTTGCCTCCCAATGGCGCGTTGGCTTGGGTGCCACCTACCGCAGTGAACAGACTCCGCTGACCAGCAAGGTCAACACGGCCAGCGCCTTTACCGTGTGGGATGGCATGGTGGAATACACCGTGGACGAAAACACCACCGTCAAACTCAACGTCAGCAACCTGACCGACAAGCTCTACGCTGACGGCCTGTACGGCGGCTTCTACACCGCGGGCGCCCCCCGCAAAGTGATGCTGTCTGTCAAGACGGTGTTCTGACCATGCTGCTGCAACTGCCCCAGATCCTGAGCAAAGAAGAAGTTCGCACCCTGCGCGAACACCTGGCCGACGATGCCCTGTGGATCGATGGCCGCACCAGCGCAGGCGTGCAGGCGATGGCCGTCAAGCGCAACGAACAGTTGAAGCAAGACCACCCCATCGCGCAACAACTCCAAGCCCAGGTGCTGGCGGCGGTGCAGCGCAGTCCATTGTTTTTCTCGGCGGCGCTGCCGCGCCGCTGCTACAACCCGCTGTTCAACCGCTACCGCCCAGAGCACCCGGCCTATGGCGCCCACATTGACGGCGCCATCCTGCATTCCCAACGCAGCCAGGAATGGGTGCGCACCGACGTGTCGTGCACCCTCTTCTTGTCGGAGCCCGATGAGTACGACGGTGGCGAACTGACCATCCACGACACCTATGGCACACAGCGCATCAAACTGGCCGCTGGCGACGCCGTGCTCTACCCCAGCACCAGCCTGCACGAAGTCACCCCAGTGACACGGGGAGCCCGCATCGCCTCGTTCTTTTGGGTGGAGAGCATGGTCCGCAGCGACGACCAGCGCCGCCTGCTGTTCGAACTGGACATGAACCTGCTGAAACTGCGTGAACGCCTGGGCGAAACCGCTGAAACCACGGCCCTGACCGGCGTGTACCACAACCTGCTGCGCCAGTGGGCCCACAGTTGATGGCGCAAGAACTGCTGACGGTGGCCGACCACGAGCAGGCCGCCCAAGCCCGCCTGAGCCCCGAATGTTGGGCCTATTTCGCCGGTGGAGCGGGCGATGAGCACACGCTGCGGCGCAACCAGGTCGCCTGGGCTGACTGGCAGTTGCAACCTCGAGTGCTGCGCTCGCTCCAAGGCTTAGACACCACGACCGAATTGCTGGGCAAAACCTGGCCGACGCCGTTGCTGGCGGCGCCCATGGCCCAGCTGCAACTGGCCCATCCTGACGGAGAGGCGGCGCTGGCCTTGGCCACATCCGCCCTGGGCTGCGGCATGGTGTTGAGCCAACAAACCAACACCGCTCTGGACACCGTCGCCCCCCTTGCACTGAACAGCTCAGACCGAGGCCCGCTCTGGTTTCAGCTCTACCATCGCGGCGACCGTGCCGCCACCCTCGAACTCGCCCATCAAGCGGCGGCGGCTGGCTACGAAGCTTTGGTGCTGACGGTGGACGCCCCCATCCAAGGGGTGCGTGACCGCGAAAGGCGCCATCCGATGCGCAGCACACCGCTTGCTCGCCCGCACTGGCACCCCCGTGGCGAGCCAACCACGATGCAGCAACTGCTGCAAGCAGCCCCCACCTGGGACGACGTGGCTTGGCTGCGTGCGCACAGCCCCCTGCCTTTGTTGGTGAAAGGCATCACCCACCCGGCTGACGCCGCTCTGGCTGCAGAACTTGGCGTGGCTGGGGTGATCGTGTCCAACCACGGTGGCCGAGTGCTGGACACCGTGCCATCGACCGCAGAGTGCCTGCCCGCCATCGCCGACCAGTTGCAAGGCCGCTGCACCCTGCTGGTGGACGGTGGCTTGCGCCGGGGCAGTGACATCTGCAAAGCTCTGGCACTGGGCGCCCATGGCGTGCTGGTGGGGCGGCCCCTGGTTTGGGGCTTGGCCAACGGAGGTGCAGCAGGCGCAGCCCATGTGCTGCGCTTGCTGCTGGACGAACTCTGGGCGACGATGGTGTTGTGTGGCGCTTCGTCATGTGCGCAGGCGACCCGCAGCCACATCAAAAATATCACGCACTCAATGTAATTGCGAATTATTATTGTTTACAATCCAGAAAAATCCCTTGTTAAGATTGCCATGCTGCTTGTGTTGTTGTCCGCCTTGGTGCTGGTCGTGGCCGCTGGTTGGTGGGTACTGAAGCCGTGATTTCACAGACATCCCTCCTGACCATGGAACGCCGACACTTTGCCGTCCTGACCACCGTCGTGCTGGCCCACGCAGCCGCACTGTGGCTGTTGCAGCACGGTCTGCAAAGTCGCCCGCAAGACCAAATCGTCACTGCCGAAGTGCTGATGGAATGGGTCACCCCCGCACCAGCGCCCTCGCCGCAGCCCCAACCGGCGCCCGTGACCACGCCCAAGCCGGCGCTCACCCAACCCAAAGCACAACCGGTATCGCCCTCCAAACCGCAAGCCCAGCCCTCGCCCATCGTGGCGCCGGTCGCGTCTGAACCGCTCGACACCCCAGTGGCTCAGGCCAGCCCACCCTCCTCCGCCAGCATGCCAGCCACTCCGGCCGCTGGCTCCACGGCAGCGCCAGCGTCACACGCGCCAAGCACCGCGCCGGCAGCGCCCAAGATCGAGTTGCCATCCAGCCAGGCGGACTACCTCAACAACCCGCGCCCACCCTACCCACCCTTGAGCAAACGCTTGGGCGAACAAGGCCGCGTTGTGCTGCGGGTGCGCATCGAGACCGATGGCAGCGCCTCCCAGGCAGAAATTCAACGCTCCAGCGGTTTCGACCGGCTGGACCAGACCGCCCTGCAAACGGTGCTGCGCTGGCGTTTCGTGCCGGGCAAACGCAACGGCGTGCCTGAAGCCATGTGGTTCAACATCCCCATCAATTTTGTTCTGGAGTAATTCATCATCATGGAAATGCAATTTGGCCTGAGCCACGTCTGGCAACAAGGCGACTGGGTCATCCGCAGCGTCGCCATCATCCTGTTGATCATGTCGGTGGCGAGTTGGGTCGTCATCGCCATCAAGGCGCTGAATCTGCGCCGCCACCGCGCACAGGCCCGGGCGGTGGACAATTTCTGGCACAGCAAAGACTTTGCCGAAGGTCTCAACAAGCTGGGACCGGACGCGGACAACCCGTTCTACCTGCTGGCGCTGCAAGGGCGCGAGGCCACCACCCACATCCTGCACCTGGACGGCGAACACCCCAGCCAGTTGCACGACAGCCTGGACGTGAGCGAATGGGTCACCCGCTCGCTGCGCAACGCGGTGGACGACTGCACCGCGCGTCTGCAAGCGGGGCTGGCCATCCTGGCGTCGGTGGGCTCCACCGCTCCTTTCGTGGGCCTGTTTGGCACCGTCTGGGGCATTTACCACGCGCTGCTGGGCATCGGCGCCGCCGGTTCGGCCACCATCGACAAGGTGGCCGGCCCGATCGGAGAAGCGCTGATCATGACGGCGCTGGGGTTGGTGGTCGCCATTCCAGCGGTGCTGGGCTACAACGCACTGGTGCGCGGCAACAAAACGCTGCTGCACAAGCTCAACCGCTTTGCGCACGACCTGCATGCCTACTTCGTGACCGGCGCCCGCGTCGGCAACCCGGCGCGCGATGACGCCAAAGTGCGACCGATCAAGCAAGCCTGAGGGAGCCCAACCATGGCATTCTCCACCACCGATAACGACGATGGCGACGTGCTCAGCGAGATCAACATGATCCCGCTGATCGACGTGATGCTGGTGCTGCTGATTGTTTTCATCATCACCGTGCCAGTGATGAAACACTCGGTCAACGTCGATTTGCCCCAGGCCAGCACCCAGGTCAACCCGGACAAGCCCGCGACCGTGCGCCTGAGCGTGGACAGTCAAGGCCAGTACCACTGGAACGAAGCTGCCGTCAGCGACGCAGAGCTGCAGACACGCCTGGAAGCGGCCGCTCAGCAGTCACCACAACCCGACCTGCACATTCGGGGTGACAAAGCCGTGCGTTATGAACGGGTGGCACAAGCCATGGCGGCTGCCCAGCGCGCCGGGGTGCGCAAGCTGGCTTTCGTGACCGAGCCATGAACACGATGGACACCGCGTCTTTGGGCACCACGCAGCCCGCCGATCACACGCGGCCCAGTGGCTCGCCTGGTGGCAGCGCTGCGGTGCTCGACAGCGCGGCCCTGCTGCAAGGCCAGCGGGAAATCCTCATCCGGCACCTGGGGCATTTGTACCGATTGCAAGCGACCCGGCAAGGCAAGCTGATTCTGACCAAATGACAGGGGCGTGCAGCCCCTGTTTTTCACCAGTGGCTCAGAGGCCCAGGGCGGCAATGCCAGCCTTGGCGATCTGTGCGTCTTCGCTGGATTTGACCCCACTCACGCCGACGGCGCCAATGCACTGCCCGTCTTTGATGATGGGGACGCCACCTTCGAGCATGCCCTGAATGGCCGGTGCGCTCAGGAACGAGCTGCGGCCCTGGTTGATCACGTCCTCGTACACCTTGCTTTCGCGGCGACCCAGTGCGGCCGTGTGGGCTTTGGCGGGCGCGATGTGCGCCGACACCGCCGGCGTGCCATCCAGGCGCTGCAGCCACAGCAAGTGGCCGCCGTCGTCCACAATGGCGATCGCCACCGCCCAGTTGTTTTTCAGCGCCTCGGCTTCAGCGGCAGCAGCCACCGCTTTGACGTCCGACATCTCCAGAATGGTCTTCGATTTCATGAACTTTCCTCGGCCCGCAGGCTCAATGACAACAAAGCCGCAAGCTTAACCGCATTGGCACTCTACAATCGTCGTCAACCTAGAGGAGATTTTTGCATGACCGACCAAGTTCGTGACTACACCCGCTTCGGCACCGCGGCTGGCACTGTCCAGCGCAACAAGGTGCTGCGCAACACCTACTGGCTGCTGGCCTTGAGCATGCTGCCCACGGTGCTGGGCGCGTGGATCGGGGTATCCACCGGCATCACCGCATCGCTGACCGGTGGCATGGGCCTGATCGTGTTCCTGGGCGGCGCCTTCGGCTTCATGTTCGCCATTGAAAAAACCAAGAACTCCGCCGCTGGTGTGCCGGTGCTGCTGGGCTTCACGTTCTTCATGGGCCTGATGCTGTCACGCATGCTGGCGATGGTTCTGGGCTTCCAGAACGGCGCTGAACTGATCATGACTGCCT
>CAZSZN010000050.1:3485-5603 GCA_964610405.1 uncultured Macromonas sp. | reverse complement strand
CTTTGGCGGCACCGCTGGCGTGTTCTTCGTGATGGCGAACCTGTCCACCATCGTCAAGCGCGACCTCGAAGGCCTGAGCAAGTGGCTGTTCATGGGCGCGGTGGTGCTGATGATTGGCGGCATCATCAACGTGTTTGTGGGCAGCCCCATCGGCATGGCTGTGCTCAGCGTGATGGCGATCGGCATTTTCAGCGCGTTTTTGCTGGTCGACCTCAAACGCATCGTGGACGGCGGCGAGACCAACTACATCACCGCGACGCTGGGCCTGTACCTGAGCTTGTTCAACATTTTCCAAAGCCTGCTGGCCCTGCTGGGCTTGTTTGGCGGCGAACGGGACTGACCCCCCTTTTGCTTCAGACATACCATGGGGGCCTCGGCCCCCTTTTTCTTGCACGGCTGGGTTCAAGTTGCCCAGGGAATGGCCGAAAATTCAAACATGGCGCGTCTTCATTCTTCTGTTTCGCGGTTGAACTTCACTCGACTCCAGGCCACGGGTTGGCTGTTGACGGCCTCCTTGGCGTTGGGTGGGTGCGACGCGCTGGGGCTGGAAACACCTGGCAAGGTGGCCGAACGCAAGGAGGCTGAAGGACGCGCGATCGGGAGTGCCTGCCGCCATGCGGTGCGCAGCATTGAGGATTGCTACGCGACCAACCCCAAAGCCTCCAAAGCCGCCATTTTCGCGGGCTGGCGCGAGATGGATGAGTACATGCGCGAAAACGAAATCCCGGGGCAGCCGGCCAGCCCGCCGCCTATCCCGGCACTGACCGGACAGGCACCCGGCGAGGAAATCATTGCCCCTGCTGGGGGAACGTCGGGTGCGACTGCTTCTGCTGCGACCACCGCGAATGCGGGCAGCACAGCAACTGCTGCTGCAGCGCCTTCCGGCGCCATCGCCCTGCCCAACCTGCCGGCAAGACCCACGGTCGCGCCGGCACGTTGATGCAAACTCAGCCCAGGGACTGGGGCTGCCGTTCGAACACGGCAATCGATTCCACGTGGGCCGTGTGCGGAAACATGTTGACCACGCCAGCAGCCGTGCACTGGTAGCCCGCTTGGTGCACCAACAAACCCGCGTCTCGCGCCAAGGTGGCGGGGTTGCAGCTCACGTAGACGATCCGCTGCGGCGCTTGCCACGGCTGGCCATCGGCCATGACCGGCGCAGAGCCGCCCGCCAACTGGGCCTGGTGCAACTCGGCCAAAGCCATCGACAGGGCAAAGGCGCCTTCGCGCGGTGGATCGACCAGCCACTTGTCGGCCACGCCATCGGCCACCAGCATGGGCGGCGTCATTTCAAACAGATTGCGGGCCACAAACCGGGTCGGGGCAAGTTGTGCGCCCTGGTTCACGTTGTGCGACAGGTTCGCGTGTGAACGGGCCACGAGGGCCTCGCTGCCCTCAATACCCAGCACTTCGCGCGCCTGGGTGGCCAGCGGCAAGGTGAAGTTGCCCAGGCCACAGAACCAGTCGATCACCCGTTCGTGCGGTTGCACTTCCAGCAACTTGAGCGCCCGCGCCACCAGCACCCGATTGATGAACGGGTTGACCTGGGTGAAATCGGTGGGTCGGAACGGCATGTGGATGCCGAATTCGGGCAGGCTGTAGGCCAGCGGCGCGGAGGAGCCGTCGGCATCCAACAGATGCACCGTGTCCGGGCCTTTGGGCTGCAACCACCACTGGATGACCTGCTCCGGGGTGCTGTGCCGTTGCGCAAATTCGCGCAGGCGCTGCAAGTCGGCCGCCGACAACGGCTCCAGGTGGCGCAGCACCAGGGCGGTCACCGACTCGCCGCAGGCCAATTCAATTTGCGGGCAGGTTTCGCGGGCCTCCATGCCCATGATCAACCCACGCAAAGGCATGAGCAAAGCGCTCACATGCGGGGGCAACACTTCGCACTGCTGCATGTCGGCCACATAACGGCTTTTGCGTTCGTGGAAACCCACCAGCACCGCGTCCTTCTTGGCCACGTAGCGCACCGACAGGCGTGCCCGGTAGCGGTAGCCCCAGGCGGGCCCCGCGATCGGGCGCAACAAGGACTGCGCCTTGACTTTGCCGAGGTGCCAGAGGTTGTCCTCCAGCACCCGCTGCTTGACGGCGACCTGGGCCAGCGGCTCCAGGTGC
>CAZSZN010000050.1:0-3475 GCA_964610405.1 uncultured Macromonas sp. | reverse complement strand
ACAGGCCCCGGCGTGCAGGCCAAAGTGCGGGCAGCGCGGCGACACCCGCAGCGCCGATTCACGATGGATCTCGGTCAGGCTGGCCTGTTCCCACTGGTTCTTGCGCCGGGTGGTTTGGGCGCTCACCAATTCGGTGGGCAGCGCGCCGTCAATGAAGACCACCTTGCCATCGGGCTTGCGGGCCACGCCTTGGGCCTCCAGGTCCAGTGAGGTCACCTCCAGCCAGCCCTCGGGCCAGGGGCTGGGCATGGGTGCGGGCGCACCATTCTGGGCCAGCGCGTCGTGGCCTGTGGTTTGCAGTGCTTCAGCCATCAGCGTGCCGGCAGGTGTTTGAGAGGATCCACCGGTTTGCCTTGGCGGCGCACCTCGAAATGCAGCTTCACGCGATCGCTGTCGCTGCTGCCCATTTCGGCGATCTTCTGGCCTTGGCGCACGGTCTGGTCTTCCTTCACCAGAATGGTCTGGTTGTGGGCGTAAGCCGTGAGGTAGGTGTTGTTGTGCTTGAGGATGACCAGGTTGCCGTAGCCGCGCAATCCGGCACCGGCGTACACGACGCGACCGTCGGCGGCCGCCAACACCGGCTCGCCGATGCGCCCCGCAATGCCGATGCCCTTGTAGCGGGCCTCGTCAAAGTTATCCACGACCTGACCACGGGTGGGCCACAGGAAGTTCACCTCGTCGCTGCTGGCGGGCTTGGGGGCCGCCGCTGCGTTGGTCGTTGCAGAAGCCGGGGAAGCGTCCAACGGCCGGCCCTGCACGCTCGAACCGGACACCGCACTGGTGGCCGTACCCGCCTCTGCGGGCGCGGTGGCGGCGGCTGGCGCGGCCGAGGTGGGTGGCACCACCCGCAACACCTGACCGACTTCGATCAGGTTCGGATTGGTCAACCCGTTCCATTGCGCCAGATCACGCCAGCTTTGGCCGGTTTCCAGGCCGATACGCATCAGGGTGTCACCGGGGCGCACCGAGTAGTAGCCGGGCTTACCGGCATTTTCAGCGCCGGGCGGCAACGCTGCCGCGCTGCTGGTGGTTGGCGTGGCACCAGCCGTGCGATCAACCACCGGCGCACGCTGCGCCGGCTTGCTGGGGGCCGCACAGCCCGCAACCGCCAACGCGACCGCAGACATGAGCGTCAAAATCAGGTTTCGCTCCCGACGGGGAACCGACTGTTCCATGCAATAACCTCGAATGTGTGTGAAATCGGCGCCTTGCTGCACAGCAGCACGCCTTCAAGCCAAGCCCGATTTTAGAGGGACGAACCAAACCGCTTCCAGCACCTGCTGGCTGAAACCCTGGGGGGTTCGGTCCACCACGACCAGGCTCTGCTTGCCGGGCGTCAACTCCGCAGGCGCCACCAGCCGGCCACCCACGGCCAACTGTTCCAGCCAGGTGGCGGGCAAATCAGCGCCACCCGCCGCCGCGATGATGCCCGCGTACGGACCACCCGCCGGGTAACCCGCCATGCCATCGCCCAAAATCAGGTGTACGTTGGGCAGGCGCATGGGGCGCAGGTTTTCACGCGCTTTCTCGTGCAGCCCGCGCAAGCGCTCCATGCTGTACACCTCGCGGCACAACACCGAGAGCAACGCCGCCTGGTAACCGCAACCGGTACCGATTTCGAGCACCCGCCCCAGTGGTTGATTCCGCCCGGCGAGCAGCAATTCCAGCATGCGCCCCACCACGCTGGGTTTGGAAATGGTCTGCCCCAAACCAATGGGCAAACTGGTGTCTTCGTAAGCCTGCGCGACCAGAGCGGAATCGACAAAGCGGTGCCGCTCTACCGTCGCAAAAGCCTGCAACACCGCCGGATCGCCCAAACCCTGCGCGGCCAGTTTGCGCACCATGGCCTGGCGCACGGCGCTGGAATCCATGCCGGCTCCCACGGGCACCACCCACGGTGCAGCGACCGATCTCGATCCAACCACGGCCTTCTGACGAGGGGCGGCGGGTACGGAAGGCCCCACCACCGACCCCAATGCGGCGGGAAACGCTGGGCGGGAACGCGTCAACGGAATGTCCCTTCCCTGCCGGACAACTGCGCCATGGACTGCGCCCAATACGCGAGTCGCCCATGGTCGGTCAAATCGATCTGCAGCGGCGTGATGGACACGTAGCCTTGATGGGTGGCGTGAAAATCGGTGCCTTCGGCATCGTCCTTCGCCGGCCCGGCGGCGCCGATCCAGTACATGGTTTCGCCCCGTGGGCTGACTTGGGTGATCACTGGCTCGGCCGCGTGCCGGCGCCCCAGGCGGGCAACCTTGTAGCCCCGCATTTCGGCCTCGGGCAGGCACGGCATGTTGACGTTCAACAACCAGGGGCCGTGCTGCCCACTGGTAGACGCCTGTGCATGCGCCGCCACCGACGGCGCCAGATAGGTGACCAGTTCGCGCGCCTTGCGGGCCGCCACGTCCAGGTGGCGCCAGCCTTTTTCGGTTTGCGAAAACGCGATCGCGGGCACCCCGAACAGGTACCCTTCCATGGCAGCACCCACCGTGC
The DNA here is from genome assembly GCA_964610405.1 of uncultured Macromonas sp. GTDB lineage: Bacteria > Pseudomonadota > Gammaproteobacteria > Burkholderiales > Burkholderiaceae_C > CAZGDZ01. The sequence goes on along the minus strand of CAZSZN010000050.1, from coordinate 979 downwards.
CGGAGTAGATGGTGTCGTCACCCATGTTGGCACCGTTGTTGATGCCAGACACCACGAGGTCAGGCACGTAACCCAGCAAACCCGTCAGCGCGATGTGCACGCAATCGGCCGGCGTGCCGTTGACGTAGCGAAACCCATTGGCCGCCCGGTGCACGTAAAGCGGCGAGTGCAGGGTCAACGCATTGGATTTGGCACTGTTGTTGTGCTCGGGGGCCACCACCTCGACCTCGGCCACTTCACACAGCGCCTCGTACAGCGCCTGGATGCCGGGGGCCTGGTAGCCGTCGTCGTTGGACAGGAGGATTTTCATCGAACTTGATTGTAGGGCCGCGACCGCAGCGTGCGACTAGAATCGGGCTTTTCAACCCAGTCGCCAGGGGAGTCCCGCAAGGGGCTGAGAGTGCGCGCGGTACCCACCGATGGCGCAGACCCTGGAACCTGATCCGGTTCATGCCGGCGGAGGAAGCGCGACATGCTGTACGCCACTGCGGCCGCTCTCGGAGCGGCCTTGTTGTTGTTCGTCTGGATCGGGCTGCGCGCCCGCACCACCACGGGCGGGCTCGATGAATACATCACAGCCCGCAATTCTCAAGGCGCACAAGCCTTGGGTTTGTCCTTTCTGGCATCGGGCCTTGGGGCCTGGATCTTGTTTGCGCCACCTGAAGTGGGCGCCTTCGTGGGCCCGGTGGCAGTGGCGGGCTACGCACTGGGCGCGGCCTTGCCCTTTGTGGTGCTGGCCTGGTGCGGCCCGGCCATCCGCCGACGCATGCCCGAAGGGCGCAGCATTGGCGAGTACGCCCAAAACCGCTTTGGCAACGGCCTGCGCTGGTGGGTGACGCTGCTGTCGGTGCTGTACATGCTGTGCTTCCTGACGGCCGAACTCACCGCAGTGGGCGCAGTGACCGCCATGCTGTCGCCAGTACCGGCCTCCTGGGCGGTGGTGGCGGTGGCGGTGACCACCCTGATTTACACGGCCTGG
>CAZSZN010000049.1:0-16172 GCA_964610405.1 uncultured Macromonas sp. | reverse complement strand
GAGCGAGAAGCTGCCCATCAGCCGCTGGCAGCGCGACCTGACCGACTCCACCGTGTTGCGCAACATTGGTGTGGGCCTGGGCTACGCGGTGCTGGCGCACCAGTCGCTGATGACCGGCCTGAACAAGTTGGAATTGAACGAGGAAGCGTTGGCGGCCGACCTGGACGCGGCCTGGGAAGTGCTGGCCGAACCGATCCAGACCGTGATGCGCCGCTACGGTGTGCCGGGCGCGTACGAGAAATTGAAAGAAGTGACGCGCGGCAAGTCGGTGACCAAAGAGGCGTTGCACGGCCTGATTATTTCGCTGGAAATCCCACAATCTGATAAAGATAGGCTGCTGGCGATGACGCCTGCGAGTTATATTGGCAAGGCTGTCGAATTGGCTGTGCGCGTTTAGGGTCTTCCATGCCTCCATCTGAAGTCGTCCGGGTTCTCGTGATTGCGCCGACCTCGGCGACTTGGCCGCGATCCTGGTCGGGGGTGATGGAGTCGTACCAGACCGATCTGTGCACCGAACTGCAGAAGGTGCTGGGCGCGGCGCGGCGTGAAGGTCCGCCGAGTCTGATCCTGATCGATGCCCACTGGCCGGCGGTGGAAGCGGCGTCCGCCTTGCGGGAGCTGCGGGCCTGGCCAGGCCTGCAACGCTGCCCCGTGGTGCTGGTGGCCGAGTCGGCCGACTTGGCCCACGCCGAACAGGTGCGTGCCGCGTGGGGGGCCGACGACGTGGTCGATCTGGCCTGCCCGGCACCCATCGTGGGGCGCCGGCTGGAATTGCACCTGCGCGCAGCGCGTCTGCAGCAGCAGGAGGACGACAACCGCGATCTGTCGGCGCGCATCCGCCATGGCCGGCGCGAACTGGTGTCGTCCAACCGCAATCTGGAAAAACTGGTCGAAATCGGCATGGCGCTGGGTTCCGAGCGCGACCGCATGGCCTTGCTGCGCACCATCATTGAGGGCGGGCGCGAACTGGCCAACTGCGAGGCGGCCACCCTGTTCCTGATGACCGAGCGCCGCACCTTGCGCTTCGAGCTGCGGACCCACAACGACTCGCTCCCCGTGTCGGAGCTGCACTTGTACGAGCCCGAAACCGGCGAGCCGGTGCACCGTTACGTGGCCACCCACGTGGCCCTCAGCGGCGAAGTGGTGGCGATCGACGACGTGTACAAGGAAACCCGGTTCGACCTCAGTGGCACCAAGAGCTTCAGCCAGCGCTCGGGCATGCGGGCCGTCTCCATGCTCGCGGTGCCGATGTCGCCGCGCTCGGGCGAGGTGATCGGCGTGTTGCAGTTCATCAACGCCCAAGACCCGGACACCGACGAGATCATTCCCTTCGGCACGGAGTTGCGGCGCATTTTGTCGGCCATGGCCTCGCAGGCGGCGGTGGCGCTGGAAAACCTGCAGCTCATCGACTCGCAGGACGCGCTGATGGACTCCTTGATCCGCATGATCTCGGGCGCCATCGACGCGAAAAGCCCGTACACCGGGGGCCACAACCAGCGGGTGCCGGAACTGGCGTTCATGCTGGCGCAGGCCGCGACCGAGGTGCGAGAGGGGCCGTTGGCCAGTTTTGCCTTCGCGACCGAGGACGAATGGCGCGAATTCCGCATCGGGGCCTGGCTGCACGACTGCGGCAAGGTCACCTCGCCCGAATACGTGATGGACAAGGCCAGCAAGCTGGAGACCATCTACAACCGCATCCACGAGGTGCGGACCCGGTTCGAGGTGCTGTTGCGCGACGCTGAAATCCAGGCCTTGCGTGCCGAGGCCGCCGGCCAGGACGCCGCCGCCGTGTGGGCCGCCTTCGAGGCCCGCCGGCAGCAGTTGCAAGACGACTTTGAGTTCGTGGCCGAATGCAACCTGGGCGGCGAATTCATGGCGCCTGAACGGGTGGAGCGCCTGCGCCGCATTGCCGAGCAGACTTGGCTGCGGCATTTCGACGACCGTTCCGGCCTGACCGATGCCGAGTTGAAGCGCTACGTGGGCGAGCCCGCACCGTTGCCCGCCATCGAACGCCTGCTGAGCGACAAGCCCGAGCACATCGTGCCGCGCACCGAGCACCAGAAACTCGACCCCCGCTTCCGGTTCCAGATCAAGGTGCCGGACAACCTCTACAACCACGGCGAAATCTACAACCTCGCCATCAGCCGGGGCACGCTGAACGACGAGGAGCGGTTCAAGGTCAACGAGCACATCATCCAGACCATCATGATGCTGGAGCAGTTGCCGCTGCCCAAGGGCCTGCGCCGGGTGCCGGAGTATGCGGGCACCCACCACGAAACGTTGATCGGCACCGGCTACCCGCGCAAGCTGACCGAGAAAGAGCTGTCCATTCCGGCGCGCATCATGGCGATTGCCGACATTTTCGAGGCCTTGAGCGCGCCCGACCGGCCGTACAAAAAGACCAAGAAGCTCTCGGAGTGCGTGCAGATTTTGTGGACCTTCAAGAAGAACCGCCACATCGACCCGGTGTTGTTCGACCTGTTCCTGGAAACCGGTATCTACCGCGCTTACGCGGAGCGTTTCATGCTGCCCGAGCAGATCGACGCGGTGGACGTGTCGGCTTACCTGGGCCCGGTGCCGCTGACGGCCTGAGCGCGCCGTACAGCGCGTGCCGTTCAGCCGGCCGAGTCTTCCTCGTCGCTGCGGCCTTCCACCGCCCGTTCGGCGTAGGTGTTGAAGCGCCACGCGGTGTGCTCCAACGTGATGCGGCGCCAGGTGGCGCGCTTGTCGGCCGGGTTCATTTCGGGCCACAACTGCACTTCGTCAAAGGTGCGGCCACAGCCTTTGCAGATTTCGTCGCCCTGGCTGGTGGAGCAGATGGCGATGCAGGGTGTGTCGGGCGTGGTGTCGTACCAGGCCAGCCAGGCTTCGTAAGCGGGGCGAGGCATGGTGTCGGCATCGACCAGGTCTTCCCGGTAGAACACCATCAGCGCGTACACCTCGGCCAGCGCGCGCGTGGGCGGCGCCAGCACCACGCCGTCGGGCGAGGGGCTGCGGGCGCGCCAATGGTTGATGGCGGCTTCAATGTCGGTGATGTGGATGGCGGCCATGGCTCTTGCGTGCGGGGGTGGCGATCATAGCCTGAGTGGCCCGCCCTTCAGCGCCTGGGGTTGTCGCGCCATTCGTCGCGCACGCGCTGCTCGGTCTCGCGCACCCGCGTGTCCAGGATGGAGAGTTCGATGTGGTCGGTGCGGTGCTGGCGCGCCAGTTGTTGTGCGGCCTTGAAGCGGTCCAGCGCGCCCGCCGCGTCCAGGTGGGCCAGTCGGGCCTCGCCGTCGGCGCGGGCGGCCTGCACCGGTTGTTGCTGGGCGGTGTGCAGTGCGCTCAAGGTTTGCCAGGCGGCCGCATCGCGTGGGTGCAAGGCGGTCCAGGTTTGCAAGCGCTGCAAGGCCTGCTGACGGGCGGAGGCATCCGCTTTCAGGCTGGCACGCGCGGCCAGCAGCAGGGCATCGCGGCGGTCGCTGCGCAGCGCGGTGGTGCGCAGGGTTTCCAGTTGCGGGCCGAGCGTGGTGGCTTGAGCCGTCGTCACGGGCAGGTCGGGCAGAACCTCCAGCAGCAGCGCGTCCAGCGTGCGGCGGGCCTGCTCGTCATTGACTACCAGCGGGCGCAACTGGGCCAGGCCGTCCAGCGTGCGGCTGGTTTCGCGCAGGCGTGCGGCCGCGAGTGTGGTGGCGTAGAGTTGGCCAACCCGCTCGGCCGGGGTCTGGGGCGCGTTGGCGGTCGCCCCGGTCGCCACCAGCGCGCGCAGGCGGTCTACCTGGGTTTCGGCCAGCACCCGGGCGCGGGCTGCCATCATCGCGTGGTGGGTGGCTGAAATGCGGGACGGTGTGGCGCCGTGGGCATGGTCCGCTGGGTGGGGTACGCGGGCGCGCATGTCGGCCATCCGTTCGGTGGTCAAGGGGTGGCTGCGCAGGTAGGGGAAGGCGCCGTCGTCGTTCAGGCGCGAGGCTTGTTGCAGCTTGTCGAACATGGTGGCAAAGCCTTGGCCGTCAAATCCGGCCTCGGTCATCACGCCAAAACCCACCCGGTCGGCTTCGCGCTCCATGTCGCGCGAGAAGTTCAGTTGCGACTGCGCGGCCACCGCCTGACCACCCACAATCGCGGCGTTGGCAATGTCCACGTTCTTCGCGGCGCTGGCGGCGAGCGCGCCCAGGATCATGGACGCGATCATCCACGGGGCTTGCTGGCTTTGGCGGGCGATCAGCCGCGCGATGTGGCGCTGGGAGACGTGGCTCAGCTCGTGCGCGAGCACCGAGGCCAGTTCGTCGGCCGAGGTCACGGTCGCCATCAGGCCCAGGTGCACGCCCAGGTAGCCGCCGGGCAATGCGAAGGCGTTGACACTGCGGTCGCGCCCGATCAGGATGGCCCAGGCAAAGCGTTCGGCCAGGTCGGGCGAGAGGTCACCGCGCTGGCGGGCAGCCTCCACCAGCGGCTGCCAAAGCGCTTGCAGGTAGCCGTCCAGCACCGGGTCTTCCAGGTAGTCGGGGTCGCGGTACATGGCGCGGGCAATCTGGTCGCCCAGGCGGCGTTCTTCGCCCAGGGTCATGTCGCTGCTGTCGCCCAGCGTGGGCAGGCCGCGTTGGGCGGGGGGCTCGGCCGGGGTGACGGCCACCGGCCACCAGCACAGCGGCGCGGCCGCCAACCAGGGCCACAAACGGCGTTTGAGGGTCATGCGCATGGCCGTATGATGCCTGTTCGCTGTAAAGATTCAGAGAACCCGCACCCACGGACCGTTTTGCCCATGACGACTTCCCCGCTGACCCATTTCGACGCCCAAGGCCAGGCCCACATGGTGGACGTGGGGGCCAAGCCAGCGACCCACCGCGTGGCGCTGGCCCAGGGGCGCATCACCATGCAGCCGCCCACGCTGGCCTTGATCACCGCCGGCCACGCCAAAAAGGGCGATGTGCTGGGGGTGGCGCGGCTGGCGGGCATCATGGGCGCCAAAAAGACCAGCGACCTGATCCCGTTGTGCCACCCGATCCCTTTGACCCGGGTGGCGGTGGAGTTTGAAGTGGAGGCCGAGCGCCACGCCGTGCTGTGCCGCGCCACCGCCGAAACGGTGGGGCCAACAGGGGTGGAAATGGAGGCCCTGACCGCCGTGCAGGTGGCCCTGCTCACCATTTATGACATGTGCAAAGCGGCGGACCGGGGCATGGTGATCTCCGACGTGAAGCTGCTGGAGAAGCACGGTGGCAAGTCGGGCAGTTTTGTGGCCTGAGGCTGTTCAGGATTCCACGTCCGTGTCGGTGTAGCGCGCGCGGATCGCCAGCAACTGGTCGAAGTGATCGTGCACGGCCTGCACACACACCGGGTCGAGCTGGCCGGCGGCGGCCATGCGGTTCAGCTCCCCCAACGCCTCGGTGGGGGACCAGACGTGTTTGTACGGCCGCAGCGCCGTGAGCGCATCGAAAATGTCCGCCACCGTCACGATCCGCGCTTCCACCGGTACCTCGTCGCCCTTGAGGTGGCGCGGGTAGCCGGAGCCGTCCAGGTACTCGTGGTGGCAATGCACGATGTTGCGCAGGATGGTCGAGTCGGGCAGCCGCTGGTGCGAGCCCACGCCCACGATGCGGTCGATGATTTCGACGCCTTTGACAACGTGGGTTTCCATCACCTCGCGCTCGGCCGCGTCCAGCTTGCCGGGTTTGAGCAGCACCTTGTCGGGGATGCCGATCTTGCCGATGTCGTGCAGCGATGAGAACAGGTACACGCTCTCCACGAATTCGTCGCTGAGGCCAAAATGCGGCGCCACCGCCTGCGCAATCGCCCGCGAATAACGCGCCATGCGTTCCAGGTGAGCGCCGGTTTCAAAGTCCCGCACCTCGGCCAGTTCGCGCGCCACGCGGGTGGCTTCGAGCACCGAGCGTACCGCCGCCAGTTCGCTGGCAATCGCCATGCCGATCAGGTTGCTGTAAAGCACGAGGTCGCGTTGCACCTGCGGGATGAAGGCGTGTCCTTTCATCGAGTCGAAGAACACAAAGCCCATGAAGGCGCCGGTGTCGTACAGCGGCACGGTGAACGATGAGCGGTAGCCTTGCTCCCGCAACCAGGCCGAATGGGCGGTGTCGGACTGGATGGCCTGGGCGATGTTGTCCAGCACCCGGAATTCGCCACTGCGTGCCAGTTCGCCCAAGGCGTGGCTGTCGGCCAGGCGGTACTCATAGCCGGTGATCGGCTTGCCCGAGCGCGTGCTGTTGATGAAGGTGCGCAGCGTGTCGTCGTCTTCGTCGTACAGCGCGCAGGCAATCCGGTCCACCGCCGGGACGGTTTCCAGCAGCCGGCTGTGCAGCGCCTGCAGCCGTTGGCCGAGGGTGTCGGCCTGCTGGTTCAGCGTCGTCAGCAGGTGTTGTGGGTTGATGGCCATGGGTGCTGCTATTAAAACAGGAAAATCAAATCGCGCCCGGGTATTGGCTTGCCGATTTTAATAGCGATCTTATTATTTTCTGTTGCAGTTTCTTGGGGCTCAACACCTCGCAATGGTGTCCATGCTTCAGGATGTCGCCGATCAGTTCCCGGTCGTCGCTGTAAGGGATGTCAAGCTCGTAGCGCCCGTCCTTGCGCCAGCGGCCCACCTGCTCCGGGTGCCAGACTTCGCCACTGACCCAGCGCGCCCGCTCGGCGCTGAAGCGCAACCGGGCCCGCGCTTTGGGGGCGCCGCTGAAAATGCCGTAGCTGTGTTGGGTGGCGGCCTTCAACACCGACGGGTCGACGTCGATCGCGGTTTCCCCCTCCAGCACTTCGCTGTGGACGATGGCATCCACCGCGAAGCTGCGCAAGTCGTTGCGCCAGTGGCACCAGGCGTCCAGGTACCAGTTGTCGCGGTAATGCACCAGTTGCTGGGGGGACACGGTGCGTTCGCTGACGCGCCCGGTTTCGCGGTGGTGGTGTTGCAGGCGCAGGCGCCGACGTTGCAAGGTGGCCGCCGCCGCGTGTTCAAAGGCTTCCGGGGGCAGGCGCCGCTGGCCGGCCTGCACCACGCGGATGCGCTGTGCCAACCGTTCGCTGTCCACGTCCAGGTCGTGCAGCAGGTGGCCCAGGCGGTCGCGCAGGGGTTCCAGTTTGTCCGACAGCAGACCGGGCGCCACGCCCTGCAACAGTTGCTGCAGCGTGGCCAGCGCCACCAACTCCTCCGAGGCCAGCCACAAGCCCGGCAGTTCCTGCCGACCATGCCCGGGTTGCAGGCGGTAGCCCCCTTGGGCGCGGTCGTACACCACCGGGACATGCAGCCGCTCGCGCAGGGTGGCCATGTCGCGCTTCAACGTGGCGATCGACACACCCAAGGCGTCCATCAATTCTTGCGTGGGCACCGCGTGGCGGTGGGCCAACAGGCTTTTGTAGCGGTACAGGCGTTGCAATGCGTGGGCCATGGCTGGAGCGTATCAGGTTTTGATACGTAAGACCTTTAACTTCAGGGCATGGGCGCCGCACCGTGTGCGCCCACCACTGGAGAAGCGCCATGACCTCTCGAATCGACTGGAGTCGCCTGCCATCCCTCACCTGGCAAGCGTGCCGACAAGCCCTGTGGGACGTACCCCCGCCGCGCGGCGTGCGCCCACCCCCGGCCGCCGTGCCTTTGCCCGCCGACTGGGCGGTGCCGGCGCTCTGGCGGCGCCGGCGGTCCCCGGACACGCTGCGGGCTGCCACCGAGGTGTGGCGACGATTTCAGTAAGCGTAAACGCCCCGCCCGCTCTTGCGGCCCAGGAAGCCGGCCGCCACCATTTCCTTGAGCAGCGGGCAGGGGCGGTATTTGCTGTCGTTGAACTCGGCGAAGTAAACGTTCATCACCGCCAGGCACACGTCCAGCCCGATCATGTCGGCCAGCGCCAGCGGGCCGATGGGGTGGTTGCAGCCGAGTTTCATCCCGGCGTCGATGTCTTCCGGGGTGGCCAGGCCTTCGGCGAGCACGAAGAAGGCCTCGTTGATCATGGGCACCAGGATGCGGTTGACCACGAAGCCCGGTGCGTTCTTCACCGTGATCGGCGTCTTGCCCAGCGCCAGCGCCATGTTGCGCACCGCGTCGTGGGTGGTGTCGCTGGTTTGCAGCCCGCGGATGATTTCCACCAGCGCCATCATGGGCACCGGGTTGAAGAAGTGCATGCCAATGAAGCGGTCGGCGCGCGAGGTGACGGCCGCCAACTGGGTGATGCTGATCGAGCTGGTGTTGGTGGCGATCAGGGTCTCGGCGGGCAGCAGGCCGTCGAGCTGGCGCAGGATCTTGATTTTGAGTTCGAGGTTTTCGGTCGCGGCCTCGATCACCAACTGGGCGGCTTTCAGGTCGTCGTAGTGGGTGGAGCCCTGGATGCGCGCCAGCGTGGCATCCTTGTCGGCAGTGGTGATTTTTTCTTTCTTGATCAGGCGGTCCAGGCTGCCCGCGATGGTGGCCACGCCTTTTTGCACGGCGGCTTCGTTGATGTCCACCATCACCACCTGCAGTCCGCTGCTGGCGCACGCCTGCGCGATGCCGTTGCCCATGGTGCCGGCGCCGATGATGCCGACGGTCTCGATCGTTGTCATGTGTGCTCCTGTTTCATATCTGCGAAAGTCCAGCGGGCATTATCAGCGCGCAGGGAACAGCCCATGAAAAAAGCCCCGTGGCCGAAGCCGCGGGGCTGGGTGCGCAAGATCGCTGGGCGATCAGGCGGCTTTGGCGGCCTTGGCCGGCTTGGCGGCGCTCACGGCCGATGCGGTGACAGCATTGAAATTGGCTTCGGCCAGTTCGGTGGCTTGCTTGACGGCCTTCTGCACCGACTCGATGGCGGCAGAAGCGGTGGACACGGCGTTCTTGACGGCGGCCACGGCAGACTCGGAACCCTGGGGCGCGTTCTTCACGGCGCTGTCCACGGCGGCGACGAACTGCTTCTGGGCGTCGGAAGCCTGGCCTTCGGCCACTTTGCCGATTTCGGCGGTGATGCCGGAAGCGATGTCGTACAGGTGACGGCTGTAAGAAGCGGCCTTCTCGGTCAGCGGCTGCAGCAGGCTGCTTTGCAGGGCCAGCAGTTCTTGCACGTCTTTGACGTTCAGCACGGCCTGGGCGTGGCTGGCGCTTTCGCTCAGCGAAGCTTTGGCGGCTTGCAGGTTCAGTTCGTTCAGCTTCTCAACGCTGGTCAGGGCCTTGGCGCTCAGATCGAACAGGTTGGCGACTTGGGCTTTTTGGGCGGCGAGGATTTGTTCAACGGTCAACATGGTGCTACTCCTAGAAAGATGACGGAAAGGAAACAGTAGAGTGCGGTTGCGACAGGGTGATGACAGTCTCGCCGCTTATGCTGCACTGCAACATGGTTCCAAGTATAGGGGTTAATCCGGGGAATGCAAGCGTTTTTGTTGCGCTGCAGCAAAAAAGTCACAACCACAGGGATGCATGAAAACTGTTAAGGTGCTGGCCCATGTTGTACGCCGCTCTCAAAACCGCTCACGTCCTGTCCATCATCGTCTGGATCGGTGGCATGGTGTTCGCCCATTTCTTCCTGCGCCCGGCATTGGCGCCGCTGGAGCCGCCGGTGCGCCTGCGACTGATGCATGGCGTGCTGGCCCGCTTTTTCTCGGCCATCACCTGGGTGTCCTTGGTGGCACTGTTTTCGGGTGCCTGGATGATGGGGCGGGTGGCCAAGGAGACGGTGCAAGCCGGCGGGACCTTCGCCATGCCGCTGGACTGGACGGTGATGTCCATTCTGGGCACCTTGATGGTGCTGATCTTTGGCCACATCCGCTTCGCCCTGTTCGGCCGTTTCAACAAGGCGGTGCAGGCGTCCGACTGGACTGCGGGTGCCACCGCCCTGGGCAAGATCCGTCAGTGGGTGCTGGTGAACCTGGCGCTGGGGGTGGCGATCGTCGCTGTCACGCTGCTGGTCTGACGCTGTCGCCGCTTTGCAGCGGCAATTCCACGTGGCGCAGGTCCGGGTCTTCGGGCTGCACTTTCACGCTGAAGCCCAGCCGGCTGGCCAGGGCCAGCATGCCCTTGTTTTCGCGCAACACGGTGCCCACGATGCGCTGGGTACCGTGCGCGCGCAGGTAGCGGATCAGCTTGTCCATCAGCAACTGGCCCATGTGCTTGCCTTTGAGGTCGGAGCGCACGATCACGCCGAACTCGGCGGCGTCGTTGTCGGGGTCGCAGATGCCGCGCACCACACCCAGCGTTTCCTCGCCGCCATCGGGCAGCGGCAGGGTGGCGATGAATGCCATCTCGCGGTCGTAGTCGATCTGGGTCAGCCGGGCCAGCTCGGTGTGCTCAATGCTGCGGCGGCTGTAGAACACCCGCATCCGGATGTCTTCCGGGTCCAGCCGCTGCAGGAAAGCGAGGTGCTGGGCTTCATCCTCAGGCCGGATCGGACGCAGCGTGAGGGTGCGGCCATCGTCCCAGGGCAGGGTTTCGACCAGCGCCTGCGGGTAAGGCCGGATCGCAAAATGCTCGGCCCCGGCGGGGCGAGTGCGGCTCAGGCGCACCCGGGCGTCCAGCGCGACCGCGCCATCGTGGTTGACGATCAATGGGTTGATGTCGAGCTCGGCGATTTCCGGCACGTCAGCCAGCAGCTGCGACACCGCCACCAGCGCGCCGGTGATGGCGCCACGGTCGGCGGCGGGCACGTCGCGGTAGCCCTTGAGCAACTGGGCGATGCGGGTGCGCTCGATCAGCGCCTCGGCCAGCGGCACGTTCAGCGGTGGCAGGGCCAGTGCCCGGTCGGCCACCACCTCCACCGACACACCGCCCTGCCCGAACAGGATGACCGGCCCGAACAGCGGGTCGATGCTGGCGCCCACGATGAGTTCGTGCGCGTGGTCGCGCCGCACCATGGGCTGCACGGTGAAGCCGTCGATGCGCGCATCGGGCCGGCGTTCGGCCACCCGGGCCAGCATGCCGCGCACCGCTTCGGCCACCTCGGTGGCGTTGTGCAGGTTCAAGCGCACGCCGCCCACGTCGGACTTGTGGGTGATGTCGTGCGACAGGATTTTCAGCACCACCGGGTAACCCAGGGTCTCGGCGGCGTACACCGCCGCGTCGGGCTGCGGGGGTACCACGCGGGTGGGCGTCACCGGCAGGCCGGCCAGCTGCAGCAACTCCTTGGCTTCGGGCTCGGTCAGCCATTCCCGCTGATCGGCCAGCACAAAGTCCACCAACGCACGGATGGCTGGCAGGTCGGTGGCGGGGTTGTGAGGACGGGCTGGCGGGGTTTCCATCAGCTCGGCCTGGTGGCGGTGGTATTGCTGCAGGAACGAGAACGCGCGGACCGCTTCTTCGGGCGTATCGTAATCGGGCACGCCGCCCGCGCGGAACAGCGCGCGCGCTTCGGCCACCGCGCTGTGGCCCAACCAACTGCCCAGCACGCGTGGCGGTTTTTCGCTCGCCAGCGGCAGCAGGGCCTGGGCAATCTCGGTGCTGGGCACGATGGCGGTGGGCGCCTGCACAAACAGAATGGCGCTGTCGCGGTCTTCGCGCAACAGGCGCAGGGCGTCCACATAGCGTTGCGCGGGCGCGTCGCCAATGATGTCCACCGGGTTGCTGCGCGACCAGTTGGTCGGCAGCACCGCGTCCAGCTTCTCGATCAGTTCGGGCGCCAGCGTGGCCAGCTCAACCCCGGCGTGGGCGGCGGCGTCGGCCGCCATCACCCCGGCGCCGCCGCCGTTGGTCAGCACGATCAGTTGGTCGCTGCGGTTGTCGCGGAAGCGCGCCAACAGCTCGGCGGCCAGAAAAAGATGTTGCAAGGTGTAAACCCGCAACATGCCCGCGCGCGAGATCGCGGCGTCGAACACCTCGTCGGACCCAGCCAGGGCGCCGGTGTGCGAAGCGGCGGCCTTTTGCCCCTGTGCCGACCGCCCGGCCTTCACCACGATGACGGGTTTGTTGCGCGCCGCTGCACGGGCAGCCGACATGAATTTGCGCGGCGACTCGATCGACTCGATGTAGAGCAGGATGGCCCGGGTTCGGGGGTCGCTGCCCAGGAAGTCCAGCATGTCGCCGAAGTCCACGTCGGCGTGTTCGCCCAGAGAGACGAAGTGCGAAAAGCCGATGTTGCGCGAGTTGGCCCAGTCCAGCATGGCGGTGACCAGGGCGCCCGACTGCGACACGAACGCGATGGGGCCAGGCGCCGCATCGGCATGGGCGAAGCTGGCGTTGAGCCCCAGATGTGGCACCAGCATGCCGATGCAATTGGGCCCGAGGATGCGCAGCGTGTGGCGCTGGGCCGCGTCGAGCATGGCCTGCTTTTGCGAGGGGCTGAATCCGGCCGTGACCACCACGGCGGCACGGGTGCCTTTGGCGCCCAACTCGGCGATCAGTCCGGGCACCGTCGCCGGTGGGGTGCAGATCACCGCCAGGTCGGGCGCGGCGGGCAGGGCGGCCACGGAGGCGTACACCGGGCGCTCGCCCAGCGTGCGCAGCCGGGGGTTGACCGGGTACAAGGTGCCCTGGTAGGAGCGCACCAGGTTGTGCCAGACGGTGGCGCCCACGCTCTGCGCGCGGTCGGAGGCGCCAAAAACCGCGACGCTGCGCGGCGCGAACAGGTGGTCGAGGTTGCGGATCGTCATTGGGGGATTCAGGCGGTTTTGCGGGTGGCCATCCAGGCGATCAGGGAGGAGCGCATGGCTTCTTCCACCGACATGTCGATCGGGGTCAGCCAGTCGCGCGGCACGAACACGGTGTAGCCGCCGATCATGTAGCCCATGGGCAGGTACACGGCCACCCGGTCGCCGGGCAGGAAGCCGTTGGGCAGCCCGCGCAGGTGGTTGCGCGTGACCAGGCCCACCACTTCCATGGCCTGGTCGGGCAGGCGCAGAATCACCACCTGCTGGGCATCGTCGTCTTTGTGGTGGGGCGAGAAGTAGTCGGCAAAGCTTTTGAGCGAGTTGTAGATGCTTTTGACCACCGGGATGTTGGTGAACGGCAGCTCCACCCACGACAGCAGGCGGGCGGTGAATTGGGTCGAGATGAGAAAGCCGGTCAGCACGATGGCGCCGGTGGTGAGCATCAGCCCCAGCCCCGGGATGTAGAAGTCGCCGATGAATGGGCGCACCAGGCTCATGGCCAGCGTTTCGGACCAGGCCACCAGGGCGTAGAGAAAATACACCGTCAGACCCAACGGCAGCAGGGTGATGAGGCCACGCAGGAAATACTGGGAAAGTCGTTTCATGGAAGGAACCGCTGGAGTGGGCCTGATTCGAAGCGAAAAGTGTGAAAGCCGTGTGTAACGCCCCATTGTGCGTGATTGTGCGGACCGGTTGGTTGAACGAAAGACGAAATGCAACAGATATTCGATGCCCTGCAGGCGCTGCTGGGCGGTGTGTTGAGACTGGCTTTGTGGGCCCTGATGGCCGTGCTGGCGCTGTTCATGCTGATGCTGGCCCTGGTGCTGCTGACCGTGGGCGTGCTGTGGGCGCTGGTGCGGGGGCGCCGCCCGCAGGCACCGGTGTTTGCCGCGCAGTTTCGCCAGTTTGCCGCTGGCCGGGTGTGGCCAGGCGCCCGACCGGCCGACACCACGGCCGACGTGGTGGATGTGGAGGTGCGCGAGGTGGACGTAACCCCGCACTTGCGCGATGGCCGCGAGGGCGAGCCAGACTCGACCAGTGTCAGTGATCGCCGGCCTTGAGCGCCAGCGCCGCTTGGTAGAGGGCGTTCTTGGACGCGCCGGTGATGTCGGCGCACAACCGCGCGGCGGTTTTGACCGGAAGCTCGGCCAGCAGCAAGGCCAGCACGCGTTGCGCCTCGGCAGGCAGCCCTTCGCTGGCGGCCTGGGGCGGTAGCGGGTGCAGCACCAGCGCGAATTCGCCTTTGCGGCGGTTCGCGTCGGCCGCCAGCCAGGCCGGCCAGTCTGCGCAGGCCAGGGTGGTCACCTCTTCAAACTGTTTGGTCAGCTCGCGCCCCACGGTCAGGCGGCGTGGGCCCAGCCGCGCCAGGTCGCGCGCCAGCGACTCGATGCGGTGCGGCGCCTCCAGCAGCACGCAGGCCTGCGCCTGTCCCGCCAGCCGTTGCAGGGCGCGGTCGCGGTCGGCGCCTTTGGCGGGCAGGAAGCCAGTGAATTCAAACGCGGCGTCCTGTCCGTCGGTCTGCAACCCGGCCACGCTGACCAGCGCGGTGACGCTGCTGGCGCCGGGCAAGGGCACGCAGCGCAGCCCGGCCTGTTGCACCGCGCTGCACAGGCGCGCGCCCGGGTCGCTGATGCCGGGCGTGCCCGCGT
The DNA here is from genome assembly GCA_964610405.1 of uncultured Macromonas sp. Lineage (GTDB taxonomy): Bacteria > Pseudomonadota > Gammaproteobacteria > Burkholderiales > Burkholderiaceae_C > CAZGDZ01. The sequence goes on along the minus strand of CAZSZN010000049.1, from coordinate 2,004 downwards.
CGCTGACGTAGGCCACGCGTTCGCCCCGCTGCAGCCGCTGCACCACCTGCTCGGCGGCCTCGGCCTCGTTGTGCTGGTGCACCGCCAGCAACGGGCGCTGCACGCCGTAGGCCTGCAACAGCGCGGCGGTGTGGCGGGTGTCTTCGCAGGCGACCGCATCGACCAGACCCAGCAGGTGGAGCGCGCGCAGGCTGATGTCGGCCAGGTTGCCGACCGGGGTGGCCACCGCGTACAGCGCGCCCACGGGATAATGCTGGCCGCCGGCCGCTGCAGCGGCGGCCGTCAGGGCGGATTGAAAAGAAGGGTTCAAAGTGACCATCCAGAAACAGGGAGCACCGCGCACCAGCGCGACCACCAAGGCGCGCGGCGACCAGGCCGAACTCATGGCCTTGACCTACCTGCGTCAGCAGGGCTTGCGCACCTTGCAGCGCAACTTCCGCACGCCAGGGCGCGGAGGTGGCGAAATCGATCTGATTATGGCGGAGCCCGACGGCACCGTGGTGTTTGTGGAGGTGCGCCACCGCGCCCGAGCGACCCACGGTGGCGCGGGGGCCAGCGTGAGCGTGTTCAAACAGCGGCGCATCGTGTTCGCGGCGCGGCACTATTTGCTGCGCTGCCAGCCGGTGCCGCCGTGCCGCTTCGATGTGGTGGCGATCGACGGCGCGCTGGAGGGGGCCGCACCCCCGCGCGTGAGCTGGTTGCGGGGGGCGTTCGATGCCGCTGGTTGGGTATGATCCCGGCCATGCTTTTGCAACGCATTCAACAGCAATTCATTGACAGCGCCGACTTGAAATACCAGTGCGCCCAGGCCATCGCGCCGGCGGTGGAGGCGGGCGTGGGTGCGGTGCTGGCGGCCCTGACCGGCGGCGGCAAGGTGCTGGCCTGCGGCAGCGGCGTTTCCGCCGGGCTGGTGCAGGCCTTTGTGGCGTCTTTCGTCGGCCGCTTCGAGCGCGACCGGCCCGAGCTGGCCGCTTTTGCCCTGGGCTCCAACGCCGCTGCACTGACCGGCCTGTACAACGCTTTCGAGTCACGCGCGGTGTTTGGCCGCCAGGTGCGCGCCCTGGGGCAGCCCGGCGACGTGTTACTGGTGGTTACCACCCAGCCGCAATCCCCGGAGATACTGGGTGCCGTGGAAGCCGCGCACGAACGCGACATGGTGGTGCTGGCCCTGTGCGGTGCCAAGCCCGGGTCGCTGTTGCAACTTTTGAAGGACACCGATGTCCTGGTCAGTGTGCCCAGCGAAAAGCTGCCGCGCATTCACGAAGCGCACCAGATGGCGCTGCATTGCATTTGTGATGGTGTGGACGTCCAGTTGCTGGGCGATGACACCGAACCGGAGATGGACGCATGAGTGTTTCGAAACGACCCCACCTGCGGCGCCCTGTGGCGCTGACCGTCGCGACGCTGGCGCTGGCCGGCGCCCTCAGTGCCTGCGCGCCTTTGGTGGTGGGCACCGCCGTGGGCTCGGGCGTGCTGGTGGCCACCGACCGCCGCACCTCGGGCATCCAGCTGGAAGACCAAGGCATTGAGCTGCGGGCCGCTGCCCGTTTGCGGGAGCAATTCGGCGATCGGGTGCGGGTCAGTGTCACCAGCTACAACCGCCGCGTGCTGCTGACCGGTGAGGTGCCGAGCGAAGCGGACCGTGCGACCGCAAGCCGCCTCGTGGCCGGGGTGGAAAACGTGCGCGAGATCATCGACGAACTGGGCGTGATGTCGTCCCCGTCGTTGACGGCCCGTTCGGCCGACGGCTTGGTCACGGCCCGTGTGAAGGCGGCCATGGTGGATGCGCGCGATCTGCAGGCCAACGTGTTCAAGGTGGTGACCGAGCGCGGTACCACCTACCTGATGGGCCGCGTCACCCAGCGCGAGGCCGAGCGCGCCACCGACGTGACCCGCTCCATCCCGGGGGTGCAGCGGGTGGTGCGGGTGTTCGAGATCATCAGCGACGAGGAGCTGGCGCGCCTGCAGTCGGCCCCCGCCCGTTGAGTTTCAACGCAACCGTTT
>CAZSZN010000048.1:0-16342 GCA_964610405.1 uncultured Macromonas sp. | reverse complement strand
ATGCTCAAGCCGAGCCCGCGCATCATCATCTGCGTGCCCTGCGGCTCCACCCAGGTGGAGCGCCGCGCCATCCGCGAAAGCGCGCTGGGTGCCGGCGCGGCCGAGGTCTACCTGATCGAGGAACCGATGGCTGCGGCCATTGGCGCCGGTCTGCCGGTCAGCGAAGCCGCCGGCTCGATGGTGGTGGACATTGGCGGCGGCACCACCGAGGTGGGCGTGATCAGCCTGGGCGGCATGGTGTACAAAGGCTCGGTTCGCGTGGGCGGCGACAAGTTTGACGAAGCCATCATCAACTACATCCGTCGCAACTACGGCATGCTGATCGGCGAGCCCACGGCCGAAGCCATCAAAAAGAGCATTGGCTCCGCCTTCCCGGGCTCCGAAGTCAAGGAAATGGAAGTCAAGGGCCGCAACCTGTCCGAAGGCGTGCCACGCAGCTTCACCATCTCCAGCAACGAGGTGCTGGAAGCCCTGACCGACCCGATCAACCAGATCGTCAGCGCCGTGAAAACCGCGCTGGAGCACACGCCGCCCGAACTGGGCGCCGACATTGCCGAGCGCGGCATGATGCTGACCGGCGGTGGCGCCCTGTTGCGCGACCTGGACCGCCTGCTGGCCGAAGAAACCGGCCTCCCGGTGCTGGTGGGCGAAGAGCCGTTGCTGTGCGTGGTCAAGGGTTGCGGCATGGCGCTGGAACGCATGGAACGCCTGGGCGGCAGCATTTTCACCAACGAGTGATCGCGCAGCGCACCGGCCATGCCGCTGGGGACCGTTGACCGCACGCCGCCGCCCTTTTTCAAGCAAGGGCCCTCGGCCCTGTCCAAGCTGCTGGTGTTGAGCGCCCTGGCAGTGCTGCTGATGGTGGTGGATGCGCGTCGCCATTGGGCGCAACCGCTGCGGTCGGCGCTGGCGGTGGCGTTGTACCCGGTGCAGTGGCTGGCCCTGCAACCCTTGCAGGGCGTGCAGTGGACCACCCAGTACGTGGGCAGCCTGCGCAATGCCCGCCAGGAGGCCGATGCCGCACGGGCCGAACTGGTGCGCCAGTCGCAGCGCGCAGCGATCGTGGAGCACCTGGCCCAGGAAAACCGCGAACTGCGCGGCCTGCTGACCATGCGCGAACGCCTGCCCACCGACGCCCGCGGCGCCGAAATTTTGTACCAACTGCCCGACAGCTACCGCCAGCGCGTCGTCATCGATGCCGGCGACACCCAGGGCGTACAGCCTGGCTCGCCGGTGATGGACGGCTACGGTGTGCTGGGCCAGGTGAGCCGGGTGTACGGTGCCACAGCCGAAGTCACGCTGCTGACCGACCGGCAACAGGCGATCCCGGTCATCAACACCCGCACCGGGCAGCGCAGCCTGGCCTATGGCCTGCCCGACAGCCGCCAAATGGAATTGCGTTTTGAATCGGTCAACACCGAAGCCGAGGTGGGCGACATCCTCACCACCAGCGGCATCGATGGCATCTACCCCCCTGGCTTGCCCGTCGCCAAAATCGCAGCCGTCTCTACCCGCGACGGCTCCGGTTTTGCGCGCATCGTGTGCGATCCGATGGCCCGCATCAGCAACACGCTCCATGTGCTGGTGATCGACCCGATGAGCGGTGGCCAGCGCCCCGGCGTGGAGGCACGGCCATGATCATGCGGCCTGGTCAGGCGTTGTTGCTGCCCGCCAACCCGTGGTTCATCTGGGGCTCGCTGTTGCTGGCGCTGTTCAGCAACATCGTGCTGCAAGTCTCGGGCGCCGCGCAATGGGCCTGGACGCCGGACCTGCTGGCCATTGCGCTGGTGTTCTGGAGCGTGCACCAACCGCTGCGCATCAACGTGGGGGCCGCGTTTGCGCTCGGGCTGTTCATGGACGTGCACCACGGCGCGCTGCTGGGCCAGCACGCGCTGGCGTATTCGGTGCTGGGCTACCTGGCGGTGTTCATCCACCGACGCATCCTCTGGTTCAACCTGCGCACACAGGCGCTGCACGTGCTGCCGCTGTTCGCGGTGTGCCACCTGCTGCAGGTGCTGGCCCGGCTGCTGGCGGGCGACGGCTGGCCTGGCTGGGGCTTGCTGCTGGCGCCCGCGCTGGAAGCCCTGCTCTGGCCGGTGGCGACCGCCGTGCTGCTGGCCCCCCAGCGCCGCGCGCACGACCCCGACGATACCCGTCCCATCTGAGGCTGTGCGATGACCGAATTGCGGGACGTTCCACAGCAGCTGGCCCTGCTGCGCCGGCGCGCGCTGGTGGCCTGGGTGGCGGCGGCACTGGCCATGGGCCTGATCGCTTTGCGCAGCTTCTACCTGCAAGTGCCCCGCCACGACGACCTGTCACACCGCGCGGAGACCAACCGCACAGCCGTGCTGCCGGTGGTGCCTCCACGGGGCCGCATCGTGGATCGGAACGGCGTGGTGCTGGCCGACAACCTGGCCACGTTCTCGCTCGAAATCACCCCCGCCCACACCGACGACCTGGACGCCACGATCGACGCCGTGGGCGAGATCATCGAGGTGTCTGCGCGCGACATCCGGCGTTTTCGCCGGCTGGTGGCCGAATCGCGGCGCTTCGACTCCTTGCCGCTGCGCAACCGGCTCAGTGACGCGGAAATGTCGCGGGTGGCCGCGCAGTTGTACCGCCTGCCCGGGGTCGAGATCCAGGCCCGCCGGCTGCGCCAGTACCCGCTGGGCGAAACCGCGTCGCACGTGCTGGGCTACATCGGCCGCATCAACCAGCGCGAAAAAGAGCTGATGGAGGACTGGCCCGAGGAGCGACAGGCCAACTACCGGGGCACCGATCACCTGGGCAAACTGGGCCTGGAACAGGGTTACGAGGACGTGCTGCACGGCGGCACCGGTTTCGAACGGGTGGAGACTTCGGCCTCGGGCCGCGCGGTGCGCCAGCTCGACATGACCCCTCCGGTGCCCGGCGATGGCCTCGTGCTGTCCCTCGACATCCGCCTGCAACACCTGGTGGAGCGCCTGTACGGCCAACGGCGCGGTGCGCTGGTGGCGATCGACCCGCGCAACGGCGAGGTGCTGGCCTTTGTCAGCATGCCGACGTTCGACCCCAACCTGTTCGTGGACGGGATCGACGTGGACAACTGGCGTGCGCTGAACGAGTCGATCGATCGCCCGCTGCTGAACCGGGCCCTGCGCGGCACCTACCCGCCAGGCTCCACCTACAAACCCTTCATGGCGCTGGCGGCGCTGGAAACCGGCACCCGCAAGGTCAACACTCTCGTCAACGACCCCGGTTACTGGATGCTGGGCAACCACCGCTTTCGCAGCGTGGGCGAAAAGAACCTGGGCGCGGTGGACCTGCGGCGCAGCATCGTGCACTCCAGCAACGTGTACTACTACACCCTGGCCAACGAGATGGGGGTGGACGCGATCCACGACTTCATGAAGCCGCTGGGGTTTGGCCAGATCACCGGCCTGGACTTGCCGGGCGAAGTGCGCGGCGTGCTGCCCAGCCAGGCCTGGAAACGCGGCGCTTACCGCCGGCCGGACCAACAACGCTGGTACGCCGGCGAAACGATTTCGCTCGGCATTGGGCAGGGCTACAACTCATTCACCATCTTGCAGGTGGCGTCGGCCATGGCCACCCTGGCCAACCAAGGCGTGCAGCACACGCCACACATCGCCCGCGCCAGCCAGAGCCCGGCGGCACCGCAAGCGGTCGCCCTGCCCCGCCCGCCCGGCAAACCGCTGGGCTACAAGCCCGAACATGTGCAAGCGGTGCTCAACGCCATGGAGGCGGTGACGCAAGAGGGCACCTCCACCCGGGTGTTTGCCGGCGCCGGCTACCGCAGCGGGGGCAAGACCGGCACGGCCCAAGCCGTCACCATCGGCCAGCGCGACCGCTACGACGCGCGCCGGCTGGCCGAGCACCAGCGTGACCATTCGCTGTACGTGGCCTTTGCGCCGGTGGACAACCCGCAAGTGGCCTTGGCCGTGATCGTGGAGAACTCGGGCTTTGGCGCTGCCCACGCCGCCCCCATCGCGCGCCGCGTGTTCGACTACCTGTTGCTGGGGCAATACCCCAGCGAGGAAGACATCGCCGCCACCCAGTTGGGCCAGACGGCCGCCCCGATCGGCCAGTCCCGCCCCATCCACAGCGTGCCCTGGCCACCGACCGAAGTCACCCCGCCGAAGCCTTGAGGCGACTCAAGGCGCGACGAGGTAGGCGTCCCACACCGTCTTTCCAATCAAAGCGGTGACCACCACCAGAAACACGCCGCGCACAAAGCCCGCGCCGTGTTTCAGCGCCAGCCGCGTGCCCAGCAAGCTGCCCAGCACGTTGGCCACTGCCATCACCAGCGCGTAGTGCCACCAGATGTGGCCCTTCCACGCGAACAACGACAACGCAGCCAGGTTGGAGGTGGCGTTCAGCCACTTGGCCGATGCGCTGGCGTGCAAGAAGTCGTAGCCCAGCCAGCGCACCATCAGGAACACGAAAAAGCTGCCGGTGCCAGGGCCAAAGAAACCGTCGTAGAAACCAATCACCAGTCCCAGTGTGCCCAGGGCCAGCGTCTCGCTGCGGCCCCGATAGCGGGGTTGGTGCTCGCGCCCCAGGTCCTTGCGCATCAAGGTGTACACCAGCACCGCCAGCAACACCCAAGGCAGGGCCTTGCGCAGGAAACCGGGCGAGATGACGGTGACCACCCAGGCCCCCGCCATGGCACCGGCAAAGCACACCCCAGCGGCCGGCAGCAACGAGGCCCAGGGCATCTGCACCCGGCGCGCGTACTGCACGGTGGCTGCAGCAGTGCCCCACACCGACGCGCCCTTGTTGATCCCGAACAAAGTGGCGGGATGGGTACCGGGAAACGCCGCGAACAGCGCGGGTACCAGGATCAGCCCGCCTCCGCCCACGATCGCATCGACAAATCCCGCCAAACCGGCGGCCACGGTGACCACAATCCATTCCATGGCCGGCATTGTCTCCGATGCCCGCCACGGACCAAGGAACTCGGCGATTTCAGGAACGCACCATCACCCCGACCTTGGCCTGGTCGCGGGCCAGCGCTTCGCGCTCGCTGGCGCGGCGGAAAAACACCGTCACCACGCTGCTGCTGATGACGATGAACAGCGAATACAGCACCGGGATCAGCAGCACATCTTGCTGCGTGGGCCCCGCAATGCTGAGCGTGACGATGAGGATGGCCAGCGGCCCGTTCTGAATGCCGGTTTCCAGCGCAATGGTGCGGCTGCGGTTCGGATCCTGCTTAAGCAGGCGCGCCAAGCCATAGCCCAGCAGCATGCCGAACAGCCCCAGGCCAATGGCAGCCACGTAGACCTTCCAAGGCGTTTGCAGCAGCAACTGGTGGTTGCGCGGAATCCAGGTGACGACGAGGAACAGGATGACCAGGATGCCCATGAGGCCCCCCAGCAACTCCAGCGTGGCACCGGTGTTGGGATTGACCTTGCGCAGCACCATGCCGATGAGGGTGGGCACCAGCAACACCACCAGCACCTGCGCCACGTTGGCGGCCGGGATGGTGTAGTCGCCGGTGTAGCCCGCCAAGCCGGAATAAAAAGCCAGCGTGGCCGGCACCATGCCCAGCGCCACCAGGGTGGAGACGCTGGTCATCATGATCGACAGCGCCAGCACCGCCTTGCTGAAGTAGGTGAAGATGTTGGAGGTGGTGCCGCCGGGCATGCACCCCATGAGGATCAGCCCCACCGCCACCGCTGGCGGCAAACCCAGCGCCTGCGCCATGAGAAAGCCCAGCAGCGGCATGATGCCGTACTGGCACACCAGCCCCACCATCACGCCCTTGGGCTTGCGGAATGCGATGAGGAAATCGCGCCACGTCAGCGAGGCGCCCATGCCCAGCATGATGACCATCATCATCACGCCCAGCAGCTTGGTTTCAAATTCGGTCACCATGGCTTGTTGCTCCGATCGGTCATGGACGGGGTTGGCCCAGCTCGGCCAAGGCTTCGGCACGCAGATCCTTGCGCAGCACCTTGCCCACGGGGGACTTGGGCAGCTCGTCGCGCACCACCACCTGCCGGGGCACTTTGTAGGCCGTCAACTGTTGCTTGCAGTGCGCCACCACATCTTCGGCGCGCAAATCGCCCGCGTGGTCGGGGTTGGGCACCACGTAGACGCGCACCGCCTCGCCCGTCGCGGCATCGGGCACGCCGATGACCGCCACATCCAGCACCGCGTCCATCTGAGCCACCACGTCTTCCACCTCATTGGGGTAAACGTTGAAACCGGACACCAGCACCAGGTCTTTCTTGCGGTCCACGATGCGCAAAAAACCCTCGGCGTCCATCACCGCCACATCGCCGGTGGACAGCCAGCCGTCCCGCAGCACCTTGGCGGTTTCTTCCGGTTGGTTCCAATACCCCCGCATGACCTGCGGCCCCCGGACCTGGATTTCCCCCGGTTCCCCCACAGCCACTTCCTGCCCGGCATCGTTCACCAAGCGCACCTCGGTCCCGGGGGCGGGAATGCCAATGCCACCGTGGCGCGGCGTGCCCGACAAGGGGTTGAAGCTCACCACCGGAGAGGTTTCGGTGAGCCCGTAACCTTCGGCGATCGGGGTTCGGGTCACCTCGCGCCAGCGCTCGGCCACGGCCTGGTGCAAGGCGGTACCACCCGCGATGGACGCCTTCAGGTGCTTGGGCGGGTAAGCCAGGAACCACTCTTCGTTGAGCAGCCCGTTGTAAAGCGTGTTGACCCCGGTGATCCAGGTGATGGGGTGGTTCTCGATCGCGCGCTGGAGGTTCTGCACCGGGCGTGGGCTGGGCACCAGCACGTTGCGCGCGCCTATGGCCAGGAACCCGAGCAGGTTGGCCGTGAACGCGAAGATGTGGTACAGCGGCAGCGCGGTCAGCACGCATTCCTGGCCGGGCACCATGTGGGTGGCGCCCATGGCCAGCATCTGGTTGACGTTGTGCAGCAGGTTGCTGTGGGTCAGCATCGCGCCCTTGCTGACACCGGTGGTACCGCCGGTGTACTGCAAGGCCGCCAGGTCGCTGGGCTGGACCGATTCCCAATACTGACGGGACGGGGTTTTGGCCAGGGTCGCCTGCCCTTGCTGCAAGGCCGTGGCCAGGCGCACATGGGGCACCGTCACCGGGGGCAACACCCGGTTCCAGACGCGCTGCACCGCACGCACCACCGTGCGCGGAATGGCCGGGAAGAACGCGGTCACGTCGGCCAGCACCACATGGCGGATGCCGGTCTGCGCCAGCACCGCCGGCAGCTTGTCGGCAAACATGTCCACGATGACCAGCGCCTGCACCCCAGCGTCGCGCAACTGGTGCACCATTTCCTTTTCGGTGTACAGCGGGTTGGTGTTGACCAGCACGCAGCCGGCCTTGAACACGCCGAACGCCACCACCGGGTAGGCCAGGCTGTTGGGCAACTGCACCGCCACCCGGTCGCCAGCCTGCAGGCCCAGCACACCGCGCAGGTAACCCGCGAAGGCGTCGGACTGGGCATCCACCTGCGCAAAGGTGAGGCTGCCGTTCATGCCATTGGGCACCACACAGGTGAAGGCCGCCTGGCGCGGGTTGAGCTGGGCGAAGTGCGTGCAGGCGTGGTGCACCAGCGCGGCCAGGTTCGGGTGTTCGGGCGCGGGCAACTCGGGGCGAATGCCAGCCTGCAAGTAAGCGCCGTGCCAAGGCAAAGCCGACGGCGGGGAAACGGTGGATGCTGTCATGGCCTGATTGTGGCGGGACCGCCCCAGCCCGCGTGGGCTTCAGGGCCAGGGCTTACCCTGAGCAATTGCCGCTGCGGCGACAAAAAACCCCGCCGGTTGCCCAGGCGGGGTTGTTCGAGGAAGCGCGTGGCTTCAAATCAACGGTTGTAAGCCGTTTCGCCGTGCGAGGTGATGTCCAGACCTTCACGCTCGGCTTCTTCGCTGACGCGCAGACCGATGACCATGTCCACGATCTTGTAGGCGATGAAGGCCACCACCGACGACCACACCATGGTGATCACCACGCCTTCGGCCTGCACGTAGAGCTGGTGAGCGATGGAGAAATCGTCACCCTTGATGCCGCCCAGCGAACTGGCGGAGAAGATACCGGTCAGCAGGGCACCCACGATGCCGCCCACGCCGTGCACACCGAACACGTCCAGCGAGTCGTCAGCGCCCAGCATCTTCTTCAGACCGCTCACGCCCCACAGACACAGCAGGCCGGACACGAAGCCGATGATGATCGCGCCCATCGGGCCGACGGTACCGCAAGCCGGGGTGATGGCGACCAGGCCAGCCACAGCACCGGAAGCGGCACCCAGCATGGAGGCTTTGCCTTTGTGCAGGGCTTCACCGATGGACCAGGCCAGCACCGCAGCAGCCGTGGCGACCAGGGTGTTGATGAAGGCCAGGGCAGCGCCGCCGTTGGCTTCTAGGTTGGAGCCGGCGTTGAAGCCGAACCAGCCCACCCACAGCAGAGAAGCACCCACCATGGTCAGCGTCAGGCTGTGCGGGGCCATGGCTTCACGGCCATAACCGATGCGCTTGCCCACCATGTAGGCACCCACCAGACCGGCCATGGCCGCGTTGATGTGCACCACGGTGCCGCCGGCGAAGTCCAGCGCGCCCTTGTCGAACAGGTAACCACCAGCACCCCACACCATGTGAGCGATCGGCAGGTAGCTGAAGGTGAACCAGATCACCGAGAACAGCAGCACGGCACCGAACTTGATGCGCTCGGCGAAGGAGCCGACGATCAGGGCGCAAGTAATGCCAGCGAAGGTGGCCTGGAAGGCGATGAAGATGAACTCGGGGATCATCACACCGGGCGTGAAGGTGGCCGCCAGGGTTTCCATCGTGATGCCGGACAGGAACACCTTGTCCAGGTTGCCGATGATCAGGCCCTCGCCGCCGAACGCCAGGCTGTAGCCGTACACGGCCCACAGCACGCTGATCAGCGAGAACACGACCATCACCTGCATCAGCACCGACAGCATGTTCTTGCTGCGCACCAGACCGCCGTAGAACAGGGCCAGGCCGGGCACGACCATCAAGATCACCAGGATGGTGGAGACCATCATCCAGGCCACATCGCCCTTGTCCATGGTTTCTTTCACCGGGGCTTCGGCAGCGGCGGGCGCGGCCTCGGCGGCGGCCGGGGCTTCAACCGCAGGAGCGGCAGCGGGCGCTTCCGTGGCGGCCACGGCAGCCGCCGGCTCGGTCGCAGCTGCAGCGGGTTCGGTCTGCGCCATGGCAGAGACACCACCCAGCGTGAGGCCCAACCCCAGACACAGGCTCAGTAGGAACTTTTTCATGTTCTTTACTCTTTGAAGGTTGATGTGAAGACGGGTCAGAGTGCCTCGGCGCCGGTTTCACCGGTGCGGATGCGGATCACCTGTTCCAGCGGGAAAACGAAAATCTTGCCGTCGCCGATCTTGCCGGTGCGGGCCGCGCCCTCGATGGCTTCGATCACGCGGTCCACGATGTCGTCCGCCACGGCGGCTTCGATCTTGACCTTGGGCAGGAAATCCACCACGTATTCCGCGCCCCGGTAGAGCTCGGTGTGGCCTTTTTGACGCCCGAAGCCCTTGACTTCGGTGACCGTGATGCCTTGCACGCCCATCAGAGACAGCGCTTCGCGCACCTCATCGAGCTTGAAAGGTTTGATGATGGCAGTGACCAGTTTCATGTTCAGCCTTTCCTGACTTCTGTGTTGCTTGTTGGGAACCGACAGGGCCTAGGGGGGGCCACTTGCACGGTCACGCTTAGGGCTTAGCACTAACCGTGCCAACCCAAAACACCCGCAGCAGACGGCCCAACCCCAATCCATTCGCTACACTCCCGGCACGGAGTCACGCCCACATTGCACCACATTGGTGCAATTAAACAAGATGGGCGGACCCAGATCCAGGAATTCCAGGGAGGAACACGCTATGGGTTTGTGCATGGTGCGCAGTCGCACCCTCGTGGGGCTGAACGCCCAATCGGTGTGCGTGGAAGTACACCTGGCCAATGGCTTGCCCAGCTTCACGCTGGTGGGTTTGGCCGATACCGAAGTGAAGGAAGCCCGCGAACGGGTGCGGTCTGCCATCCAGAACGCGGGGCTGGAATGGCCGTCGTCCCAACGCATCACCGTCAACCTGGCCCCGGCCGATTTGCCCAAGGAATCGGGCCGCTTCGACCTGCCCATGGCGATCGGCATCCTGGCCGCCAGCGGGCAGATCGATGCCCAGCAGTTGGCTGGTTACGAGTTCGCGGGCGAGCTGTCGCTGAGCGGCGAGTTGCGGCCTGTGCGCGGCGCACTGCCCATGGCGCTGGGCCTGCTGGGCGACGGTGCCCTGGCCGAGCGAACAGCCCTGGTGCTGCCGCCACAGAGCGCCGAGGAAGCCGCGCTGGTGCCGGGTGTCACGGTGTTCCGGGCGCCACACCTGCTCGACGTGGCGCACCAACTGGGGGCTGCTTCACCGCCGGCATCCGACAGCGAAGGTTGGACCCGGGTGGACTGTGCCCCGGTGGGCGTGCCGCCCGCAGCGCCCGATCTGGCCGATGTGAAAGGCCAGGCCGCCGCCCGGCGCGCCTTGGAAATCGCGGCGGCCGGGCGCCACAGCCTGCTGCTTTCGGGTCCACCTGGCTCCGGCAAATCGATGCTGGCGCAACGGCTGGCCGGTCTGCTGCCCGCCATGAGCCAGCAGGAAGCGCTGGAGTCGGCCGCCTTGCAATCGCTGGCGGGGCGGTTCGACCGGCAACGCTGGGGCACCCGACCCACCCATGCGCCGCACCACACCGCCAGCGCGGTGGCGCTGGTGGGCGGGGGCTCGCCACCCCGGCCAGGTGAAATTTCGCTGGCGCACCACGGCGTGCTGTTTCTGGACGAACTGCCCGAGTTCCCCCGCACCGCGCTGGAGGCGCTGCGTGAACCGCTGGAAACCGGGCAGATCCGCATTTCCCGAGCCGCACGGCAGATTGACTACCCCGCCCGTTTCCAACTGGTGGCTGCGATGAATCCCTGCCCCTGCGGCTACCTGGGCGCCAGCCAGCACCGCTGCCGCTGCACGCCCGACCAAGTGTTGCGCTACCAGGGCAAGCTCAGTGGCCCGCTGCTGGACCGCATCGATTTGCACGTGGAAGTGCCGGTGCTGGCGCCCCAGGTGCTGATGGCAGCCACGCCGGGCGAGCCGACCGCGACCGTGAAAAGCCGGGTCGAAGCGGCCCACACCAAAGCCCTGGCACGCCAGGGCAGCGCCAACCAGACCCTGCAAGGCGAACGGCTGGAACAGCATGCGCGATTGGCCCCCAGCGCGCGGGACTTGCTGCACCACGCGGCTCACCGCCTGGGCTGGTCGGGCCGGGCGCTGCACCGCACCCTGCGGGTGGCCCGCACCATCGCCGACCTGGCCGACAGCGACGCCCTGGAGCCACCCCACGTGGCCGAAGCGATTCAATACCGACCTGGACCGGCCCGATAGGGCCCCCTGGGTGGAAAGAGTGTGTACAAAAATCAGCGCATAATGGTCGCCGCCCCAGCAGGTAGCCGTACCCATGAAATTTTCACCCTCGTCGTTTTCCAGTGCCACTGGCACCGTGCGCCAGGGCCTGCCAGCCCTGCAATGGCCGACACCCCCCTTCCCGAGCTACCTGTCGGACGCGGCTGAAGGCGGCGAGGGATTGCCCTGCAAAGTCGAGGGACCAAACGGCCAGACCCGGCCCTGTGTGCTGGTTTCGCTCGATCTGGAACAGCGCACCGCGCACATTCAGGTGCCCCCCTCGCGAGCGGTGATGCCGCTGCGGTTTGACATGTTCCGGCGCATCGTGCTGGACACACCGCTGAAGCCGCAACTCTCGGTCGAGCAGAACGACGACTTCGCCCACTCCCAGTTGCTGGAGTACCGCACCCGCCTGCCCTACGCCATCAGCCTGAAAGACGGCAGCCAGCAAAGCGGCGAAACCGTGGGCCATGTGGAAACGGCTCAGGGCCTGTTCCTGTTCCCTCCCCTGAATGAATTGGACCATGTGCAGCGGGTGTTCCTGCCGCGCGACGCCTACCGCGACCTGCACCTGGGCGAAGCGATCGGCCAGGTGTTGGTGGAGCAAAAAGCCGTCACCCCCGAACAGGTGGAGCACGCCGCCCGCGAACAGGAAAATCTGCGCAACCGCAAACTGGGCGACTACCTGGTCATCAAGGAAATCGTCAAACCCGAACAATTGCTGCTGGCACTGGAAGAACAGTCGCGCATGCCGTTGGTGCGCATCGGCGAGGCGCTGACCGCGCTCGGGCTGGTGAGCCAACAGCAGCTTCAGGAGGCGCTGGAGAAGCAAAAGTCCGAACGCAGCGTGCCCCTGGGCGAACTGCTGGTGCAAGGCGGCCAGCTCACCCGCGAAGACTTGCGCGTGGCATTGGCCCGCAAAATGGGCTACCCGGTGGTGGATCTGGCCAAATTCCCGCTCGACGCCGAAGCCCTGCGGCGCGTGCCCCAGGCGGTGGCCCGGCGCCACCAGATCGTGCCGGTGCTGTGGCGCAGCGGCCTGCTGGTGGTGGCGGCCGAAGACCCCTCACGCCGGGGCATGATCGAAGAACTGGAGTTTTCGCTCCAGTCCAAGGTGGTGGCCGCGCTCGCCAGCGGCAGCCTGAACAACCGCGCCATCTCCGAGGCCTACGCCCGCTTTGGCATGGACAGCGGCGAAAGCAGCCGAGCCTCCGGGTCGGGGGCCAACGACAGTGGCAACGGCAACCAGCCCACCGCCACCTCGGACCAACTGCTGGAGTCGCTGGAACTGGAGGTCAAAGACGACGCCAGCGACGGCTTGGGCCAAATTGAGCAGTCCGACAACTCGCTGGTGCGGCTGATCAACACCATCATCATCGAGGCGCACAGCCAGGGGGCCTCGGACGTGCACATCGAAACCCACCCCAACAAGCGCAAGGTGCGCATCCGCTTGCGCAAGGACGGCCGGCTGGTGCCTTACATGGAGCTGCCGCACACCTACCGCAACGCCATCGTCAGCCGCATCAAGATCATGTGCGAGCTGGACATTTCGGAGCGCCGAAAACCGCAGGACGGCAAGATCGACTTCGCCAAGTTCTCCCCCCAGCACAAGCTGGAGCTGCGGGTCGCCACCATCCCCACCTTCAACGGCGCCGAAGATGTGGTGATGCGCCTGCTGTCGTCGGCCAAGCCACTGCCATTGGACCAGCTGGGCCTGACCCCGGAAAACCACGGCATGCTGCGTGAGGCGATCGAGCGGCCACACGGCCTGGTGCTGTGCGTGGGCCCCACCGGCTCGGGCAAAACGACCACGTTGCACTCGGTGCTGCAGCACATCAACACCCCAGACCGCAAGATCTGGACCGCCGAAGACCCGATCGAGATCAGCAACCCCGACCTGCGCCAGGTGCAGGTGAACGCCCGCATCGACTGGACCTTTGCCAAAGCCTTGCGGGCCTTCCTGCGTGCCGACCCGGACGTGATCATGGTGGGCGAAATCCGCGACCAGGAAACGGCGCAGGTGGCGATCGAAGCCTCGCTGACGGGCCACCTGGTGCTGTCCACCCTGCACACCAACAGCGCGGCCGAAACCGTGGTGCGCCTGCTGGACATGGGCATGGACCCGTTCAACTTTGCCGACTCGCTGCTGGCGGTGGTGGCGCAACGCCTGGTGCGGCGCCTGTGCGGCCATTGCACCCAGACCACCCCGGCCGATGAAGCCCAGGTCGAGGCTTTGCTACAAGACTACCTGAACGGCTTCCCCGACGAGTTGCGTCCCGACGAGGGCCTGCTGCGCCAGTCGTGGATCGACACCTACGGCCAGGGTGGGCAGATCATGCACCGCCACGCGACGGGCTGCCCCTCCTGTGACCAAGCCGGCTTCAAAGGCCGCCTGGGTGTTCACGAGATGCTGATGGTGAACGCCCCATTGCGCCACCTGATCCAGACCCGCTCACCCGCCGACACCCTGCAACGCAACGCGATGAAGACCGGCCACTTCCGCACCCTGCGGCAGGACGGCATTGTGAAAGTGCTGCAAGGGCTGACCAGCATCGACGAAGTGCGCGCGCACTGCAGCCACTGAGGCGCCCCGGGGCACGCCCCCGGCCCATCAATAGCGGGGCGTGTAGCTCTGCTGCAAGAACGGTGGGCGGCGCCCGGTCAGCGCCTCCAGCATGATCAATTCCGCATCGGTGTGGTTGACCACCGGCGCGTCGCGCAACGCTGGCTCGGTCGGCAGCAAACTGACGAGGTAAGGCCGATCGTGGTAGGTGGTGACCACCTCCCGGCGCTGGCTGGGCGCGGCCACCGGTACCAGTTCGGCGCGCCCATAGCACAGGCAAAAATAGGTTTGGTCGGCGGTGGCTTCGATGTAGCAACCCGTGCCCCGGATGCCGATGGTGGCCGCCGGCGTTTCCAGGCGCTTGGCCCCGGTGCCGAACACCGACAACGCCTTGCCGCGCACGAACTGCACCAGACCCGGTGTGCCCTGCGGCTCGTGCCGCACTTCGGTGTTGGCGCGCAGCAGGTAGGCGTCGGCGCCCACCACATACACCACTTCGCCATCGGCCCCGGTGGTGACCACATCGCCCGGCAGCACCAGACGGCCTTCGTGACCCGGCTCGCCATTGACGCGAACGTCACCCCGCAAACGGCGCAGGCCTGCGGGCACCGGCCGGGTGCCGGACGCCCAGGTCCAGCCTGCCGTCACGGCCCCCATGCTCAGGGCCAAAGCTTGCAAGAGTTGGCGTCTGTCGTTCATGGCGCCCATTGTGCCCCGGTCAGAGGTTGGGCGCCAGCAACCGCTCCAGCTCGGCCTCGGGCAGACCACGGCGCTGGGCCATGTCGGCCAGCTGGTCGTGGCCGATCTTGCCGACGTTGAAGTAGGTCGCCTCCGGGTGGGCGATGTAGAAACCGCTCACACTGGCCGCCGGGGTCATGGCCAGGCTCTCGGTCAGGCCCATGCCAATGTCGTCGCACTGCAGCAGGTCGAACATGGCGCGCTTGACGGAGTGGTCGGGACAAGCCGGGTAGCCGGGTGCGGGACGGATGCCCTGGTACTTTTCGGCAATCAGCTCGTCGTTGCCCAGGCCTTCGTGTGGCGCGTAGCCCCACAGGTCGGTGCGCACGCGCTGGTGCAGGCATTCGGCGAAGGCTTCGGCCAGGCGATCGGCCAAGGCTTTGAGCATGATGGCGTTGTAGTCGTCCTGCGCGGCCTCGAAGGCGGCGGCGCGCTTGTCGGCGCCAATGCCGGCCGTCACCGCGAACAGGCCCACATGGTCGGCCACGCCGCTGGCCTGCGGCGCCACAAAGTCGGACAGACAGCGGCTGGGACGCATCACGCCATCGATTTCCTGCTTTTCGGTTTGCTGGCGCAGGCCGTGCCAGGTCAGCGCCACCTGGGTGCGGGACTCGTCGGTGTACAGCACGATGTCGTCGTCGTTCACCGTGTTGGCGGGGTACAAACCCACCACCGCGTTGGCGGTGAGCCAGCGGCCGTCCACGATCTTTTTCAGCATGGCTTGCGCATCGGCCAACACCTTGCGGGCCTGCTCACCCACCACCTCATCGTCCAAAATGGCGGGGTACGGGCCGGCCAAATCCCAGGTCTGGAAGAACGGGCCCCAGTCAATGTAAGCGGCCAGTTCACCCAGATCGAAGTTCTTGAACACGCGCCGGCCGAGGAACTTGGGCGTCACCGGGGTGTAGGCGTCCCAATCCAGCGGGGCTTTGTTGGCGCGCGCCTTGGCCAGGGGCCACAGCGGGGTCTGTTTCTTGTTGGCGTGCTGGGTGCGCACCTTGTCGTAGTCGGCGTTCAGCTCGGCCAGGTAGGCGGGCTTGCCGTCGCCCAACAGGCTTTGCGCGACACCCACGCTGCGCGAGGCGTCGGGCACGTAGACCACCGGACCGCTGTAGTTCGGCGCGATCTTCACCGCCGTGTGCACGCGGCTGCAGGTGGCACCGCCAATCAGCAGCGGAATGCCACGCTCGCGGAAATGCGGGTCTTTCTCCATCTCGCCCGCCACGTACTGCATCTCTTCCAGGCTGGGCGTGATCAGGCCGCTCAAACCCACGATGTCGGCGCCCACTTCTTTGGCCTTGGCCAGGATTTCGTGGCAGGGCACCATCACGCCCATGTTGACCACGTCAAAGTTGTTGCACTGCAACACCACGGTCACGATGTTCTTGCCGATGTCGTGCACATCGCCCTTGACGGTGGCAATGACGATCTTGCCCTTGCTTTTCACGTCGCCACCGGCGGCTTCAAGCTGGCGCTTTTCTTCCTCGATGTACGGCACCAGGTGGGCCACGGCCTGCTTCATCACGCGGGCGCTTTTGACCACCTGCGGCAGGAACATCTTGCCCTGGCCGAACAGGTCGCCCACCACGTTCATGCCGTCCATCAGCGGGCCTTCGATCACGTGCAGCGGGC
>CAZSZN010000047.1:15867-16444 GCA_964610405.1 uncultured Macromonas sp. | reverse complement strand
CACCCAGTACGAGCTGCTCAAGCTGCTGGTGGGCGAGCGCGGCCGATTCACCGCCGTGGGCGACGACGACCAGTCCATCTACGGCTGGCGCGGCGCCACGTTGGACAACCTGAAAAAGCTGCCGCAGGACTTCCCCGAGCTCAAGGTCATCAAGCTGGAGCAGAACTACCGCTCCACCAGCGCCATTCTGCGGGCGGCCAACAACGTCATTGGCCCCAACCCAAAGCTGTTCCCCAAAACGCTGTGGAGCGAGCTGGGCGAAGGCGAACCGGTGCGGGTGCAGGCCTGCGACCACGAAGAACACGAGGCCGAGCGGGCGGTGGCGCGCATCCAGAGCATCCGCGCCGGCTCCACCGCAGCGGGCAGCACCGGTGCGAAATACAAGGCGTTCAAGGATTTCGCCATCCTCTACCGCGCCAACCACCAGGCCCGCGCGCTGGAAACCGCCTTGCGCAAGGCGCAAATCCCCTACAAAGTCTCAGGCGGACAGAGCTTTTTCGACCGCGCGGAAATCAAAGACCTGTGCGCCTGGTTGCGCCTGCTGGTCAACAACGACGACGATCCGGCGTTTTTGCGC
>CAZSZN010000047.1:0-15857 GCA_964610405.1 uncultured Macromonas sp. | reverse complement strand
TGACCACGCCCAAGCGCGGCATCGGCCACCAGACCCTGGCCACCTTGGGCGCCTTCGCCACCCAGTACAAGGTCAGCCTGTTCGAGGCCTTGTTTTCCCACTCCCTGCCGGCCGCCCTGCCCGCGCGCGCGGTGCACGGGCTGCACGAGTTCGGCCGCTACCTGAACGACCTGGAACACCGCGCCCGCCACACCCAAGGGCACGAAGCCGCCAAAGCCTTCCTCAGCGATTGGCTCAAAACCATCGGCTACGAACAGTATTTGCTGGACAGCGAAGAGAGCGACAAGGTCGCCGCCGCCCGCTGGAGCAACGTGATGGACTTTTGCGACTGGGTGGCGCAGCGCTGCGGCGGTCAGATCGACGACACCGGCGGCATCACCACCGAGCGCGAACCAAAAACCATGCTGGAGGTGGCGCAGACCATCGCGCTCATCTCCACCATTTCGGAACGCGAGCAGGACCAGGACGTGGTCACGCTGTCCACCCTGCACGCCTCCAAAGGGCTGGAATGGCCGCACGTGGTGCTGGCCGGCGTCAACGAAGGACTGCTGCCGTTCCAGCGCGACGACGACCTGAACGAAGCCGCCCTGGGCAAACTGATCGAGGAAGAGCGCCGGCTGATGTACGTGGGCATCACCCGCGCGCAACACACCTTGGTGGTGAGCTGGCTCAAGCGCCGCAAAAAAGGCCGCGAACTGGTGCCCGGCAAGCCGAGCCGCTTCATCGCAGAAATGGCGTTGGACCAAACCACCGCCAAGGAAGACCCTCGCGCCAAACTGCGAGCGCTGCGCGAAGAGTTCGCCCGCCGGGCCGGGCAAACCCCTACCACCTGAAACGGTTGGACACGACTTGCCTGCTCAAGCTGCTTTTCTAATTTGGGCATTTCGTTTACCATACGGAATCTTCATTTATTTCAAATAACTGATCATGATCACTTTCATTTCGCGCAGGATGGCTGGGGCATGGGCGGCTGCGGGCCTGTTCGCACTGGCGACAGCACCGGCCATGGCTTTGAACGCCCCGAAGGACAAACCGGTGCTGACCGTGACTGGCAAGATCGGTGTCAAGAACCAGGGCACGAACGCGGCCTGGGACATGGCCATGCTGCAGGCCCTGCCGCAAAAAACCTTCACCACCATGACCCCGTGGGAAAGCCAGCCCATCAAGTTCACAGGCCCCCTGCTGCGTGACGTGCTGGCCGCCGTCAAAGCCAGTGGCACCAACATCAAAGCCACGGCGCTGAACGACTACCGCATCAACATCCCGGTTGCCGATGCCGAGAACCAGGAGCTGATCATGGCCATCCGCATGAACGACCAGCCGATGTCGGTGCGGACCAAGGGCCCGATCTTCATCGTCTACAACTTCGACGGCAAGCCCGAACTGAAAAACACCACCTACTACGAGCGTTCGATCTGGCAACTGAAGTCGATCGAAGTCGAGTAACACGCGCTCGGCGTTCATGAAGCAGAAAAAGGACAGCCGCAGCTTCGTGCTGTGGCTGTCATTGACCGTTCTGGGCTTGGCCGTGGGCCTGGCCGTGATGGCCGCGCTGTCACTGCGGCAATCTGCTTCGGTGGAGGCTGCGGCACGCCTGCAATCCGACTCCATCACCGCGCTGACCTTCCAGACCGAACGCGAGTTTCTGCGTTTTCGCAATGAGTTGAGGGTGGCGCTGCACACCCGCGAAGAGCCTGACTGGGACACGGTCGCGACCCGCTTCGAGATCCTGGCCAGCCGCATCTACCTGATGCGCGACAACCCCAGCACCGCCAAACTGGCACAGCGCAGCGAATACAGCACCATGCTGCCGCGCCTGCAAGCGCTGGTGCAAGACCTCGACCCGTTGCTGCAAGAACCGCAGCGCCACCGCGCCGCGCTGGAAGTCCACCTGGCCAACATGACCGACATGGGGCCCGACATGCAAGCCCTGTCGTTCGCCGCCAACAGCGTGGTCAGCGTGTTGGTGGACCGGCAAGTCGAGGTGGTGCGCGACCAGAACCGCATGATCACCTGGCTGGTGGCGGTGCAGGCTTTGGTGCTGGTGGCGGCCACCGCTGGTCTGATCAACCGACACCGGCGCCTACAGCGCGAGCGTGAGGCCTTGGAAATGCTGAACGTGGAGCTGACCGACGCGCGCGACGCCGCCGAAGCCGCGAACCGGGCCAAGGGTCAGTTCCTGGCCAACATGAGCCACGAACTGCGCACCCCGTTCAATGGCATGCTGGGCATGATCAGCATGCTGGAAGACAGCGATCTGAACGACAGCCAGCGCGACCAGCTGCAAACCGCCCGCGGCTCGGCCCAACACCTGCTGACGCTGCTCAACGACATCCTGGACATGTCGGCACTGGACGCGGGCAAAATGAAAGTCCGCCCGGAACCGGTGGACCTGCCCCAGTTGGTGCGCGAAACCGTGGAACTGATGCAAGGACAGGCCCAACGCAAGGGGCTGCAGATGACCTTGGCACAGGGCGAGGTGGAGGAACCCTGGGTGGAAACCGACCCCACGCGGGTGCGGCAAATTCTGCTCAACCTGATCAGCAACGCCATCAAATTCACCGCTCAAGGCCAGGTGCTGGTGCGACTGGAGAGCGAAGTCTTGCCGGATGCGGTGCGCTGGCGGGTGCTGGTGCGAGACACTGGCGTGGGCATGGACGCAACCACGTTGTCGCAGCTGTTCCAGCGCTTCCACCAAGCCGACGATTCGGCCACCCGCCGTTTTGGCGGCACCGGCCTGGGCCTGGAAATCTCGCGCAGCCTGGCCCGCCTGATGAACGGCGACATCAGCGCCGAAAGCGAGCGCGGCGTGGGCTCCAGCTTCACCCTGACGATCACCACGCCCACCTGTGGCGCCCCCACCGGCAGCGCCACCACCATCGCGTCCGCGGTGCTGACGCCCCCCGTGCCCACGCCCAGCCCCGGCACCTCGCCCACACCCGACGTTGTGCCGATGCCATCCCCCGCCGCCACAGCACCAGACACCGCATGGCACGTGCTGGTGGCCGAAGACCACCCGGTGAACCGCAAGTTCGTGGGCCTGATCCTGGAAAAGCTGGGCCACCACGCCACCTTCGCCGAAAACGGCCTGGAAGCCTGGCAAGCCGCATCAGAGGGCGATTACGACATCGTGCTGATGGACCTGCACATGCCGGAAATGGACGGCCTGGAAGCCACCCAACGCATCCGCGCACTGCCGGGCCGTCGAGGACAGGTGCCCATCGTCGCACTGACAGCGGATGTGATGAACGAAGCCCGCGACCGCGCCCGCGACGCCGGGATGAACGCCTACCTCTCCAAACCGGTTCAAAAACAACAGTTGCAGGAAGTGATGGCGCACTGCGTGGCCACCGGCTGGGCCAATACTCACCAGCCCCAGTAAAGGCGCAGCGGCAGGTAGACCGCCATGCCGCAGACGATGGTGCCCAGCACGCCACCGCGCCAGAAAAACCACGCCGCACCAGCCGTTGCCGCGAACAAACGCGCATCGCGCCACGTCTGCACCAGCTCGCCCTGGGTCGCCACCACCTCAGGGATCACCACCGCCGCGAGCGCCGCGATTGGCGCGTACTGCAACCCTCGCTCAGCCCAATGCGGCAGCTGCCACGGGCGGTTTGAAAAGAGAAAGAAACCCCGCGTGACGAGCGTCACCACGGCCAAGGCCGCGATGGTCAGCAAGGTCCAGGCGTCGGTGTCAGCCATGGGGCGTCACCGGTTCACCGCGCAACCAGCGGGGGCCGCGCGCCTCCAGCACCAGGCACAACGCGACCGCCGCCGCGATCGCCACCACGATGTTGAGCTTGAGCGGCAAAGCCCAGGCGGCCACCGCGGCCGCCCCGGCCACCCCGGCCGACACCACGCGCAAGCGCGATGACGCCAGCGAACAGCCCACGCCCAACAACGCCAGAATGCCAGCGAACCCCAAACCCCAGTGGGTGGGGATGACATTGGCCAAAGCGATGCCCAGCACGCTCGTCCCCATCCAGGCCACGTAGTTGACCGCGCTGTTGCCGGCCAAATAAGCCTGCTGCCGATGCAGGCCGGCCGCATCGGGGGCCGGATGAGGAAAACGGCGGGCGAAAAACACGTAACTCAAATCGCTGGTGTAGAACGCCACCGTCAAACGCTGCCAGCGCGGCAAATGCATCATGTACGGTCGCAAATGCGCCGAGAACACCACGAACCGCAGGTTGACGCAAAACGCAGCCGCCAGAATGACCCACAGAGGGGCGCCCGAGGCCATCAAGGGCACCGCGGTGAGTTGCGCGCTGCCCGCATAGACCAGAAAGGTCATGGCCAACGCCTCGAACACGCTGAGACCGGACTTGACCATGGACACCCCGGTCATGAGCCCCCACGCCGCGACGCCCGTGGCCACGCCCGCTTGGTCGCGCACGCCCTCCCAATACTCCGGCAAGCGGCGGTAGGCAGCCGTCAGGAACATGCGCTGGCCTGCGAACCCAACCGTGCCCCCACGGGCACCGCTGCGCCACGCAAAAACTCGGCCACCGGCAGGCGCTTGCCCCCGGGCCGCTGCAACTCGGTCAGGCACAGCATGCCTTGGCCTGTCTGGACGCAGATGCCGGTACCCTCCACCGCCAACACCGTGCCGGGTGCGGCCTCGCCCACTGCAGGGACTCCACCAGCCACTTCGCTGCGCGCCGCCCACACCTTGAGCGGCACGTCACCCCAGAGCGTGGCCGCGCCAGGAAACGGATCGAACGCCTGCACCCGGCGCGCCAACACCTCGGCCGGCAAGCGCCAGTCGATCAGGGCCTCGGCCTTTTCAATTTTGTGGGCATAGGTGACGCCCGCCGCCGGTTGCGGCACGGGCGCCAAGGCGCCCTGAGCGGCCTGCTGGAGTGCGGCCACCACCAACCGCCCACCCAAATCAGCCAGGCGGTCGTGCAGGGTCGCGGTGGTGTCGCCCGGCTGGATCGGCAGCGCCTCTACCAGCAGCATGTCGCCGGTGTCCAGCCCCTCGTCCATCTGCATGATGGTGATGCCAGTCTGCGCATCACCGGCCTCGATTGCCCGATGGATCGGTGCCGCACCCCGCCAACGCGGCAGCAACGACGCGTGGATGTTCAGGCACCCCAAGCGCGGCAGGGTCAGGGTCCAGGCGGGCAACAGCAGGCCGTAGGCGGCCACCACCATCACATCGGCTCCCGCCGCCTGCAGCGCGGCCTGAGCCTCGGCCGCGTCGTCGGGGTAACGGCCATCCAGCCGCAAGCTGCGCGGTTGCGACACCGCGATCCCGTGCTGCTGCGCCAGTTGCTTGACCGGCGAAGCCTGCAGTTTCATGCCGCGCCCGGCGGGACGGTCGGGCTGGGTCAGCACCAGAGGCACTTCGTACCCCGCGTCGAGCAACGCTTGCAGGGCCACCGCCGCAAACACCGGCGTGCCGGCAAACACCACTTTCATGCGCGACCTTTCAAGCGTGCGCCTCACGCTCGGCTTTTTGCAGCTTGGTCTTGATCCGGTTGCGCTTCAGGGGCGACAGGTACTCGACAAACACCTTGCCCTTCAAGTGGTCCATTTCGTGCTGGATGCACACCGCCAGCAGGCCTTCGGCCTCAATCACCCGGCTTTTGCCCTCACCGTCCAGGGCCCGCACGCGCACCGCGATGGCGCGCTCCACGCCATCGTAAATGCCCGGCACCGACAGGCAGCCCTCTTCGCCCTTGCGGGTTTCCTCGCTGGCCCACTCCAGCTCAGGGTTGATCAGCACCAGCGGCTGGTCACGTTCTTCGCTGACATCGATCACGATCAGGCGCTCGTGGATGTCCACCTGGGTTGCGGCCAGGCCGATGCCGTTGGCGTCGTACATGGTCGCCAGCATGCGGGGGATGATGGCGCGCACCCGGTCGTCCACTTGCGCAATGGGCTGGGCCACTTTGTGCAGTCGCGGGTCGGGATAACGGAGGATGGTCAGGAGTTCGGGGTTGTTCATGGCGGCCGGGCAGCGCAGAATGGCAAGCAATGTCGTTATTTTCGCCACTTTCGGCCCCACCCGTGTCCCGCAGGTGGCGATATCATTGCCATAAACAGGGCTAGAACGCAAAATGTCCCTTCAATTCCACCAACGTCCAAGCCGGGGAGGAACCGTGGCGCAGACACACACCAACAACGGGACGGTCACCGGGACCCACGACATGCCGACTCACACCAACGCCTCCGCCGCCCAGGCGCCTGTCCTCGTCTTGCCTGCGCGTCGCCACGGCACACGTCTGGCTGGCTGGGCTTTGTCGATCGCCGGTATCGTCGCCGCGAGCCAGGTGGCCGCCCAGGCCGTGCCCAATTTCCCCATCACGGGTGGCCAGCGCAGCACGGCCAACCAGGTGGCGCAAGCGGGCGTGCCGCTCAGCGAGCTGTCGCCCACCGCGCCGGAGCGCTACACCGTCAAACGCGGAGACACCCTTTGGGACATCTCCGGCTTGTTTTTGCTGCGCCCCTGGCGCTGGCCCGAGCTGTGGGGCATGAACCTGCAACAGATCCGCAATCCGCATTTGATCTTCCCAGGTCAGGTGCTGGTGCTGACCCGGGTCGGCGACCGCGCCATCCTGTCACTCGAGGGCGGCGCCACGCCCACCGTGCGCCTGTCGCCCCGGGTGCGGGCGGAATCGCTGGCCGACGCCGCCATCCCGCCGATCCCGCTCAACGTGATCGAGCCCTTCCTGACCGACTCCCTGATCGTGGACCAGGGCGTGCACGACCGGGCGCCACGCATCGTCGCAGCGCCCGAGGGTCGGGTGCTGTTGAGCCGGGGTGACCTGGCCTACGCACGCGGTCAATACGGCACCAGCGGTGCGCTGGAAGGCTCCGCGCTCAGCGTGGAGCCCGGCCAACCACGCCGTCACCGCGTCTACCGCAACGCCACCCCGTTGACCGATCCCGTCACTGGTGAACGCCTCGGCTACGAAGCTCAGTTCATCGGGCAAACCGATCTGGTGCGCGGTGAAGCTCTGCGTACCAGTGCTTCTGCCGAGATCGAGCCCGCCACCGTCCAGGTGTCGCTGTCGAAAGAGGAAATTCGCGTCGGCGATCGGCTGTTGCCCGAGCCACCTCGCGAGGTGCCCACCTACCTGCCACGTCCGCCCAGCGCCGCGCAGGATGGCTTTATCGTGAAGGTGCATGGCAACGCGGTGCAGTTTGCCGGGCAAAACCAGGTGGTCATCATCAACCGTGGCAGCCGCGACGGACTGGAGCGCGGCCATGTGCTGGCGGTGCTGAAAAACGCCTCCAAGGTCACCGACACCACCGACGCGACCCGCCCGACTCTGCAACTGCCCGGCGAGCGCAACGGTTTGATGATGGTGTTCCGCACCTTTGACCGCGTTTCTTACGCCCTGATCCTGCAAATTTCCGACGGTGTGCAAGTAGGCGACCGCTTCGTGAACCCCTGACGGCGCGCCGCATGTCCGACGAAGAGCTGGGCGCCTGGCTGCGCCTGACGCTCACCCCTGGGGTGGGCAATGTGACCGCGCGCAAGCTGCTGGCGGCTTTGGGCAGCGCCCAGGGCGTGTTCACCGCCAGTCACGAAGCGCGGCTAGCGGTGGTAGGCGACAAAACCGCCCGCGCCTTGGCGGAGCCACCCGACCACTGGACACCAGCGCTGGATCAAGCCTTGCGCTGGCTGGCCGCCAACGACCGCCACCATGTCCTGACGCTGGGCGATGCCCACTACCCCGCCGCTTTGCTGGAAACCGCCGATCCCCCCTTGATGTTGTACGGCGTTGGGCAACTGGGCGCACTGAGCCACCCACGCAAGTTGGCCGTGGTCGGCAGCCGCAACCCCACGCCCCAAGGGGCGGAGAACGCTCGTCAGTTCGCTCAAGCGCTGGCCGAGCGCGGCTTGTGCATTGTGTCCGGCTTGGCGCTGGGGGTGGACGGTGCCGCCCACGAGGGCGCCCTGGCAGCGGGCGGAACGACGATCGCGGTCGTGGGCACCGGGGCTGACCGGGTGTACCCCCGGCGGCACTTGGGGCTGGCGCACCGGATTGCTGAACAGGGCTTGCTGCTGAGCGAGTACCCCCTGGGCACCGCCCCGCTGGCGCCCAACTTTCCCAAGCGCAACCGCATCATTGCCGGCCTGTCGCTGGGTACCCTGGTGGTGGAAGCTGCGGTGCAATCGGGTTCCCTCATCACCGCCCAACTGGCGGTTGAAATGGGGCGCGACGTGTTCGCGATTCCTGGCTCCATCCACGCGCCGCAAGCCCGGGGTTGCCATGCCTTGATCCGTCAAGGCGCCAAGCTGGTGGAGTCGGCACAAGACATTCTGGAAGACCTGAACCTGGCAACGCCCTCGGCCACCCCTGCGGAGGCCGTGCCTGCAGAGGATGACGGCGACCCGCTGCTGCAAGCGCTGGGCCACGACCCGGTGGGGCTGGACGCACTGCAAGCCCGGACCGGGCTGAGCACGCCCGAATTGCAGACCCAATTGCTGACGCTGGAGCTCGAAGGCACCGTGCGTCGTTTGCCAGGTGGCTTGTTTCAGCGACTGGTTATGGCCTGACAGCCGCCAGTCCAAAGGCTCTCAGGCCAACAGCCGCTCTGGATTGGCCTGCAGCTTGTCCAGGGCCTGCCGGGTGGCTTGGCGCGTCAGCGGCTCGGCTTGGCTGGCACGCAACAGACCGGCCTTGAGGTATTGCCCCACCCGCCCCTGTTGCATCAGGTAAGCACCCGCCGGGCCGGCCACGAACAGGTACAACTGCCGCCGGGGGCTGGCCCACGTCAGCTGCACCGCCACCCGCACGCCGTTGTGCTCCAGGGTGTACCAACTGCCCAGGGGCAGCGCCTGGGCCCACGAACGCAGGTGGGGTGGCGTCGCCGACTCCACATCGGACAGCACGGTGATGCCGCTGGCATCTTGCCCGGTCAACCACTCCAGGCTGTCACGGTTCAACGGTACGCTCTCGCTGTTGTCGGTGAGCACCGCCTCCAGCCGTCCCAAGGACTGGGTCAAACCCGCCAGCCAGCCCGCGTCCACCGCTGGCGCACGCGACACAAAAGCCGACGCCAGCGCTTCGCTGACCGGTTGCACCGCTCGGTCCTGCGCCTCGGCATCCAGTCCGACCCAGGCCAGCCCTTCGCGAATTTGCGCCATCAGGCCCGGCACGCGTGCGATCACTTGCGCGCGTTCGTGGCGCGAGGGTTTGGCGCTGGCCGCCCAGAGCAGATCGGCCGCCAGTTCGCGGGCACGGCGGGCGCGTTCGTCGTCCGCGCCATAGGCCACGCTGGCGTGCGCCATCACCTCCACCCAGGTCTGGAACAAGAAGGTCCGCAACGCTTCGTGCACTGGCGCGCTGCCCAGCAAGCGCCGCAACTCGATCGTGTACTGCACGGTGAGTGCACCCCGCTGCTCCAGCTGGCTGGCCACGTCGGTGGCGCGTTTCAGGCGCGGCTCCTCGGTCACGGCGCGGGCCAGAAACTGCTCAAACTCCTTCAGCATCAGCTCGAACACGCGACGGCCGGTCTCGGGGTATTGCTCAATCACCTGGACGATGCGCTTGATCTCGCCCTCCAGCGCCTGCAACGGAGCTGCGGGATCGAAGCCCAGCACGCAAGCGCCCATGCGGTCGATCAATTGCCGGGCGGGGTGGTCTTCGGCGGTGAGGAAGGTGGCGTCCTGCAAAGCGTGGCGCAACACCGGCATTTGCAACCGAGCAAACCAGACCCGCACGCTGGCGGGAATGCGGTCCTCACCCAAGATGCCGTCGAAAATCAACGCCACCATCTCGATCAGCGCCTTTTCGGTGTCGGAACGCGCCGCCTGCTTGAGCGCCTGCGCCTGTGCCCGGGCACCGCGCGCGCCGGCTTCGACCGAACTCCAGTCGGCCGGAGGCAAAGGCACTTGCACCCACCAGCCACCCGTCGCAACGGCGGCGTCACTGGGCGCCGCGCCCCCTTGCACACGGGCACCGCCGTCGGGCACCGGGCCCGAGAAGCCCCATCCCGGCACCCGGCTGGCCATGAAGCCCGACAGACGCTGCATCACCAACTGGTGCCCGTTCGGCGCACCATCATCGCTGCCCGACCAGCCCACACCGGCCATGCTCGACTCCAGTGGTACGCCGCCTGAGGTGTGGCGCAAGGGCACCACATGGGTCAGGCTGCCAAGCCCGCTGGGGGAAAACGGGGTGGTGCGCACCACTTGGCCACGCCCCACCACGCTGGGCACCGACGGCTCCGGGCCGGCGCGACCACCGCGGCGCACCAGATCCCGCAAATCGATCTCAGGCAGCACGCCACGGGCCAGCAAAAACTGGTTCGCCTCCTGGTAACCGGCCATGATGACTTTGGCCAACAGGTTGTGCAGGGTGATCTGGCAGATTTGCCAGTCGCTGCGGTTCAGGCCGGCGTCCATCCAGGCTGAGACGATGGCCTGGGTCACGTTGGTGGCCAACACCGGGTCGCGCTTGTCAAGTTCGTCGGTCAGTTCCAGCCGCTGCAAGCGCAAACGCAATTCGTTGAGCGGCTCGTTGCCCTTGTCCACGGCCACCAGGGCGGCCCGCGCGGCCAGGATCTGGTTCTCCACCAACTCTTCATCGACCAAAGACAGCGGACCTGCTGCCGTGCGCGGGGCTTCCTCGCGCGCCTTCAGCAGTGCCGTCAGGCGATCGCGACTGCGCTCCAGCCAGACCGCAGACGACTTCATCAAACGCACCCGAGCGTCATCGACGCGCTGCGCTGCCTCGCTGTAATGGGCCTGCTCGGCGCGCGCCTGCAAATCGTCGAGCAGGCGCTGCGCCACCTGGGGCAGATCGTCGATCACATGGCGCACGAACACCTGGCGGGCTTGGCCGGCCAGGTGGGCAGGAGATGCCTCGGGCGAGTTCATGGGCCGAGTATGCCAGCGCCCCGAAATCGTCGGTCTGCGCTGGCCATGTTCAAACCGCTGCGCCCGCGTTCGGGTCGTCCGGGTCTTCCGCCTTCTTGGTGGGCTTGACCAGGTCTTCGCGGCGGATGCCCAGCCACATTGCCATGCCGGTCGCCACGAACACCGACGAATAAATGCCGAACATGATGCCGATCGTCAACGCCATCGCAAAGTAATGCAGCGTGGGGCCGCCGAACAGCAACATGGACAGCACCATCACCTCGGTCGAACCGTGGGTGATGATGGTGCGGCTCATGGTGGAGGTGATGGCGCGGTCGATCACTTCGCGGGTGCCCATCTTGCGCTGGCGCTTGAAGGTTTCGCGGATGCGGTCAAACACCACCACCGATTCGTTGACCGAGTAGCCCAGCACCGCCAGCACCGCCGCCAGCACCGCCAGCGAGAACTCCCACTGGAAGAACGAGAAGAACCCCAGGATGATGACCACATCATGCAGGTTGGCCACGATGGCCGCCACGGCGTACTTCCACTCGAAGCGGAACGCGAGGTAGATCATGATGCCGAGGATCACGAACGCGAGCGCCTTGACACCGTCTTCGGCCAGTTCCTTGCCCACCTGGGGGCCGACGAATTCGGTGCGCTTGAGCTGCACCGCCGGGTTCTGCGCCTTCAGTGCCGCGAGCACCGCCTCGCTCTGCTGCCCGGACGACTGGCCCTGCATCAGCGGCAGGCGCATCATCACGTCGCGCGAGGTACCAAAGTTCTGCACCGGCACTTCGGTGTAGCCCAGGTCGGCCACCACCTTGCGCACCGCCTCCAGGTCGGCGGGCTGTTCGTAGGCCACCTCCACCACCGTGCCGCCGGTGAACTCGACCGACAGGTTCAGCCCCCGGGTGACGAGGAAGAACACCGCCGCCAGGAAGGTAACGAAGGAAACGACGTTCAGCAGCAGCGCGTGCCGCATGAACGGGATGTCTTTTTTGATGCGGAAGAATTCCATGATCGTGCTGCCCGTTCAGTCCTTGGCCAGGGTCTGTTGCCCCTGCGCCCACACCGTGCCGATGGACACGCGCTTGAGCTTCTTCTGCCGCCCGTACCAGACGTTGACCAGCCCGCGCGAGAAGAACACCGCCGAGAACATGCTGGTCAGGATGCCCAGGCAATGCACCACCGCGAAACCGCGCACCGGCCCGGAACCGAAGGCCAGCAGCGCCAGCCCCGCCAGCAGCGAGGTGATGTTGGAGTCCAGAATGGTGCCCCAAGCATGGTCGTAACCGGCGTTGATCGCCGTCTGCGGTGCGGCGCCATTGCGCAGCTCCTCGCGCACCCGCTCGTTGATCAGCACGTTGGCGTCGATCGCCATGCCCAGCGCCAAAGCCATCGCGGCCATGCCAGGCAGGGTCAGGGTGGCTTGCAACATCGACAGCACGGCCACCAGCAACATCAGGTTGAACGCCAGCGCCAGGCTGGAGAACACGCCGAACATCAGGTAATAGGCGCACATGAAAACCACGATCACCAGGAAGCCCCAGATCACGCTGTTGAAGCCCATCTGGATGTTCTCGGCACCCAGGCTCGGGCCGATCGTGCGCTCCTCGATGATCTCCATCGGCGCGGCCAGCGAGCCGGCACGCAGCAGCAGTGCGGTGTCGTTCGCCTCAACCGTGGTCATGCGGCCCGAAATCTGCACCCGACCACCACCGATTTCGGTGCGGATGACCGGTGCCGTCACCACCTCGCCCTTGCCCTTTTCAAACAGCAGGATGGCCATGCGCTTGCCCACGTTCTCGCGCGTCACGTCGCGGAAGATGCGGGCACCCTTGGCGTCCAGCGTCAGGTGCACGGCGGCTTCCTGGCTCTGGCTGTCGAAACCGGCTTGCGCGTCGGTCAGGTTTTCGCCGGTCAGCAGCACTTCGCGCTTGACGATCACCGGCTGACCATTGCGCTCCAGATAGCGTTCGGCGCCGAACGGCACCGGCGCGTTGCCGCGTTCGGCCGACTGCCCTTCGGGGCTTTCGTCCACCAGACGCACCTCCAGCGTGGCGGTGCGTCCCAGGATGTCCTTGGCCTTGGCGGTGTCCTGCACGCCCGGCAACTGCACCACGATACGGTCCAGCCCCTGCTGCTGAATCACCGGTTCGGCCACGCCGAGTTCGTTGATGCGGTTGTGCAGCGTGGTGATGTTCTGCTTGATCGCCTGCTCCTGGATGCGGCGAGCGGCCTCCGGGCGCAGGCGGGCGATCAGCTCGCGGTCGGTCGCGCCGGGAGTCGAATCCGCCAGTTGCAGGTCCGGGAACAGCTCTTCCAGCGCCCGGCGAGCAGCGTTTTCGGTCTCGGCATCGCGCAGCCGCACCACCACCGACTGGCCATCGCGGCGCACACCGCCATGGCGGATGTTCTTGTCACGCAGCGCGGTGCGGATGTCGCTGGCAATGACCTCGGCGCGCTTGTCCAGCGCGCCGGGCATGTCCACCTGCAGCAGGAAGTGCACGCCACCGCGCAGATCCAGCCCCAGGTACATCGGCAGGGCATTGATGGACTGCAGCCAGGCCGGCGTGCGCGGCAACAGGTTCAAAGCCACCACGTGGGTGGGGTCGGTCGGATCGGTGTTGAAGGCACGGTCGATCGCGTCGCGCGCCTGGATCTGCGTGTCGGTGGACTCGAAACGGGCCTTGACCGACTGTCCATCGAACTGGATGGCGGCCGGGGTGATGTTTTGGGCCGCCAGGGCCTGCTCCACCCGGGTCACGGTTTCCGTGTCGAGCTTCACCGTGGCCTTGCCTGCGGAGACCTGCACCGCCGGCGCCTCCCCGAAGAAGTTGGGCAGGGTGTACAGCGTGGCAATGATCAGCGCGACCACGATGGTCACGTACTTCCACAGGGGATAACGGTTCATGGGCGAAGGCCTGCGAGAAAAAACCAAACGGCCGGGCACAGGCCCAGCCGGTCTTGTTCACGGGGGTGGCCGCGAATTACTTCAGGCTGCCTTTGGGCAACACCTGGACCACTGCGGAACGTTGCATTTGGACTTCAACGCCGTCAGCCAGTTCCACGCCGATGTGCGCGTCACCGATCTTGGAGACTTTGCCCAGCAGACCGCCAGCGGTCACGATCTCGTCACCCTTGGCCAGGGCCTCGATCATGGCCTTGTGCTCTTTCTGGCGCTTCATCTGGGGGCGGATCATCACGAAATACAGCACCACAAACATCAGCACCAGGGGCAGCAGGCTCACCAGCGAAGAAGTGGTGTCGCCACCTGCAGCTTGGGCGTAGGCAGAAGAAATGAACACGTTGGTCGTCCTATTGTTGATCGTTGACAAGCGCTGACGGGCCGTCAGCATGGCAACCAGTCATTTTAGCCGTGTGGCCCAACACGGGTGTGAAGGGCCGAAGCGGCCCTTCGATCCGTTTCAATGGGGTGGTGTTTCGACCACCGCCGGCACCGGCTTGATGCGCACCGCCCACAACACACCGGCCAACAGCGCCGCGATGCCTGCGAAGGTGAGCGGCGCCGGCCACTCGCCACGCCACAGAAAGGCAAAGGTCAGCGCGGCCAGGGTCTCGAACACGATGAGCTGCCCCACCAGCGCGGTGGGCAAACGCTGGCTGGCCTCGTTCCAGCACAGGGTGCCCAGCCACGAGGCGAGCAGCCCGACCGACACCATCAAGAAGACAAAGAAACCCGGGCGTGGCCCCAGGGGCATCGGAAAGCCATCCCCAGCGACGGCCATGCTGCCCCAAACCAAGACATAGCCAGTCAGGGCCAGCGGCAGAGTGGCCAGGCCTTGGGCCGTGGCCCAGGCGCGCGGGTTGCGCCCGGGGTGGTTGCGCAACCAGTCGGCGTTGCGCAGCGGGTACCAAGTCCAGCACGCCACCGCTCCCAGCGCCAGCACCGCCCCCCAGGCGTAGCCCAACAGGTCGGGCTGATCCTGGGACATCAGCGCCTCCAGCTCCACCTGATTCACCAGCACGATCCCGAGCCCGATCAGCAACAACGAGGGCCACAGCCGCCGCCAAGGCAAGCGCCCATCCCGCTGCGCGTTGCGGCGGTTGGCCACGATCGCGATCACCACCGGCAGGGTGCCGATGAACATGGTGCTCAACGGACCGCCGGTGCGCTGGATGGAACTGGCCAGCAACAGGTAGTACAGCAGGTTGCCCACGGCCGCGAGCTTCAGGGCTTCCAGCCAGTCGGCGCGGGTCAGCTGTTTCAAATCGGTGCGGTCCAACCAGGCCAGCGGCAGGCACAGCAGACCAAACGCCAGGTAACGCGCGACCGACTGCAGCGCGGCCGGGTATTCGGGCAGCATCAGCGGCGCCACAAACACCAGTCCCCACATGAGTCCCGCCGCCAGGGCAAACCCCACCCCGGACCACAAATGCACCGGCGGCATCAGTGGCCCCCTTCGTCGGCCAGCCAGGCATCGGCAAAGGCCTGGGCCCAGGCCTCGCGGCCGCACAGGGTCAACGTCAAGGTGTGGAAGGCCGGGCTATCGACATCGCCTTGGGCGAACAACAGGCCGGAGGCAGGCTCGAACCGGCAATCGATGGGGTGATCGGGCTCCAACCGGGCTTCCAGCGCGCAGTCCCACTCGCCCCCCTCGTCCAAAGGGACGGGCCCTTCGGGAAAAGCACCGTGGACCGCCGACAACAGCTGGCTGGCCTCGTTGAGCAGCAAGGGCCAGCGCTCACCGCGCACCGAGGCCATGGCCTCGAACGTCGTCACACCCTCCCCGTCGTCGCTGCGCTCGAATTCCAGAAATCGCAAAGTCATAGGGTGGCGATTGTCTCCGACCCGCCGGCGCGCCAGCGCGCCAGCAGACCCTGCCAGCGCTCACGCGCGGCGCGCAAGTTGCGTTCTTTCACGTGGCCAAAGCCCTTGATCTGCTCCGGCACACGCGCAATGTCCAGCGCCTGCGCGTGGTTGTCGGCGCTCAGGCTGGGCAGCAGTTCCTCGATCAGGTCCTGGTACTCACCGATGAGAGCGCGCTCGGTGCGGCGCTCCTCGGTGCGGCCA
>CAZSZN010000046.1:0-17264 GCA_964610405.1 uncultured Macromonas sp. | reverse complement strand
GGCACGCCGCTGCAAAGCGTGGCCAAGGGGGCCGTGGACCTGGGCAAGCTGCAGGACGAGGAAGAGAAGAAGGCCGCCGAAGCCGCTGCCGAGACCTTCAAGCCCGTGCTGGACAAGCTGAAAGACGCTTTGAAGGACAAGGCCAAGGACGTGCGCGTGACCACCCGCCTGGTGGATTCGCCAGCGTGCCTGGTGGCCGACGAAGGCGACTACTCCAACCAGTTGGCGCGCCTGCTCAAAGCCGCTGGCCAGAAGGCCCCGGACAACAAGCCCATCCTGGAAGTCAACGCCGAACACGCGCTGGTGAAGAAGCTCGACGGCCACGCCCAGTTCGACGACCTGGCGCACATCCTCTTCGACCAGGCGCTGCTGGCCGAAGGCGGCCTGCCCGACGATCCGGCGGCGTACGTGAAGCGGGTCAACGCGCTGTTGGCTTGACGACCGGTGGGGCATCCTCGGTAAGATGGCGTACCGCCCGCCGTTGGGCGGGTTGAGGGTGCCCTAACGCCATGCCTGTTGCCCCGTTCGACTTGTGGGACCGCTACTGGTCCCTGGCGCCGTTGCAGGTGAACCTGCTGGT
Source organism: uncultured Macromonas sp. (assembly GCA_964610405.1). Taxonomy (GTDB): domain Bacteria; phylum Pseudomonadota; class Gammaproteobacteria; order Burkholderiales; family Burkholderiaceae_C; genus CAZGDZ01. Next base: position 16,684 of record CAZSZN010000046.1, on the reverse strand, counting down.
GTTTGCCAACCTGCTGGGCGCTTTGGGCCTGGGGCTGGTGGTGGGCTACGAGCGGGCCTACCACAGCCGCGCGGCCGGCATGCGCACCTACGGCATCGTGTGCATGGCGTCGTGCGCGCTCACCGTGTTCGCCGGCTACCCGCAGTTCTGGTGGGGCGCGGTGGGCGGTGCGGTGGTGCCGGTCGATGTGACCCGGGTGGTGCAAGGCATCGTCACCGGCATCGGTTTCCTGGGCGCCGGGGTGATCATGCGCGATGGGCTCAACATCAGTGGCTTGACCACGGCGGCCTCGATCTGGGCCACCTCTGGCATTGGGGTGCTGGTGGGCGTGGGTTTTTACGCGGCCGCCATATTGCTCACTCTGCTGTCGGCCGCGTTGATGATGTGGGGCGGCAAGCTCGAAGCGCGTCTGCCGGCCTTGCCCGCGTTGAGCGCCTCGCTGACCTTTCTTGAAGGGGTAGAGCCCCAGGAATTGAGCATCAAGGCCGCCATGGCCACCTGGGGCTACCAAGTGGCGGAAGGTTCGCTCAACATCAGCAGTCAGGCGCAGCGGGTGTCGTGGCAGTTCGTCATGGTGGCCGCCCGTCCCCGGCCGCGCACCACTTCGCTGTTCGAGTTGTCGCGCCTGATGCGGCAGTTGGACGGCGTGGACGGCCTGCGGCTGGCGCACGCGCGCAACTGAGCCGTCGCCTCACTCCAGCGTGCCGGCAAACTCCAGAATGGCGCGGTGGTCCGGCGGCAGCACGGTGAATTTGATGCCTTCGCGCGTCAGCACGCCGCGCAACTCGGTGTCCACCTTGCGGGCCTGTGCCTCGTCCTGGAACCGCCCGCTGCGCACATAGGGCTTGTCCGGGTCGCGCTGCACCAGCACGTTGACGTTGTTGAATTGCTTGTACCAGGCCAGGATCTGCTTGCGCGTCTTCTCGACGTCGCAGACGTTGTCGGGGTAGCTCTCGTTGTAGTAAAGCAGTTGCGGCAGCGCGCCTTCGGTGACGAGGAACTGCACCTGGCCGTCCAGCACCTCCAGCATCCGGAACTGGTGCAGCGCGATGCCGTACTGGTTGCGCAGCGCTTCCATGTCTTTTTGCCACACCAGGCTCTTGGCCACGTCGGGAATGGTTTCCACCGATTTGTGCCGCAGGTGCAGCTTGAGCACGATGGCCGACGAGTACAGCGACTTGTCGCAACCCGGCCCGCCGATGATGTTGATCACCTTGGTGGGGTAGAGCCGCAACTTGCTCTCGGGCAGGTTGGCGGGCACGTAGCCGGCGATGGTGCTCATGAATATCTCCTCGCGCGCAGGAGCGCAGCTTCATGCTACCAAAGGATCGGCCTCCATGGCGGCCACCTGGTCCCACAGCGCCTGGGCTTGCTCGAACCAGTAGCTGCTGCTGCCGAACCAGGGGAAGTGGTGTGGGAAGGTGGGGTCGCTCCAGCGTTGGGCCAGCCAGGCGCTGTAATGGATCAGGCGCAGCGTGCGCAGTGGCTCGATCAGGTCGAGTTCGCGCCGGTCGAATTCGCGCAGGGTTTCGTAGCCGTCCAGCAGGGCGCCGAGCTGGCGCTGTTGCTGTGCCCGGTCGCCGCTGAGCAGCATCCACAGGTCTTGCACGGCGGGGCCCATGCGGGCGTCGTCCAGGTCCACGAAGTGCGGCCCGCCACCGGGGCGGTCGGTGGGCGTCCAGAGGATGTTGCCGGGGTGGCAGTCGCCGTGCAGCCGCAGCGTGGCGCAGGGATTGTTGTTCCATTGGGCCGCGACCTTGGCCAGGGCGGCTTGGGCGGCTTCGTGCCAGCGCTCTCGGGCATCGGGTGGCAACGCATCGCTGGCCAACAGCCGCGCCAGGGGCTCGTGGCCAAAGCTGGTCACGTCCAGCGCCGGGCGGTGCTGAAATGGCCGCGCCGCCCCCACCTGATGCAGCCGCGCCAGAAAACGGCCGATCCACTCCAGCACCTCCAGGTCGTCCAGCTCGGGGTGCCGGCCACCGCGCCGGGGGCTGACGCTGAACGCAAAGCCGGCGTGGGTGTGCAGGGTGTGCCCCGCGAGTGTCCAAGGTGCCACCACCGGCACCTCGGCCTGGGCCAGCGCTTGCGAGAACGCGTGCTCTTCCAGGATCTGTTCGGTGCGCCAACGTTGCGGCCGGTAGAACTTGAGCACCACCGCGTCCCCGCTGTCCAGGTGCGCCAGGTACACCCGGTTTTCGTAGGAATTCAGTCCGGTCAACCGACCATCGCCCTCCAGCCCCACGCTGGACAGGGCGTCCAGCACCACATCGGGGGTGAGGTGGTCGTAGGGGTGTTCGTGGGCAGCAGACATGGTGGCATTGTGCCTGTGCGCTGTCGTGTGCACTGTCGGGGGTGGCGTTTATCATCGGGCCATGACCAAGCATTCCGGTTCCCCGCGCGACGCGGGCGCGGCCCTGCCCGAGTTGTTGCCGGGCCAATCCATCGAGTTGCTCAAAGAGCTGCACATCCTCACCCGGGACGGCAAGCTCAACCAGGACACCCGCCGCAAGCTCAAACAGGTGCAGCACCTGGTGCAGTTCATCGCCCCGTTGATCGACGACGTGATCCAGCAGCGTGGCGATGTGGTGCTGGCCGACCACGGCGCGGGCAAGTCTTACCTGGGCTTTTTGCTGTACGACCTGGTGCTGCGTCCGCGCGGCGTGGGCACGGTGTACGGCGTGGAAACCCGCGCCGAGTTGGTGGAGCGTTCGCGTGCGCTGGCCGAGCGGCTGGGGTTTGAGCGCATGCGCTTTGTGGCCACCACCGTGCAGGATGCCACCACGTCGGGCGAACTGCCGCCACAGGTGGACATCGTCACCGCGCTGCACGCTTGCGACACCGCCACCGACGACGCCATCGCGTTCGGTTTGGCCAAGCAGGCCAGCCACATGGTGCTGGTGCCGTGCTGCCAGGCCGAGGTGGCGGGCGTGTTGCGCAAGCACAAGGCGCTGAGCCTGTCGCGCACGCCGCTCAGCGAAATCTGGCGCCACCCGCTGCACACGCGCGAGTTTGGCAGTCAGATCACCAACGTGTTGCGTTGCTTGCAACTGGAGGCCAACGGCTACCAGGTGACGGTGACCGAACTGGTGGGCTGGGAGCATTCGATGAAGAACGAATTGATCCTGGCGCGCAAGGTGGGCAAGGGCAAAACCAGCGCCCGCGAGCGCTTGCAGCAGGTGCTGGACGAATTGGGCTTGGAGGAACTTCGGGAGCGCTTCGCGGTCCCCTAAACAGGTTCATCGATTTCAAGGAGGAGACAGACGATGATGGAACAGGTTCCTTGGATGTCTCCGGCGCTGGCGTGGCCGCTGTTGCTGCTGCTGGCGTGGGTGGTGGGCGAGCGCTTGCACGCCAGCTGGCGGGTGCCCCGGGTGTCCAGCTACGTGGCCGTGGGTTTGGTGGCCGGGCTGGTGCTGCAAACCACCTTGCACCACAACGTGCCCGGCCTGTTTTTTCTGGCCAACGTGGCGCTGGCGCTGGTGCTGTTCGAACTGGGCTACCGCATCCACCTGGGCTGGTTCCGCCACAACCCGTGGGTGCTGGCGCTCGGGGTGCTGGAGTCTGGCATCACCTTTGCGCTGGTGTACGCGGCCACGGGTTGGTTTGATCTGTCCACCGAGGTGCGGCTGATTGTCGCGTCGTTGTCGATGTCGGCCTCGCCCGCCGGCATTGTGCGGGTGGCCAACGAGTTGCGCGGCGCCGGCCAGGTGACCGAGCGCGTCATGCACCTGTGTGTCATCAATTGTCTGATGGCGGTCATGGCCGTCAAGCTGGTGGTGGGGTATTGGCACCTCAGCACTTCCGGTGACTTGGGCGCGGCTGCGCTGGGCAGCGTGTACGCGCTGGTGATTTCGGTCGGTCTGGGCGCGGCGCTGGGCGTGGTCATGCCTTGGTTGCTCAAGACGCGTCCGTTGCACACCTCCAACGCGACGGTGTTGTTTGCGTTGGCGGTGCTGCTGCTGGCCGCCGTGTCCGAGGTCTTGATGCTGTCGCCCCTGCTGGCGGCGCTCAGTTTCGGCATCGTGGCGCGCGAGCGCCGCGTGCAGCTCATGCCGACCCAGCGCGATTTCGGCTCGGCCGGTGAGTTGCTCAGCCTGTTCCTGTTCGTCTACGTGGCCTCGCTCATCACCTGGGCCGATGTGGGCGGCACGCTGGGCATTGCGGCGGTGCTGCTGGCGTTGCGGGTGGCGTCCAAAACCCTGTGCAACCTGGTGGTGGCGCGGCTCAGTGGCATCACCACGCGCAAAGGCTGGCTCACCGGGTTGGCGCTCACGCCCATGTCGGCGTTCGCCATTCTGCTGCTGGAGCAGGCGCATCGCTACGGCTTTGAACCCGCCCAGGCTGCGTTCAGCGCCATGGCCGCCATGATGGTGTTGCAGGAACTGCTGGGCCCCTGGGTGACGCAGCGCAGCCTGATGGCGGCCCGCGAAACCCACGTGACGGTGGAAACCCGCAACACCCGGGAGTAACGCATGCCCTTGGAAACCTTCAAAGCTTCCGACTCGCTCACCCTGGGGGTGGAGCTGGAACTGCAACTCGTCAACACCTACGACTACGACCTCTCCAGCAGCGCCGACGATCTGCTGGAGCTGCTGCAGCGCGCGCCGTTTCCGGGCACCGTGACGCCCGAAATGACGCAGAGCATGATCGAGATTGCGACCGATGTGCAATCGGCCCATGGGCCTTTGCTGGCGCAGTTGCGCGACATCCGCGACACGTTGGTGCACGCCTGCGACCGGTTGAACATCGAGCTGGCGGGTGGGGGCACGCACCCGTTCCAGCGCTGGTTCGAGCAGCGCATCTATTCCAAACCGCGCTTTCAGCAACTGTCCGGGTTGTACGGCTATTTGGCCAAACAGTTCACCGTGTTCGGCCAACACGTGCACGTGGGTTGCAGTTCGCCGGACGAGGCGCTGTTCCTGCTGCATTCGCTGAACCGCTACGTGCCGCACTTCATCGCGCTGTCGGCGTCCTCGCCATTTTTCCAGGGGGTGGACACGCTGTTCGACTCGGCGCGGCTCAACTCGGTGTTCGCGTTCCCGCTCAGTGGCCGAGCGCCGTTTGTGCTGAACTGGGAAGCGTTCTCGCAGGTGTATTTCACCAAAATGGAGTCCACCGGCGTGGTCAAGTCCATGAAGGACTTTTACTGGGACATCCGCCCCAAGCCCGAGTACGGCACCATCGAGTTGCGGGTGTGCGACACACCGCTGACGGTGGAGCGCGCCGCCGCGCTGGCCTGCTACCTGCAGGCCTTGTGTCGCCATCTGCTGGAGCGCAACGAGCCGCCGCCCGAGGAGGACGACTACCTCGTCTACACCTACAACCGCTTCCAGGCCTGCCGCTTTGGGCTCGACGGCATGATGGTCAACCCCAAGACGCGCGAGCAGATCAGCATCCGCGAAGACATTCTGGCCACGCTGCGCCGCATCGCACCGCATGCCGATGCGCTGGGCTCGCAAGCCGCGCTGGAGGAGGTGGAGCGTGCCGCCGCCCGCGATGGCAACCACGCCACCTACCTGCGCCAGTGTTACGCCGATGCCGGCAGTGTGCAAGGGGTGGTGCGCGCGGCGGTGGAGGTGTTGCGCCGTCCGTGCTAACCTGCGGGGTCACACTGCCAAGCACAGGAGACACGACATGCCCGGACTGCTGCCCCACATCGACCCCGACGGACTGCTGGAGTTTTCCGTGGTCTACACCGACCGCGCGCTCAACCACATGTCCCAGCGCTTTCAGGGGGTGATGAACGACATTTCCACGGTGCTCAAAGAGGTGTACCGCGCGCCGTCCGCCGTGTTGGTGCCCGGCAGCGGCACCTTTGGCATGGAGGCCGTGGCGCGCCAGTTTGCCACCGGCAAGAAGACGCTCGTCATCCGCAACGGTTGGTTCAGCTACCGCTGGACGCAAATTTTCGAGATGGGCGGTATTCCCGCCAGTTCCACCGTGCTCAAGGCGCGCCGCGTGGACCCAGCCGATCCGCAATCGCCCTGGGTGCCTTGCCCCATGGCCGAAGTGGTGGCCACCATCCGCACCGAGCGGCCCGATGTGGTGTTCGCACCGCACGTGGAAACCGCTGCGGGCATGATCCTGCCAGACGACTACCTGCAGGCCGTGGCCAGCGCCGTGCACGAGGTGGGCGGCCTGTTCGTGCTGGATTGCATTGCCTCGGGCGCCATGTGGGTGGACATGCAGGCCACAGGCGTGGACGTGCTGGTGAGCGCGCCGCAGAAGGGCTGGAGCGGCTCGCCCGCCTGTGCCATGGTGATGCTCAGCGAGCGTGCCCGAAAGGCCATTGATGGCACCACCAGCACCAGTTTTGCCTGCGACCTGAAGAAGTGGCTGCAGATCATGGAAACCTACGAAAACGGCGGCCACGCCTACCACACCACCATGCCCACCGACGCGCTGGCCCGTTTGCGCGACGTGATGCAGGAGACCCGCGCTTACGGGTTCGAGAAGGTGCGCCAGGAGCAGATCGCGCTGGGCGCCAAGGTGCGCGCGTTGTTCGAGCGGCGTGGCATTCGCAGTGTGGCGGCCGACGGTTTCAAGGCGCCGGGCGTGGTGGTGAGCTACACGGGCGATCCCGATATGCAGAACAGCAAAAAATTCCTGGCCCTGGGGCTGCAGACCGCCGCGGGTGTGCCGTTGCAGTGTGATGAACCTGCGGGGTGGAGCACGTTCCGTGTGGGGCTGTTTGGTTTGGAGAAGCTGCACGACGCCGACCGCAGCGTGGCCCACCTGGCTGCCGCGCTCGACAAGATGGGCATCAAGGAAACGGAAACCGCTGCTGTCTGAGTTTTGGGTGGACACCGGGCTTGTTTTGGGACTGTGGCGCTCGGGGTGTTTGGGCGGGCTGCGGCAGGTCTGGCCCTGCGGGGGCTCATCCGGGGTGGTCGGCTTTGCCGACTGCGCTGTGTCTGACGCCCTGGGGCTGGCGCAGCGGAACTCGCTGCGCGCTTGCAGCGCTCCGCTCAATCAGCCGCCGCGAGTCAGTTTACGAATCGCGCCAAAGGCGCGCCCAGCCCCAGGGCGTCAGACACAGCCACCCCGGAAAATCGCCCCCACAGAGCCAGGCCTGCCGCAGCCACCAAGCATGGTGGCGCGCAACGGTGGTGTGCCAACAGTACTTCGGCCAAGACGGGCCAGCCCAGGCTCTGGCGCGCCGTTGCGAGGTGCCGAGAAGCGCAGGTGCCGTGGCCTGCGCGCGCAGCGTGCTTCGTCCTCATGTTTGCGGCGGTTGTTCGAGCGGAGCGCTGCAAGCGCGCAGCGAGTTCCGCCGCGTGGCCGCGGCACCGAGCATCGCAGGGAAGCCCCTGCTGTGCAGGGGCCGCCTCGCGTCAAGCGCCGGGGCCTGGGCTGGCCCGTCTTGGCTCGTCTTGGCTCGCCAATCCTTTTAGTGCACAACCCCAGCAGCAAATCCAGAATGGACCACTGACATGACCCAATACATCTTCGAACCCGCCCCCACCCCCAGCGTTACTGTGCGTGGCCGCGCCGAACGCTACGCCGTCAGCCGCATCTTTTGCGTAGGCCGCAACTACGCCGCCCATGCCCGCGAGATGGGCTTCGACCCCGACCGCGAGCCGCCGTTCTACTTCAACAAGACGCCTTGCGACCTGGTGACCTCGGGCGCCACGGTGCCGTACCCACCCGGCACGCAGAACTACCACTACGAGATGGAGCTCGTCATCGCCATCGGCAAGCCGGTGTTCCGCGTCAGTCCCGAGCAGGCGCTGGACGCCGTGTGGGGCTACGGTTGCGGGCTCGACATGACCCGGCGCGACTTGCAGATCAAGTCCCGCGAAATGGGCCGCCCGTGGGACTTTGGTAAGGACTTTGAAAATGCCGCCGTCATGAGCGAACTGGTGCCCGCCAGCGATGTGGGCCACCTCAATGCCGGGCGTATTCATCTGGAAGTCAACGGTGCAACCCGCCAGGACGCCGACCTCAAGGACCTCATCTGGAGCGTGCCCGAGATCGTTTCCAACCTGTCGCACTACTACCACCTGCAACCCGGCGACCTCATCTACACCGGCACACCCGAAGGTGTGGGCGCCGTGCAGCCCGGTGACCAACTCTCAGGCGGCATCGACGGGCTGGGCAGCATCGCGCTGACCATTGGCCAGCCCGAGTGAGTCAACAGCCCGGGGGGAGCATCGAGCCCCCACGCTTCGCTGCCCCCCGAGGGGGCGTTCGTCGCCTTGAGGCGGCCCGGCGGCGACTCAGCGCGCGAAGCGCCTGCGGGTGAGCGCCAGCGCCACCCAGAAGCCCACCACCGTGTAAGCCACCAGCACGCCGGCGTGCAGCAGCACGTTGTCGGGCCACTGGTCCAGGAACAGCGGGCGCACCAGTTGTACTGCGTGCGTCAGCGGCAGCACGTTGGCCAGCCACTGCACCATCTCGGGCAACTGCTCACGCGGGAAGAACACGCCGCTCAGGAACATCATCGGCGTCAGGAACAGCGTGAAGTAGTAGGTGAAAAAGTCGTAGCCCTGGGCCAGCGCGTTGAAGATCAGCGCAATGCAGCTGAAGGTCACGCCCACCGCCAGCAGCACGGGCCAGGCCACCAGCAGCTTGGGGCTGTGGCTGATACCCAGCGCTAACATCACGCCCAGGATGGCCGTGACCGTGAACAGCGACTTGAACGCCGCCCACAGCATCTCGGCCAGCAGCACGTCGTCCAACGTGACCGGCGCGTTCATGATGCCATCCCACGTCTTTTGAACATGCATGCGCGAAAAGGCCGAATACAGCGCCTCGAAGGTGGCGGCGTTCATGGCGCTCATGCAGATGCTGCCGCTGGCCAGGAACAGGATGTAGGGCACCGTGGTGTCCCCCATCTGGATTTGCCCCACCAGCGCGCCCATGCCGTAGCCAAAGGCCACCAGCCAGATCAGCGGTTCGGCAATGTTGCCCACCAGGCTGGGGATAGCCAGTTTGCGCCACACCAGCAGGTTGCGCAGAAACACCGGCCAGAACCGTGTGGACAGGGCAGGGGCGCGCCAGTGGCTTTGCGGTGCGGGGCTCGTGTTCGCCATCGCGGGCGAGGTCAAGGTCGGTTCGGTCATGGTGTCGGTCTCGTCAGCCTTCTTCACGGATCTGGCGTCCCGTGAGCTTCAGGAACAGGTCCTCCAGGTTGGCCGGGCGGTGCAGCGTGCGCAGGTGCGTCTGCTCGTTCAACCGGGCCAGCAAGGGTTTGGCGTCCTGGGTGTAGAAGAACACCGTTTCGCCGCTCACCTCCACGCGTGCGGCCAGGGCGGCCAGCGGGGAACGGGCCAGCGCGTGGGCCTCCTCGCCGCCGCTGCCATACACCTCCACCACGTCGGGTTCCAGGTGCTGCGCGATCAGTTCGCGCGGGCGGCCCTCGGCAATCTTCTTGCCGTGGTCGATCACGATCAGCCGGTGGCACAGCCGCTCGGCCTCGTCCATGAAGTGCGTGGTCAGCAGGATGCTTTTGCCGCGCTGCAACAGTTGCTGCAGGCGTTCCCACATCAGGTGCCGCGCCTGCGGGTCCAGTCCGGTGGTGGGCTCGTCCAGCAACAGCAGTTGCGGGTCGTTCACCAGGGCACGCGCCAGCGACAGGCGCCGTTTCATGCCGCCAGACAGTTCACCCGGCCGCGCCTTGGCCTTGTGGCTCAGCGCCGCAAACTCCAGCAGGCCGGGGATGCGCTCGTTCAGCTCGCGCTTGCCCAGGCCAAAGTAGCGCCCGAACACCAGCAGGTTTTCCGCGCAGGTGAAGTCGGGGTCCAGCGTGTCGAACTGGCTCACCACCCCCAGTTGCGCCTTGATGGTTTGCGCCTCCTGCGGCATGGGCAGGTCCAGCGCCGTGATGTTGCCGGTGTCTGGCGTGGTCAGGCCCAGGCACATGCGGATGGTGGTGGTCTTGCCCGCGCCGTTGGGGCCGATCAGGCCCAGGCATTCGCCGCGGGCGATATGGAAGGACAGATCGTCCACCACGGTGTTGCTGCCGTAGCGCTTGGTGAGGTGGCTGGCTTGGAACAAGGGTGTCATGCCCCGCATTGTGCGGGGAAATGCTGAGGGTTGCAGGATCGCGGGGAGCCCTGTTGGGCCCTTAACTCGCCAAGTTGCGGCACCTGTGTTGGTGTCGGGTGTGGGGCCTTGGCCATCCGATGTAAGACAATCCAGCCATGCGCATCCTATTGGCAGAAGACGAAACCGAGCTGGGCACTTGGCTGGTCAAGGCCCTGGGTCAGAACGACTTTCAGGTCGACTGGGTGAACGATGGGCGACTGGTGCGTCGCAGCCTCAAAACCACGAAGTACGACGCGCTCATCCTGGACCTGGGCCTGCCCGGCTTGGGTGGCCACGACGTGTTGTCTGATCTGCGCGAGGCGGACGAGCGACTGCCGGTGCTCATCCTCACGGCCCGCGATTCGTTGATGGAGCGGGTCAACTGCTTGCATGGTGGCGCCGACGATTTTCTCGCCAAGCCCTTTGACGTGGCCGAACTCGAAGCACGGTTGATTGCACTTATCCGCCGCTCGCGTGGACAAGAGCACCCCCGCTTTGCCTGTGGCCCGTTGAGTTACGACAGCAACGCCAAACAGTTTCGGCTGCAGCACGAGGTGCTCAGCCTGACGCCTCGCGAGCATGCCGTGCTGCGTGCTTTGATACAGCACCCGGGCGAGCCGTTGTCCAAACGCGAACTGCTGGAGCGGGTGTTTTCTGACGAGCAGGACGTGAACCCCGAGGCGATCGAAGTGCTGATTCACCGCCTGCGCAAACGGCTGGAGCTGTCGCCCGTGCGCATCGCCACCTTGCGCGGTCTGGGTTACCAACTGGAAAGCACGTCGTGACCGCTGCCGGTTGGGCGCGAGCCAGTATCCGGCGCTTCCTGTTGGTGCTGTTGCTGCCAGGATTGGGTGCCGTGTTCGCGGGCGAACTCTGGCTGGCGTGGCGCACCGCCAGCGAAGCCGCCGATGCCGCCTACGATCGGTCCCTCTTGGGGGCGGTCAAGTCGATCGACTCCAGCATCTCGACCGCCAGTGGTGGCCTGGGGGTGGAGTTGCCTTACCGCATGCTGGAGTTCTTCGAGTTGACCGCGCAGGGCCAGGTGTTCTATCGCGTGGCCACCGAAGACGGGCTGGTGGAGATCGGCAGCGCCGACCTGCCGGCGCCACCCCAGCCGTTGCAGACGGGGCAACCGCAGTTCCATGAAGGTGAGTACTTGGGGCAGGCCGTTCGCGTGGGCAGCTATGCGCGCGAACTCAACCCGCCGCTGGCCGGTTCATCGGGCCGTCAGCGGGTGCTGATTCAGGTGGCTGAAACGCTGGAGGCCCGCAACGATTTTCGCCGTGCCTTGGTGTTGCAGTCGCTGGCGCGGGACGTGTTGCTGATGGTGGCTGCCACGGGCCTGCTGGTGCTGGCCATCGCCTGGGCCATGCGTCCGTTGGACCGGTTGCGGCAGGACGTGGACGCTCGCGACCCGCAAGACCTCACGCCGGTCGACGATGCCGGCGCGCCAGCCGAGGTACGGCCACTGGTGCAGGCCATCAACCACCACATTGAACGCAACCGCGAACAGGTGGAGGCGCGGCGCCGGTTCATCGATGACGCTTCTCACCAGTTGCGAACACCGCTGACCACGCTGGTCACCCAGGTGGCCTATGCCCAACGTGAAGCCGATCCTTCGGCGCAGCGCCAGGTGCTGGAGAACATCCGCGAGCAACTGGACGAAACCATCCGCCAGACCAATCAGATGCTCTCGCTGGCCCGGGCCGACAGCGCGCCACCACAGCATCAGCTGTTCGATGTGGTGGCCCTGGCCGAGGGCTTGGTGCGTCAGTGGTGGGCACCGGCTCGCGAGCAAGGCGTGGATCTGGGCTTGGAAGCGCCGGATGGCCCGCTGACGCTGCATGGAGAGCCTGATTTGCTGCGTGAGGCGCTGGCCAATTTGTTGCACAACGCCATCCGCCATGGGGGGGCCGGCTGCCACGTCACGCTGGTGGTCCGCGAACAACCCGGTCTGGCGGTGCAGATTGCGGTGGTGGACGATGGCCCGGGTCTGCCCGCTGAAGAGTTGGCGCGTGCGGGGGAGCGTTTTTTCCGGGGGCGTCGTGGCGCCTTGCCCGGCTCCGGTTTGGGCCTGGCGATTGTGCGCACCGTGGCCCAGCGCCATGGTGGCCAGATGCAGGTGAGCAAAGGCCCAGAGGGGCAAGGTTTGGCCGTTGCGTTGTCGCTGCCTGCCCCTCCGGGGCTGGATGTTGCCCCGGGTTAACCCTGGGTTTTTCGCCGTTTTTTTGAAAGCACGCTGAAAGTGCCTGTTTTTTACAGTCCCCTCATCGCACCAAAGGTGGTGCGAGCGTTCCCATCTTTCGAGGAGACACTTTCATGAGCTTCGCTTCCAAACTCATCGTCGCCGCCGTTTCGGCCAGCGCCATCACCGCCTTTGCCGCCGGTGCGCTGGACAAGACCGAGTGCATCGCCCCGGCCAAGCCCGGCGGCGGTTTCGACCTCACCTGCAAGCTGGTGCAAAGCGCACTGCAGGACGGCAAGTACATCGCCGATCCGATGCGCGTGACCTACATGCCCGGCGGCATCGGCGCCGTGGCCTACAACACCGTCATCGCACAGAAGCCCGACGCGGCCAACGCCATCGTCGCCTTCTCCGGCGGCTCGCTGCTCAACCTGGCCCAGGGCAAGTTCGGCCGTTACACCGAGAACGACGTGCGCTGGCTCGCCGCCATCGGCACCGACTACGGCGCCGTGGTGGTGGCCGAGAACTCGCCTTACAAGTCCCTCAAGGACGTCATGGCCGCCATGAAGGCCGATCCCACCAAGGTGGTGCTGGGCGCGGGTGGCACCGTGGGTAGCCAGGACTGGATGAAGGCCGCGCTGACCGCGCGCGCTGGCGGCGTGAACCCCAAGACCATGCGCTATGTGGCCTTTGAAGGCGGCGGCGAGGCATTGACCGCGCTGCAGGGTGGGCACATCCACGTGTTCACCGGTGACGCCGCCGAAGCCCAGCAGCAGATCAAGGCCGGCGCCAAGGTGCGCATCCTTGCGGTGATGAACGACAAGCGCCTGCCTGGCGACATGGCCAACATTCCCACCGCCACCGAGCAGGGCTACGACGTGGACTGGCCCATCGTGCGCGGCTTCTACGTGGGCCCCAAGGTCAGCGATGCCGACTACAAGGTTTGGGTGGATACCTTCAACAAACTGATGGCCACGCCCGCCTACGACAAGCTGCGCAACGAACGCGGCCTGTTCCCCATGGCCCTGACCGGCGCGCCGCTGGACGCCTACGTCAAGAAGCAGGTGGCCGGCTACCGCAAGCTGGCCGAAGAGTTCGGCCTGAACGTCGTCCCGGCCAAGTAAATCGGAGCCCCGCCATGAGTGACCGCGCCCTCGGCGCGGTGTGTGTTGTCGCGTCCGCCGCCATGGCCTGGGCCGCGCAAGACTACGCCGCCGCCATCTCCTACGAACCCGTCGGCCCGCGTGCTTTTCCGCTGCTGCTGGCCTGTGGCCTGGGCCTCGGTGGCCTGTGGCTGGTGCTGCGCCCCAGTGCGGGCACCGAAACCTTTCACGGCGTGCCCTGGAAAGCGACAGCCGGGTGTGCCGCTGCCGTGCTGGTCTACGCATTGTTGTTTCAATGGCTGGGCTTTACCTTGGCAACGGCCCTGATGGCCGTGCCCGTGGGCATGGCCTTTGGGGGCAGTTGGAAGCAGGCATTGTCTGGAGGCGCTGCGTTGGGATTGGTGCTGTACCTGCTGTTCGACAAGGTGCTGGATGTGGTCTTGCCGACCGGCCCATGGGCGACCTTGCTGGGGGGGAACTGAGATGGACATTCTCCAACACCTGCTGGCCGGATTTGGCGTTGCGCTGAGTCCGACCAATTTGCTGATCGCTGCTTTTGGCTGCTTCATTGGCACCATCGTTGGTCTGTTGCCCGGGTTGGGTCCGATCAATGGCGTGGCCATTTTGATGCCACTGGCTTTCGCCATGAAGCTGCCGCCCGAGACCTCGCTGATTCTGCTGGCCGCGGTCTACATCGGCTGCGAATACGGCGGCCGCATCTCGTCCATCCTGCTCAACGTGCCGGGGGACGCGGGCGCCATCATGACCGCGCTCGACGGCTACCCCATGGCGCGCCAGGGCCTGGGCGGCGTGGCGCTGTCCATCTCGGCCTGGAGTTCATTTATCGGCTCTTTGATCGCCACCCTGGGCATCGTCCTGTTCGCCCCACTGCTGGCGAGCTGGGCGTTGTCCTTCGGGCCGGCCGAGTACTTCGCGCTGATGTGCTTTGCTTTTGCCTGCATCGCCGGCCTGATGGGCGATGCGCCGGTCAAGGCCGGCCTGGCGGCCATCATTGGCCTCTCGATGTCCTGCGTGGGCCTGGACTCCAACTCGGGCGTCTACCGCTTCACCGGCGGTGACATCCACCTCTCCGACGGCATCCAGTTCGTGGTCGTGGTCATTGGCGTGTTCTCCATCAGCGAACTGCTGCTGATGCTGCAGGAGCACCACAGCAGCACCGGCATGGTCACGCAGACGGGTCGCATGCTGTTCAACCTCAAGGAACTGACCCACACCTGGTGGGGCACCGTGCGCTCCAGCGTGGTGGGCTTTGTGGTCGGCGTGCTGCCGGGGGCCGGCGCCACCATCGCCAGCGCCATGACCTATTCGATGGAAAAGCGCCTGACCGACAAGGACGGCAGCTTTGGCAAGGGCGACATCCGCGGCGTGGCCGCGCCCGAAGCGGCCAACAACTCGGCCGCCACCGGCTCCTTCGTGCCCATGCTCACGCTGGGCGTGCCCGGCTCGGGCACCACGGCGGTGATGGTGGGTGCGCTCTCGCTCTACAACATCACGCCCGGCCCGGCGCTGTTCACCCAGCAACCCGACCTGGTGTGGGGCCTGATCGCCTCGCTGTTCCTGGCCAACGTCATCCTGCTGGTGCTCAACATCCCGCTGGTGGGCGTGTTCACCAAGGTGCTGAGCGTGCCCAACTGGCTGCTGGTGCCCGGCATCGTGGCGGTGAGCAGCGTGGGCGTGTACGCGGTGCACGCCACCACCTTCGACCTGGTGCTCATGACCGTGCTGGGCTTTGCCGCCTACCTGCTGCGCAAGCAGGGCGTGCCCATGGCCCCGTTGATCCTGGGCTTCGTGCTCGGCGACATGATGGAGCAGAACCTGCGCCGCGCCTTGTCCATCAGCAACGGCGACGCCGCCATCCTGGTTGAAAGCCCGATCTCCCTGGGTCTGTGGACCGCCGCTCTGTTGATGTTGGTGGTGCCGATGGCATTGCGCTGGCTGGCTGGTCGCCGACGCACAGCGGCCGTGGCCTGATGGCAGCAGGCGTGAATCCGAGTCGTGACATGCAGACACAGCACCCCGGTCGATGGCTTCGTGAGCAATTGAGTCATCGACGTGGGATGCTGGTGCCTGGCGCAGGTCATGCCCTGGCGGCAAGGGTGATCGAGTCGATGGGGTTCGAGGCGGTGTACCTGAGTGGCGCCGGCTTGACCAACCATTTCTACGGTTTGCCTGACCTG
This sequence comes from uncultured Macromonas sp., assembly GCA_964610405.1. Taxonomy (GTDB): domain Bacteria; phylum Pseudomonadota; class Gammaproteobacteria; order Burkholderiales; family Burkholderiaceae_C; genus CAZGDZ01. The sequence goes on along the minus strand of CAZSZN010000046.1, from coordinate 1,169 downwards.
GGCTTCATGGGCCTGCACGATGTGGCCGCACACACGGCCGCGATTCGGGATGTCGTTGCCTTGCCGTTGATCGTGGATGCTGACACTGGTTTTGGCAACGCCCTCAACGTTCGGCACACCGTGCGCACGCTGGAGCGAGCGGGTGCCAACGCCGTGCAACTGGAGGACCAGGTTGCGCCGAAGAAGTGTGGCCATTTCGCCGGCAAGCAGGTGATTGAGCGCACGGAGATGGTGGGCAAGATCATGGCGGCGGTCGATGCCCGACACAGCGAGGATGTGCTTATCATCGCCCGCACCGATGCCCGCGCTGTGCACGGCCTGGACGATGCGCTGGAGCGTGCGCAGGCCTACGCGGATGCCGGTGCCGACATCACCTTTGTGGAAGCGCCCACCGGCGTGGATGAGTTGCGCCGCATTGCCACGGAGCTTGCGGTGCCGCAAATCGTGAACGTTGTGATCGGTGGCCAAACACCTGCGTTGACCGCCGAAGCGCTGGGCGCCATGGGCTTTGCGATGGTGTTGTACGCGAACGCCGCATTGCAAGGTGCCGTGCGCGGCATGACGAACGCGCTGGGCCATCTGAAGCGAGATGGGGCACTTCCCGAGCTGGATGAGTTGGTGGCCACGTTCGTCGAACGCCAAGCCTTGGTGAAAAAGCACGAGTTCGATGCGCTGGGGCGTCGGTACGGTTGAGCCATGAGCACGTGCGATCGAGCGAGCGCGCCCCTCGGTAAAATCCTCGCTTTGCCCTCAAGGAAGAACCGTGTCCGACCGATTGGCCGTGTTGCCGCAGTACCTGCTCCCGAAACAGGCCCTCACGGCCATGGCGGGGGCTCTGGCGCGCCGGCCGTTGGGCGGTTTCACGCAGCGCAACATCCGCAACTTTGTGGCGCGTTACGGGGTGGACATGAACGAGGCCGCCGAGCCCGACATCACCCGCTACGCCACGTTCAACGACTTCTTCACCCGCGCGCTCAAGCCGGGCGTGCGCCCGCTGGCCCAGGCCGATTTCCTGTGCCCGGTGGACGGCGCCATCAGCCAGTTTGGCGCCATCGAGCACGACCAGATCTTCCAGGCCAAAGGCCACCGCTACAGCACCACCGCGCTGGTGGGCGGCGATGCGCCACTGGCCGCGCAGTTCCAGGACGGGGCCTTCGCCACCCTCTACC
>CAZSZN010000045.1:0-17270 GCA_964610405.1 uncultured Macromonas sp. | reverse complement strand
CCGCATGGGCGCGTTCGCGATGCTGGTGGTGAGTGCTGCGGTGGGCTTCCTGCTGTGGTACACCGTGGTCCGCGAGGCGCACGAAATCCAGCCGCTGGTGCCCGCGTTGCAAAGCTGGTGGATGAAGCTGCACGTGCCGGCCAACTTCATCGGCTACGGTACCTTTGCCATTGCCGCCATGCTGGCTTTTGCGTACCTGATCAAGCAAAGCGCCACCGAAACCCGATGGTACAAGCTGGCGCCGCTGTGGCTGTTGGGCGTGGTGCTGTGCTTTGAGCCGCTGGTGTTCCGCCGTGGTGCGGTGGAAGGGGGCAGCAGCTACTGGTTTGTGTACTTTGGCCTGTCTGCCTTGATCGTCGGAGGCATTCTGGGTGCCCGCCGTCGCATTGCCGAGCGCCTGCCCGCGCTGGAGGTGATGGACGACGTGATGTACAAGGCCATTGCGGTGGGCTTCGCGTTCTTCACCATCGCTACCGTGCTGGGCGCCCTGTGGGCGGCCGAGGCTTGGGGTGGTTACTGGAGCTGGGACCCGAAAGAAACCTGGGCCCTGATCGTGTGGCTGAATTACGCGGCCTGGCTGCACATGCGCCTGATGAAAGGCCTGCGGGGTACCGTGGCAGCGTGGTGGGCGCTGGTGGGGCTGGTGGTCACCACTTTCGCCTTCCTGGGGGTGAACATGTTCCTCAGCGGCCTGCACAGCTACGGCGAACTGTAACAACCAACGCACAAGGGGTGAGCGCATGTTGATCCGAACCGCGAACGATGGCTTCAACCACCCCGTACCCAGCGACATCACGCCGCGCAGTGCTTACCTGCAACGGCGCGCTGTGTTGCGGCAAATGGCCGCCGGTGCCGGTGGTACCTGGTTGGCCACCTGGGCGGGCCGTGCAGCGTGGGCGCAAGGCACGCCTCGCCCAGGCAAACTGCCGGCGCTCAACAGCACGCCGTCCACCGTACCCGGCGCCAGCACCATGGAAGTGCTGACCCCTTACCGCGACGCCAGCACCTACAACAATTTCTACGAATTCGGCTTGGACAAGTCCGACCCCGCGCGATTGGCTGGTCGCCTGAAAACCCGACCCTGGACGGTGCAGGTGGAGGGGTTGGTGGGCAAGCCCCGCACGTTCGACCTGGACGATCTGCTGAAACTGTCGGCGCTGGAAGAGCGGGTGTACCGGCTGCGCTGTGTGGAAGGCTGGTCCATGGTGATCCCGTGGGTGGGTTACGCCTTGTCGGCGCTGCTGCGACAGGTGGAGCCCCTGGGCAGCGCCAAGTTTGTGGAGTTCCACACCCTGGCCGACCGGGACACCATGCCCGGCTTGAAGTCGTCCGTGCTGGGCTGGCCGTATGTCGAAGGGTTGCGGCTGGACGAAGCTCAGCACCCGCTCACTTTGCTGACCCTGGGCATGTACGGTGAGGTGTTGCCGAACCAGAACGGTGCACCCGTCCGCCTGGTGGTGCCTTGGAAGTACGGTTTCAAGAGCGGCAAGTCGATCGTGAAGATCCGTTTGGTGGAGAAGCAGCCGGCCACCGCCTGGAACGTGGCCGCTCCCGAGGAGTACGGCTTCTTTTCCAACGTCAATCCTGACGTTTCGCACCCGCGCTGGAGCCAGGCGTCCGAGCGACGGATTGGCGAAGGGGGCTTGTTGGCCAAGCGGCTGAAAACCCAATTGTTCAACGGCTACGCGGCCCAGGTGGGGCAGTTGTACGCCGGTATGGATTTGCGCCGCTTTTACTGAGGTGACGGCCATCGCGTGGCACCGCCGCTTGTCGGCCCCCTGGGTGCGCTGGCCGCTGTGGGTGCTGTGCGTCGGTCCTGCGCTGTGGTTGTGGTACCGCGGCTTTGCCGGTTTGCTGGGGCCCAACCCGGCCGAGGCGCTGATCCGCGGCTTGGGTGACTGGACCCTGCGTTTTCTGTGCCTGACCTTGGCGGTGACGCCGTTGCGGGTGATGCTGGGTTGGCCGGCCCTGGCCAGTTGGCGCCGTGGTCTCGGGGTGTGGACCTTTGCCTACGCCAGCCAGCACCTGTTGGCCTACGCTTGGCTGGATATGGGGCTGGACCCTGCGCAAGTGTGGGCGGATGTGTGGCAACGCCCTTTCATCCTGGTGGGGATGGTGAGCTGGCTGGCATTGTTGCCCCTGGCCGCCACCTCAGTGAACGCGGCGGTGAGGGCGCTGGGAGCCGCCCGCTGGAAGCGTTTGCACCGCCTGGTCTATGCCGTTGCGGTGCTGGCCGTGGTGCATTTCTACTGGATGCGGGCCGGCAAGAACCACTTTGGCGAGGTTTACCTTTATGGGGCCTTGTTGGCCGGTGCCTTGGGCTGGCGGGTCTGGTCCCGGTTTCAGCCCAGCGCCAGGGGGCGTTCCATCCGGAGTTGATCGTCCACCGATTCGCGTTGCCGAATCAACTGGCTGTGCGTGCCATCCACCAGCACTTCGGCCGCGCGGCCTCGGGTGTTGTAGTTGCTGGACATGCTCATGCAGTAAGCACCGGCAGAACACACCGCCAGCAGATCGCCCGCCTGCACGTTCAGTGAGCGGTCGTGGCCCAGCCAGTCGCCACTTTCGCACACTGGGCCCACCACATCCCAGGTGCTGCCTTCGCCGCTGCGCGGGTGCACCGGCACAATGGCATGGTAAGCCTCGTACATCGCCGGGCGCGGCAGGTCGTTCATCGCGGCGTCCACGATCAGGAAGTTTTTGTGCTCGCCCGGTTTGAGGAACACCGCCTGCGTCACGCAAATGCCGGCGTTGCCCACCAGTGAGCGGCCGGGCTCGATCATCAACTGGCGCTGACCGTAACCCCGTGCGTCCAGCTTGGCCAGCAACGCTTGCCACAAAGCATCGGCCGCCGGTGGCGTGTCGCCTTGGTAGTTGATGCCCAGGCCGCCGCCGAAATCGATGTGTTCCAGCGGAATGCCCGCCGCCTCGATCGCATCCACCAGGTCCAGAATGCGGTCCATGGCGTCCAGGTAGGGGCTGGTTTCCGTGATTTGGGAGCCAATGTGGCAATCAATGCCCGTGACCTTGAGGCCGGACAGGCTGGCCGCGTGGCGGTAGGCGTCCAGCACCGCGTCGTGCGCGATACCGAACTTGTTGCCTTTGAGCCCCGTGGAAATGTAAGGGTGGGTTTTGGCGTCCACATCGGGGTTCACCCGCAGGCTGACGGGCGCTCGCACGCCCAGGCCAGACGCCACTTCGTGGAGCACATCCAGTTCGGGCAGGCTTTCCACGTTGAAGCAGCCAATGCCCACTTCCAGCGCGCGTTGCATTTCCTGGCGGGTTTTGCCCACGCCCGAAAAAATGATCTTTTGCGGTGACACACCGGCCCGCAACGCACGCTCCAGTTCACCGCCCGAGACAATGTCCAGCCCGCAGCCGGCCTGCACAAACGTCTGCAGAATGGCCAGCGACGAGTTGGCCTTCATGGCGTAACAGATCAGCGCGCGGCGCCCCGCAAAGCCCCGTTGGTAGGCGGCCAGTGCTTCCAGCATGGCGGCACGCGAATACACGAACAACGGCGTGCCATGTTCCCGGGCCAGGTCAGCAACGGTGACCGATTCGGCCATCAACTGGCCATCGCGGTGGGCAAAATGGGGGTGCCCGGGCAGGGTGGAGGAGGGGGTGTTCATGGGTGTGGGCAACTCAGCGCGCCGCATGGGCAGCAGGGATGGGGGCGGAGGCAGCGGCAGGCAGGTACAACGGGCCCTTCTGCCCGCAACCTGCGAGCAGAAGGGTCATCAGCGCCGCACCTAAAATTTGGACAGTTTTGGACATCAAGGAATTGTAATGACCGACCTGGAATACATGGACCGCGCCGAAGCGGCTTTGAAAGCGGTGGAAACCGCGTGCGACCGCATCAACGATGAGACCGATGCCGACATCGACAACCAGCGCGTGGGCGGCATGATCACCTTGGTGTTTGCCAACCGCAGCCAGATCGTCATCAACCTCCAGAAGCCATTGCACGAAATCTGGATGGCCGCACGTTCGGGTGGCTACCACTACAAGTACGACGGCCAGCGCTGGATGGACACCAAGGGCGCCGGCGAGTTCTTCGCCCACCTCAGCCGGGAGGCTTCGGCGCAGTCAGGCCAGTCGTTGGTGTTCAGTTCCTGAACAGGTCGAGGATGTTGCGCTTCTCCTGCGTTTCCGGGGGCGGCGAGCCCACTTCGGCAGAACCGGTGTCACCCGATTCGGCCATGCCCAGGCTGGCGACGCCCGAGCCAGGCTGGTATTCCTCGTAGAACCATTCCCCCTGGGTGTACACCACACCGGCAGGCACGGGCGGCTCCTGCACCGGCACGTTGCGCAAGGCCTCGGCCATGAACTGCACCCACACCGGCAGGCTCAAGGCGCCGCCGGTGGCTTGACGCCCCAAGTTGCGCGGCGTGTCGTAGCCCATCCACACAGCGGCCGACAGGGTGGGGTGGTAGCCCACGAACCAGGCATCGACCGAATCGTTGGTGGTGCCGGTTTTGCCATACAGGTCGGGGCGCTTCAGGGTCGCCTGTGCGCGCGCCGCAGTGCCCGAGCGGGTGATTTCCTGCAGCAACTGGCTCATGATGAACGCGTTGCGTTCGGGGATGGCGCGTTGCGACTCATCGGGCAGGCGAGGGGGGCTGTCCAGCAACACCTTGCCTTTGTGGTCGGTGATGCGTGTGATCAGCAACGGCGGCACGTAGTAGCCCCCGTTGGCAAACACGCCGTAGGCGCTGGCCATTTGCAGCGGGGTGACCGTGCCGGCCCCCAGCGCCATGGTCAGGTACGGTGGGTGTTTTTCGGCTTCGAAGCCAAACCGCGTGGCCCATTCCTGGGCGCTGGTGGTGCCCACCGCTTTGAGGATGTTGATCGACACCATGTTCTTGGACTTTGCCAAGGCGGTGCGCACCGTCATCGGGCCTTCAAACTTGCCATCGTAGTTCTTCGGTTCCCAGGCTTTGCCGCCCGTGACGGTGGCGCTGAAGAACAACGGCGCATCGTTCACCACCGTGGCGGCGGTGATGCCCTTTTCCAGCGCGGCGGAATAAATGACGGGTTTGAAACTCGACCCCGGCTGGCGTTGCGACTGCGTCACCCGGTTGAACTTGTTGCGGTTGAAGTCGAAGCCGCCGATCAGCGCGCGGATTTCGCCGGTGCGCGGGTCGAGAGCCACAAAAGCGGTTTCCACCTCGGGCGTTTGGGTGATGTACCAGCCCGCCGCACCTTTGACGACGCGCACCACCGCGCCGGGTCGCAATTTCAGATGGGGCGGCGCGTTGTCGGCCAGGCCTGAGCGTACCGGGTCCAGGCCGGTGCCCGTGATCTCCAGCGGCGTGTCGTCGCCGCGCACCACCACCACCTTGCGGGCCGAGGCTTCCAGCACCACCGCGGTCTGCAACTCGCCGTTGTCGGGCAGGGCAGCCAGGGCTTGATCGATCGCTTCCTCTCGCTGTTTCACATCGGCGGGCAGGTCGATGAAGCGTTCCGGCCCCCGATAGAACTGGCGGCGCTCAAAATCCAGCACGCCTTGGCGCACCACGCGATGCGCCACCCGCTGGGCGTTCGCATCCACCGAGGTGTGCACCTGCAGGCCCCGGGTGTAGGTGTCTTCCCCGTACTGTTCAAACACCGCCTGGCGCACCATTTCGCTCAGATAGTCCGCGTGGATGAAGTCCTCCGCACGCAGCTGGCGCAGGCGCAGCGGCTCGTCCTTGGCGGCTTGGGCCTGCTCGGCGGTGATGAAGCCGTTTTCGAGCATCCGGTCGATGATGTGCAGTTGCCGGACCCGGGCCCGCTTGGGGTTGCTGATGGGGTTGTATGCCGAAGGCGCCTTGGGCAAGCCCGCCAGCATGGCCGCTTCAGCCACGGTCACGTCCTTCAAGGGCTTGCCAAAATAGGTTTGCGAGGCCGCTGCAAAACCATAAGCGCGATGACCCAGGAAGATCTGGTTCATGTAGATTTCCAGGATCTGCTCCTTGGTCAGCAAATGCTCCAGCTTGAAAGTCAGCAGCACTTCGTAGATCTTGCGCAGATAGCTTTTTTCACTGGAGAGGTAGACGTTGCGGGCCACCTGCATCGTGATGGTGGAGGCGCCCTGGCTCTTGGCTTCGCCCAGGTTGGCCAGGGCCGCCCGCAGCATGCCACGGTAATCCACGCCGCTGTGTTCAAAAAAACGGGCGTCTTCAATCGCCAGCACCGCGTTCACCATGACCGCCGGAATGTCTTCAAACGGCAGCAGGTTGCGGCGCTCCTCGCCAAACTCGCCGATCAGTTCGCCGCCCTTGGCGTAGATGCGCAGCGGGAGTTTCGGGCGGTAGTCGGCCAACTCGGTGACGTCGGGCAGGTTGGGGTAGGCCATGGCCAGCCCCACCCCGATCACGATCGCCAGGGCCGCGGCCATGGCTGCGCCCAGGCCCAGCAGCCATGCCATCAGGCGGCCGAGGCCAAAGCCCGTGGCCGGTGAAAAGCCTTTCGGCGGGGACTTGGGGGTGCGCGAAGGCGTTGATTTTTCGGACATGCGGGCCTTGAGGATGAGCTCGAATTATAAAAACCAGGGCTGCGCACGACCATTTGTGGGCACTTTCGGTGTGAAAGTTTGTAATCGCGAGCAGAAATTGGCGCATACTCACACCATGAGGGAGACGGGCATCGTGTGTTTTTGACAACGCCCCAGCGGTCTGCGCGGTGCAGGAAGTTTGGGCGAATCACGGGCTTGCTGATAGTATTGAAACCACAAGGTCATGAGCCACGTGGCACGAACACACATTTTTTGGGGATGGAATTGATCTCACTGGGGTCTTTGTTCAGCCGGGAGCCAGCGCCACTTCTCGGTATTGATGTCAGCTCCACCACGGTCAAGTTGGTCGAGCTGGGGCGTGGACGGGACGGGGGAATGGTGGTGCAACACTGCGCCATTGAGCCCTTGGAGCGCGGCTGGATCACCGAGGGCAACATCGAAAAGTTCGATGAAGTGGCCGAAGCCCTGCGCCGACTGGTTCGCAAGTCCGGCACCAAAACCCGTCATGCGGCGCTGGCATTGCCCGGCTCGGCGGTCATCACCAAAAAAATCAACCTCCCCGCCGGCCTGACCGATGCCGAGATGGAGGTCCAGGTCGAATCCGAAGCCACGCAGTACATCCCTTTCCCCTTGTCTGAAGTGGCCCTTGACTTCTGCGTTGTGGGGCCTTCCGCCAACGTGCCCGACTATGTCGAGGTGTTGCTGGCGGCCTCGCGCAAGGAAAAGGTGTCGGACCGGCAGGGGCTGGCCGAGGCGGCCGGCTTGACGCCAGTGGTGCTCGATGTGGAGTCTTACGCCTCGCGCCTGGCCGCCTCCCGTCTGACGGAGTCGCTGCCGAACAAGGGTCGCAACCTGCTCATGGCACTGTTCGAGGTCGGTTCGCAGACCACCAGCTTGCAGGTGATCCGCAATGACGAGATGATTTACGAGCGCGACCAAGTGTTTGGTGGTGTGCAGCTCACCAATCAGATCGCCCGTCAGTACGGTATCTCCTTCGAGGATGCCGAAACCAAGAAAAAATCCGGTTCCGGTCTGCCGGCAGACTATCGCGAGGCGGTGTTGGGCCCCTTCATGGAAGGTTTGGGGCAAGAGCTGGGGCGTGCATTGCAGTTCTTCTTTACCAGTACCCCGCACAACAAGGTGGATCAAATCCTGCTGTCCGGTGGTTGTGCGGCGCTGCCGGGTTTGGCCGAAGCTGTCACGACTCAGACATCCTTCCCTTGCAAAGTGCTCAACCCGTTTGACGGGATGGCAGTGGCGCCGAGCATCCCGGCCAACCGCCTTGCGGTGGAATCCACCTCGTACCTCGTCGCTACAGGCTTGGCGTTGCGGAGGTTCAGCCAATGATCACCATCAACCTACTGCCACACCGCGAGGCGGCGCGCAAAAAGCGGCGCGAGTTGTTCTTTGTTCATTTGGGCATGGCGGTGGCGGCCGGTTTGGCCGTGTCAGCGGCCGTCTATGGGGTGTATGAGGCCCGGATTTCCGAGCAACAGCAGCGCAACGGGTTTCTGCAGTCAGAAATTGCGAAGCTGGATGTCCAAATCAAGGAAATCGCGACGCTGCAGCAAGAGCTCAATGGCCTGAAGGCGCGTCAGTCTGCGGTGGAGAACCTGCAGGCCGATCGCAACTTGCCGGTGCACCTGCTCAACGAAATGGTGGCCCAATTGCCCGATGGGGTTTACTTGCGCACGTTGAAGCAAGACAACATGACCATCGCCATTGAAGGCGTTGCTCAATCGCAGGAGCGGGTGTCTGAACTGTTGCGCAACCTGGGTAACCACAGCGGCTGGTTGACCCGTCCGCAACTGATTGAAATCACCGCGACCACCGCCAACCTGGGCCAGCGCGGACAGCGCCGGGTGTTCAACTTCTCGATGCGTGCCACCCTGACCAAGGGCCCCGATGCTGCGCCAGCAGCGGTGGGTGAGCCAGCAGCACCGGCGGGTAAAGTTTGAGGCGGCGTTAACGTCGATACGCTATGGCCAAGACCCCCAAAAAATCTTCGGTTGATTTCGCGGCACTGCAACAGAAGCTGCGGACCCAGTTCACCGGTTTGGACCCCAACGATCCTTCGTTGTGGCCTGCGGCGCCCCGCTATCTGTTGTTGACCGTCATCGGTGTCGTGGTGGTGGTGGCGCTGTGGTACGTCTGGCTCAGCGACATGGGCACCAAGCTTGACGCTGAACGCAAACGTGAGGCTGAGTTGCGCACGGAATACACGCGTAAGCTTGCGCAAACCGTCAATTTCGACCTGTTGAAAGCGCAGTTGGAGCAGGTGCGGCAGTACGTGGCGCAACTGGAAAAGCAACTGCCCAGCAAAGCAGAGATGGACGCGTTGCTCTCTGACATCAACCAAGCCGGGTTGGGTCGCAGTCTGCAGTTTGAGCTGTTCCGGCCTGGCCAGGAAACCGTCAAGGATTACTACGCGGAGTTGCCGATCGCGGTGCGTGTCTCGGGCAGCTACGCCGACATTGGCTTGTTCGTGTCTGACGTGGCGCACTTGTCCCGGATTGTGACGCTGAACAACATGACGTTGTCGCCGGCCACCGGGCGTCCAGGGGTGTTGAGCATGGATGCAACGGCCAAAACCTTCCGTTACTTGGACCCGGATGAAGTGCTTGCTCAGCAGAAGCAAAAGCAGGGGGAGACCAAGAAATGAGTCCACGTTCACCCTGGCAGGTCATGACCGCACTGGCGGCTGCACTGATGCTGACGGCTTGCGATGTCGGGCCTGACCACGATTTGACCCAGTGGATGGCCGATCAGCGGGCCACCGTCAAGCCCAAGGTGGAGCCGGTGTCAGAGCCCAAACCCTACGTGCCCCAGGCGTTCACCCAGGCCGCTGACTTGTCTCCTTTTTCGGACGACAAGTTGACCCGATCGCTGAAAGAGGAGGGCGCTTCGGGCGCCACATCGGCGCTGTTGGCGGCAGAGCAAAATCGGCGCAAGGAGCCGCTGGAGGCGCTGCCTTTGGACACCATGGCGATGGTGGGTTTGCTGGACCGGCAAGGGCAAAAAGTCGCGCTGGTGCGTGCCAACAACCTGCTCTATCAGGTGCGCCGGGGCAATTACCTTGGGCAGAATTTTGGCCGGATCACGGGCATCACCGATACGCAAATTGTGTTGAGAGAAATCGTTCAGGATGCAGCGGGCGAATGGGTCGAGCGCACCACATCCTTGGATCTGCAAGAGGGAAGCGGCAAATGAACCACCACCACAACACCGGCAACAGGCAGACAACTACCATGTCACGCTTTCATCAACTGACCTTCGTGGTGACTTCCTTGTTTTTGGCAGGGCTGGCGCACGCGCAATTGGCGATCCAGTCGGTCACGGCGGCCACGCAGAGCGGCGCAGAGGTCATCCGCATCCAGACCAGCCAGCCGCTGCAGCAAATGCCGGTGGGTTTTGCGGTTCAGACGCCCGCCAGAATTGCGCTGGATTTTTCGGGTGTTACCAATGCGACGGGCAAGAACCTGTTTGAACTGAATCAGGGCAATCTGAGGTCGGCCAACGTGGTGGAGGCGGGCGACCGGACACGTGTCGTGCTCAACCTCAATCAGGCTGTGGGCTACGAAACCCGGATTGATGGCAACGCGCTTTTGGTGACGTTGAAGCCGCCCGCTGTGGCCACACCGGTGGCTGGGGGCAACTTGGGTTCTGTGTTCGCAGCCCCGGCGATGCCCGGCGACGTTGCGCCTTTGAACGACATCGATTTCCGCCGCGGTTCCGAGAGTGCAGGCCGTGTGGTGGTGAATCTGGCCAACAATCAGACGGGGGTCGATATCCGTCAGCAAGGCAAAAACTTGGTGGTGGAGTTCCTGAAAACGTCTTTGCCTGAGGGCTTGCGCCGACGGCTGGATGTGTCTGACTTCGGCACGCCCGTTCGCACCGTCACGGCCACTCAAGTGGGGGATCGTGTCCGGCTGCTGGTGGAGCCGGTGGGTAACTGGGAGCACAGCGCTTACCAGAGTGACAACCAGTTTGTCCTGGAAGTGCGTGAAGTCAAGACAGACCCGAACAAGCTGGTGCAAGGTCCCAACTACTCGGGCGAGAAGCTTTCCTTGAATTTCCAGAACATCGAAGTCCGTGCCTTGTTGCAGGTGATCGCGGACTTCACCAACTTCAACATCATCACCTCGGACACCGTCACGGGCAATGTGACCTTGCGGCTGAAGGATGTACCCTGGGACCAGGCGCTGGACATCGTGTTGCAGGCCAAGGGACTCGGGATGCGCAAGACCGGCAACGTGATCTGGGTGGCGCCGCAGGCGGAGATTCTGGCCAAGGAGAAGTCGGAACTGGAAGCCCGGCAGCAGATACAGGTGCTGGAGTTGCCGCGCACGCAGAGTTTCAGACTCAATTTCGCCACTGCTGAAGACGTGGCGAAACAGTTGACCACCGCCGTGGGGGCTGGGGAAAACCAGGTTCGGATTCTGAGCAAGCAAGGCTCGGTGTTTGCTGAGCCTCGCACCAACCAGATCTTCGTCACCGACGTCGGCACCAAGCTGGAGGAAATCGAGGCTTTGATCAAGAAGATCGACGTCCCCGTCAAGCAGGTGCTGATCGAGGCGCGCATCGTCGAGGCGTCGGATGATTTCAGCAAGAGTCTGGGCGTTCGTTTTGGTGCCAGTTCCAACCCGAGAAGTACAGCTGACCGCGGTGGTAGTTCATTCGGTTTCAATTCCCTGAATGTGAGCAACTCTGGGCGTGTGAGCACCATCCCTGCTGCGGACTCGACCCGGGATGGCGGTTTGTTCAGCCTTTCCCTGTTCAATGCAGGCGTCACCCGACTGTTGAACCTGGAGATTCTGGCGAACGAATCCGACGGCAAGGTGAAAACCATCGCCAGCCCGAAAATTCTCACGGCAGATCAGCGCGAGGCCAAGATTGAAGACGGTCAGCGCATTCCTTACAACAAGATCGACCAAGCGGGTAACACGACCACAGAATTCATCGATGCGGTGCTGTCGCTGCGTGTGACGCCTCAGATCACGCCAGATGGCGATGTGATCATGAAGCTGGAGGTCAAAAAGGATCAGGCACGATTGAACGAATTGACCCGAGCTTTGGAATTGGTCCAGAAGAAAATCGTGGAAACCCAAGTCTTGGTCGAGAACGGCGGGACCATCGTGATTGGTGGCATTTATACCCAGATCGACACGAACACCTTGGAGAAGGTGCCCGGGTTGGGTGATGTGCCTGTGATCGGTAATTTGTTCAAATCTCGCGGCCGTTCTTCGGTGAAGACAGAGTTGTTGGTGTTCATCACCCCCAGAGTGGTCTCGGAGACTTTGACTGCATCTCAACGCTGACGTGATTGCTTTGGTCGGACTCCCCGGTTCCGGAAAAACCACCGTGGGAAGGCAACTGGCGCGCAGGCTCCAGTTGCCTTTTATCGATTCGGATCACCAGATCGAGCAGCGTTTGGGTTGCTCGATCCGTGAGTATTTCGAGCGCGAAGGCGAGGACGCTTTTCGCGATGTCGAGCAAGCCGTCATCGACGAGTTGTCGCTCGGACCGTCGTGCGTCCTCTCGACCGGGGGCGGCGCGATCTTGCGCGAAGCCAACCGGCGTTGCCTGCACGAGCGCAGCAAGGTGTTCTACCTCCGGGCCACGCCCGAGGACGTTTACCGGCGCGTGCGCCACGACCGCAACCGACCGTTGCTGCTGGTGGCCGACCCGCTGCAACGGTTGCGGGATCTGTACGCCGCCCGCGACCCGCTGTATCGCGAGACCGCGCATTTCGTGGTGGAAACCGGTCGCCCGTCGGTGGTGGCCTTGGTGAACATGATTGCGATGCAGTTGGAGCTGAACGGCGCCGGCCATCCGGCCTGACGGGCGTCGCCTCGCGCTCGCTACACTAAGGGGATGATCCCATCGTCCCCGAATCTCTCGGCCCAGGTTGAAATCGATCTGGCCGATCGAAGCTATCCCATCTTCATCGGTACTGGTTTGCTGAACCAGGAAACCACTTGGGCTGCATTGCCCAAGGCCGCCAACGCCTGCATTGTCACCAATGACGTGGTCGCCCCCTTGTATGCCGAACGACTCCAGGCGGCGCTGAGCACCAAGTACGGCCAGGTGGACGTGGTCGTTCTGCCCGACGGCGAGGCTCACAAGACGTGGGACACCTTGAACCGGATTTTCGACGCGCTGCTGGCCCGCGCCTGCGACCGCAAGACCGTGCTGTTCGCCTTGGGCGGAGGCGTGGTGGGCGACATGACGGGTTTTGCCGCTGCTTGCTACATGCGCGGGGTGCCTTTTGTGCAGGTGCCCACCACCTTGTTGGCCCAGGTGGACTCCTCGGTGGGTGGTAAAACCGCCATCAACCACCCGCTGGGCAAGAACATGATTGGGGCGTTTTACCAGCCTTTGCAGGTGGTGTGCGACCTGGACACGCTGCGCACACTGCCAGAGCGAGAGCTGAGTGCTGGGTTGGCGGAGATCATCAAGTACGGCCCGATCGCGGATTTGGCTTTCCTGGACTGGATTGAGGCCCACATGCCGGCATTGCGTGCCCGCGATCCGCAGGCTTTGGCTTACGCGGTGCAGCGCAGTTGCGAAATCAAGGCCTGGGTGGTGGGGCAAGACGAGCGCGAGGCCGGGCTGCGCGCCATTTTGAATTTTGGGCACACCTTCGGGCACGCCATCGAAGCGGGCATGGGCTATGGCGCCTGGCTGCACGGGGAGGCGGTCGGGTGCGGCATGGTGATGGCGGCCACCCTCTCGGCTCGCTTGGGTTTGCTGCCCGAGGCTGACCTCGCACGCTTGGTGCGCTTGATTGAGGCAGCCGGCCTGCCTGTGCGTGCGCCCAAGATCGGGACGGATCAAGCCGCTCGTTTTCTGGAGCTGATGCGGGTGGACAAAAAGGCGGAGGCGGGCGAAATCAAGTTCGTGTTGATTCAGGCCAACGGCCAGGCGGTCGTGCGCGGCGCGCCGGATGCGTTGGTCGCCGAGGTGGTGGATGCCTGCACCGGCTGATGACGGTCTGGCGCGTTTGGGTGCGGCTTGCGATCCCGCGCGCAGCCGTGGCCGGCACCACCCCGAGGTGCCCGCACCCACCCGCAACGACTTCCAGCGCGATCGCGACCGCGTCATTCACTGCACCGCGTTCCGACGGCTGGTCTACAAAACGCAGGTGTTCCTCAACCACGAGGGCGACCTGTTTCGCACCCGCCTGACCCACTCGCTGGAAGTGGCGCAACTGGGCCGCAGCATCGCGCGCAGCCTGGGGTTGAGCGAAGATCTGGTGGAAGCGATTGCGCTGGCCCACGATTTGGGGCACACCCCGTTTGGGCACGCCGGCCAGGACGCCTTGAACGCTTGTTTGCACAACGATCCATCGCCAGACCTTGGCATGCCTGCGGATGAGCCGCAAGGTGGCTTCGAACACAACATGCAGAGTTTGCGGGTGGTGGATGAGCTGGAGGAGCGCTACCCCGCTTTCAACGGCTTGAACCTGACCTTCGAAACCCGTGAGGGCATCCTGAAGCACTGCTCGCGCGCCAACGCGCAGTGGCTGGAGGCGCAGGAGCCCGGTGGGGTGGGGCACCGTTTTCTGCACGGCCAATCGCCGTCGCTGGAGGCCCAGTTGGCCAACCTGGCCGATGAGATTGCATACAATGCCCACGACATCGACGATGGGGTGCGTTCCGGGCTCATCTCCATCGAACAGCTCGAAGCGGTGGATTTGTTTGACCGCTACCGCCGCCAAACGCTGGCGCAATACCCCCACCTGCGCGGTCGCCGTTTGCTGTTCGAGGCGATTCGGCGCATGCTCAGCGACCAAGTGTACGACGTGATCGCCGCGACCCGCGAGGCACTGCGCGAAGCCGGCGTCGAGTCGCTGGACGAAGTACGGCAGGCGCCCCCTTTGCTGCGATTCTCCGAACCGATGAGGGCGGATTCATCGACCTTGAAGCGGTTTTTGATGACGCAGCTTTACCGACACCCCAAGGTGCAGGAGACCACCGCGCGTGCGCGGACGGTGGTGTCCGATCTGTACCAGGCGTATCGCCACGATCCGAGCTTGTTGCCGGCGTCCTCGTGCCCGGTGAGCGAGCGACGGCGCGTGGCCGACTACATCGCTGGCATGACCGACCGTTTTGCCATCCGCGAGCACGAACGGCTCACGGGCCAACGCTTGTTTGCCTAAAGGTGCGGGTGATGGCGTTGGTGGCCTCTTCCGTCGTTGACCGCCGCGTGGCCGGTTTTGTGGTGCTGGTAGGCGTCGTCAGCGCCTTCCATGTCGGCAAGTTGCCGCCGGCCCTCCCGGTGCTGGCCCGCGATTTGGGCGTGACGCTGGTGCAAGGCGGCTTTCTGCTGGCCGTGATTCAGATGGCCGGCATGACGCTGGGGGCGTTGGCCGGTCTGGTGGCAGACCGCCTGGGGCCCCGCCGGGTGATGTTGGCGGGCTTGCTGCTTCTTTCGCTGGGCAGTGGCTGGGGCAGTGTGGCCCACAGCCCGCAGGTGTTGCTGCTGACGCGGGCGCTGGAAGGGTTGGGTTTTTTGTTGGCGGTGTTACCTGCACCCGGCTTGATTCGCCGCCAGTTGCACGACGCGTCGCGACTGAACAAAGCCCTGGGGTATTGGGGCGCGTACATGCCTGTGGGGGCGGCGACCATGCTGCTACTGGGGCCGATCGCTTATGCGTTGATGGGCTGGCGCGCCGTCTGGGTGGTGCTGGCCATGCTGTCGTTGGCCTGTGCATGGGGCGTGTGGCGGTGGATCCCACCTGACCCGTCGATCGAACCGGGCTCAACCCGTTTGGGGTTGTGGCCACGATTGAGCCTTACCTTGTCGTCGGCGGGCCCCTGGCTGGTGGCGTTGGGGTTCTTGATGTATTCCGGCCAGTGGCTGGCGGTGGTCGGGTTTTTGCCGACGATTTACACCGAGGCGGGCTGGGCGCCGGCCTGGGTGGGGGTGCTCAGTGCACTGGCGGCCGGCGTCAATCTGGTGGGCAACATCGGTGCCGGGCGCTGGTTGGCCCGGGGTGTGCGGCCCCAAACCTTGCTGTTCTGGGGGTTTGGCACCATGGGTGCCGGAGCGGTGCTCACGTTCGCCGACTTGGGCCTGCCCGGGCTGCAGTACGCTGCGGTGCTCGCGTTCTCGGCGGTGGGAGGCGTCATTCCTGGTACGTTGTTCGCTTTGTCGGTGCGCCTGGCACCCAGCGCGCAGACGGTGTCCACCACCGTGGGTTGGGTGCAGCAGTTGTCCGCCTTGGGGCAATTCACCGGGCCGCCGATGGTGGCGTGGCTCGCGGCCCGAGTGGGGGGCTGGCACCTGACCTGGGCTTTCAACCTGGGGTGTTGTCTGGCAGGCATGGCGCTGGCTTGCCTGCTGCAGCGGCGGCTCGCGCAGGCCGCGCACTGAGGACGTTCATGGCACGACTTCCCCGTTTGGTGGCGCCTGGCGAACTGCATCTGGTGATGTGGCGGGGGCACCGCCACAGCCCGGTGTTCGGCGACGATGCCGACCGGCGGCAGTTCCTGGCGCTGGTGTGGACGCTGGCACCTGTGCATGGTGTGCAGCTCCACGCGTACGCGTTGCTGGAGGGGGAAATTCTGCTGCTGCTGACGCCAGAGGGTGAGCCGGCCCTGTCCACCTTCATGCAGGCTTTGGGCCGGAGCTATGGGCGCTACCACAACCAGCGCCATGGCGGGACGGGGACCTTGTGGGAGGGGCGCTACCGTTCCACCGTGCTGGAGGCGGACCGGCTGTGGTTGGCCATGCTGACGCTGGACTTGGCCCCCGTGCGCGCCGGACTGGTGCATGCCCCGGAAGGGTACGCATGGACCAGCCATGCCCATTACCGTGGCTGGCGGATGGACGCAGGGCTGATGCCCCACGCCTTGTGGTGGTCGCTGGGCAACACGCCATTTGCCCGGGAGGCGGCGTATGCCCAATTGGTTCACCAAGGGGTGCCCGAGAGGGAGGTGCATCAGTTGTTGCGGGCGGTGCAAGGGGGGTGGCCGGTAGGCGGCGCCGCCTTTTTGGAACGGCTGGAAGCCCTCAGTGGGCGGCGGGTGGCCAAGGCCCGCGCGGGACGGCCTCGCAAGCTGGTCACGCCGGATCGACCTTAATCTGTCCCCAATTTAATGGGTTGATTTCCAATGGTTATTTTAATTGGTATCTGACCCCAATTAAAGTGCTTGGCATTGTTGTTGCATTGCACTATGCTTCGCACACTTGCATTTTTTGGATTCAGGAGTAAGGCGTGACCCACTACAGCGAAATCGCGCAGTTGCAACAGCACGGTCTGTACGACTCGGCCCAGGAACACGACGCGTGTGGCGTCGGCTTTGTGGCCCACATCAAGGGGCACAAAAGCCACGCCATCGTGGCCCAAGGCCTCAAGATCCTGGAAAACCTCGATCACCGGGGTGCCGTGGGTGCCGATGCCCTGATGGGTGACGGTGCGGGCATCTTGCTCCAGATCCCGGACCAGCTCTACCGCGAAGAAATGGCCAAGCAGGGCGTGGCCCTGCCGCCCGCTGGTGAGTACGGCGTGGGCCTGGTGTTTCTGCCCAAGGAACACGCCAGCCGCCTGGCCTGCGAGCAGGAAATGGAACGCGCGATCAAGGCCGAAGGCCAGGTGCTGCTGGGCTGGCGCGACGTGCCGGTAAACAAGGACATGCCCATGTCCCCCACCGTGCGCCAAACCGAGCCGATCATCCGCCAGGTGTTCATCGGCCGTGGCACCGACGTGATCGTGCAGGACGCGTTGGAGCGCAAGCTGTACGTGATCCGCAAGACCGCCAGCGCC
>CAZSZN010000044.1:0-17388 GCA_964610405.1 uncultured Macromonas sp. | reverse complement strand
GCAGCGTGGTCTTGCCGCAGCCCGACGGGCCCAGCAGCGCGACCAGCTCGCCCGACTCGATGTCCAGCGACACGTCGCGTAAAGCGCGGAACTCGCCAAAGCTCTTGCTGATGTTGCGGATTTCAATACTCATGATGTTTGTCCCAGAAGCTCAGCCTGAACAGGGGTTGTGTTGTGTACGGGGCGTTCGGGCGGCAAATCGGCGGCGATCTTCATCCCGCGTTCAAACTTCCACTGCACCAACGACTTGATGGCCAGCGTGACGAGCGCCAACAACGCCAGCAGCGACGCCACGGCAAAGGCGGCGACGGACTGGTACTCGTTGTAGAGCACCTCCACATGCAGTGGCATGGTATTGGTCTGCCCGCGGATGTGGCCGGACACGACCGACACCGCGCCAAACTCGCCCATGGCCCGCGCGTTGCACAGGATCACGCCGTACACCAGGCCCCACTTGATGTTGGGCAGCGTCACGCGCCAGAAGGTCTGCCAGCCGGTGGCGCCCAGCACGATGGCGGCCTGCTCCTCCTCGTTGCCCTGCGCCTGCATCAGCGGAATCAGCTCGCGCGCGATGAAGGGGAAGGTCACGAAGATGGTGGCCAAAATGATGCCGGGCACGGCGAACACGATCTTGATGTCGTGCTCCATCAGCCAGGGGCCCAACCAACCCTGCGCGCCGAACACCAGCACGTAGATCAGGCCCGCCACCACGGGCGAGACCGAGAACGGCAGGTCGATCAGCGTGGTGAGGAAGGACTTGCCCTTGAACTCGTACTTGGCAATGCACCAGGCAGCGGCGATGCCGAACACCAGGTTCAGCGGTACCGCCACGGCGGCGGTCAGCAGCGTGAGGCGGATGGCGGACCAGGCGTCGGGCTCCTGCAGCGCTTCCCAGTAGGCCTCAAAGCCCTTGCGCAGCGCTTCGGTGAACACCGCCGCCAGCGGCAGCACCAGGAACAGGAACATGAACACCAGCGCCACGCCGGTGAGGGTGTAGCGCACCCAGGCGGCCTCGGTGGTGCCGCGCTGAGCGGATCGAACGGTGGTTTGCGAACTCATTGCGTGTTCCCCGCCGAACGCTTGCGCTGCCAGGTTTGCAAGCCGTTGATGACCAGCAGCAACACGAAGGAGATCACCAGCATGACGGTGGCCACGGCGGTGGCACCGGCATAGTCGTACTGCTCCAGCTTGCCGATGATGATGAGCGGCGTGATTTCAGACACCATGGGCATGTTGCCGGCGATGAAGATGACCGAGCCGTACTCGCCCACCGCGCGGGCGAAGGCCATCGCAAAGCCGGTCAGCAGCGCGGGCGCGATGCTGGGAAAAATCACTTTCGTGAAGGTCTGCCAGCGGGTGGCGCCCAGGCAGGTGGCGGCTTCTTCCAGCTCCTTTTCAGCGTCTTCCAGCACCGGCTGCACCGTGCGCACCACGAACGGCAGGCCGATGAAGATGAGCGCGATCACCACGCCGTTGGGGTTGAAGGCGAGCTGGATGCCGTGCGGCTCCAGGAACTGGCCGACCCAGCCGTTGCCCGCCAGCAACGCGGTCAGCGAAATGCCGGCCACGGCGGTGGGCAGCGCAAACGGCAGGTCCACCAGCGCGTCCACGAACTTCTTGCCGGGGAAGGGGTAGCGCACCAGCACCCAGGCCACCAGCAGGCCGAACACCACGTTGACCAGCGCGGCGATCAGCGAAGCGCCGAAGGTCAGCCGGTACGACGCGAGCACGCGCGGCGAGGTGACGGCTTCCCAGAACTCGGGCCAGGAGAGGGTGAAGGTCTTGAACACCAGCGCCGACAGCGGGATGAGCACGATCAGGCTCAGGTACAGCACCGTGTACCCGAGCGTGAGGTTGAAGCCGGGCAGCACCCGTGCGCTGCGGCGGGGGCCGGAGGCAGGGGCCGCGCCGGCGGGCAGCGTGGCAGAAGTCATGGTCACCAACGAGGCTGGGGTTTACTTGGTCGTGTACAGCTTGTCGAACTGGCCGCCGTCGTTGAAGTGCACCTTCTGCGCTTCGGCCAGCGAGCCGAAGTACTGCTCCACCGTGAAGAACTTGATCGGCTTGAACGCGGCCGCGTACTTCTTGAGCACCGCTTCGTTGCGCGGGCGGATGTTGTGCTTGGCGGCGATTTCCTGGCCTTCGGGGCTGTAGAGGAAATCGAGGTAGGCCTTGGCGTCGGCGGCCGTGCCCTTCTTGGCCACGGTGCGCTCGACGATGGCGACCGGGTTTTCGGCCACGATGGAAGCGCTGGGGTGGATCGCATCGACCTTGCCCTTGCCGAATTCGTTGTCCACCGACACCACTTCGGACTCGAAGGTCACCAGCACGTCGCCGATGTTGCGCTGCAGGAAGATGCCGGTGGCGTCACGCCCGCCGCGTGCCAGCGCGGGCACGTTCTTGTAGAGCTTGCTCACGAAGTCCTGCGCGTCGGCGTCGCTGCCGCCCTTGCTGCGCACGTAGCCCCATGCGGCCAGGTAGGCCATGCGGCCGTTGCCACCGGTCTTGGGGTTCACAACCACCACTTGTACGCCGGGCTTGATCAGGTCGTCCCAGTCCTTGATGTTCTTGGGGTTGCCGTTGCGCACCAGGAACAGCATGGTCGAGGTGGTGGGCGCGGCGTTGTTCGGGAATTTTTTGCGCCAGTCTTTGGCGACCACACCCTTGTCGGCCAGGAAATCGACGTCGGTGGTGGTGTTGAACGTCACCACATCGGCTTCCAGGCCATCGGCCACGGCGCGCGCCTGGGCGCTGGAGCCGGCGTGCGACTGGTCCACCTTCACGTCCTTGCCGGCCTTCTTGGCCTGCGCCACGTAAGCGGTGTTGAGGTCTTTGTAGAACTCGCGCGCCACGTCGTACGACACGTTGAGCAAGGTGGTCTGGGCGCTGGCCCAGCTGGAAGCGGTCAGCGCGATGACGGCGAGGGCTTGGCGAAAGGTGGGTTTCATGGACGGACCTGGGTTCGGTTGAAAGCAATGGGCTCGATTTTGAAGGCCGCCGTTTAGTTCTCAAACTATTTTGTAGGAGTTTTGTAATTACAAAAATAAATATAAAGCCGATGCCTGTGGTCCAGGCGGGGCGAACGCATGGCACGCGCGGCCGGCCTGGCCATTGCGGTGCTGGTGGTCGTGACCGGATGCCTGAAGCCGGACGAGGCCTACAAGTCCATCGAATGGCCGATCCTGATGCTGATCTACGCCATGCTGGCCGTCAGCGCGACCTCTAAACCGCACGGGTCCGGTATCATCAGGTCCGAGGTGTATCCATGAAGCTGACCGAAGAATCCATGAAGGTCTTGGAGGCCGGCATCCCCAAGCTGGCCGAGGGTGCTTTCCAGCGTGCCTACTACCAAGCGCTGACGACCAGTGGCAAAGTGTTGCGCGCCGTCAATGGCCTGTTGGTCGAAACACATGCCGACGGGACGGAGACAGTGCTCCGCACACTGCACAGCCCGGTGAAGGTGGCCGTGGGTGCGAAGATCAAGCTCAAGCGTCGACCAGCGCCTGCTGAATGAGCGAAGTCAAGCCCAGACTGCGCATGTTTGCTGGCCCGAACGGTTCGGGCAAAAGCACCCTGAAAGATGTGCTGGACCCTCACTGGTTGGGGGTGTATGTCAATGCCGATGACATTGAGGCTGACATTCGAACCCATGGGTCCATTTCGCTGGAACCCTTTGGGGTGAAATCCAGCCAGGCTGCACTGTCGGCGTTTTTTGCCACCTCCGAATTTTTACAAAGTCAGGGCATGCACCATGCGGCCCGGCACATCCGACTCCATGATGACCGGGTGGTGTTTGATGGCCTGCAGGTCAACTCCTACCTGGCATCCGTGCTGGTCGACTTTATCCGGCACGATTTGCTGCGCCGCCAGGTCTCGTTCACTTTCGAAACCGTGATGTCCGCACGCGCCAAAGTGGATTTTTTTTGCCAGGCGCGAGAGCAAGGTTTCAGAACATACCTCTACTACGTGGCCACCGAAGACCCGGAGATCAACATTTCGCGGGTGGCTCATCGGGTGAGCTTAGGCAAGCACAACGTGCCCCGAGACAAAATCGTCGAGCGGTACCACCGGTCCTTGGCGCTGTTGGCCGATGCCGTGACCTGCGCCGACCGCGCCTATGTGTTTGACAACTCGGACAGTGAACGGGTGTGGATTGCCGAGGTCACCGACGGCGCAGAGTTGGTGCTGAAAACCGACCTGATGCCTTATTGGTTCAAAACCTCATTGCTGGACAAACTGACCGAGGACGACTTGGACTGACAAAGACTTGAAACGGCCAGCGCCTGCTGCACCATGTCACGCGTCAGCGTGGGCACGAACGCCTCGATGAAACCGTAGGCAAACCCGGGCAGCCAATGGCTGCGGGCGATGCCCAATCGAGTCAGGTTGACCGGGAACAGGTGCCCGGCGTCCAGCACGCCCAGGTGGCGGTCGCGCTCATCGTCCAGCGCGATCGACGCCACAATGCCCACCCCCATCTCCAGTTCCACATAGGTCTTGATCACGTCCGCGTCCATGGCGGTCAGCACCACGTCGGGCTGCAAGCCCTGCGCGGCAAACGCCTGGTCGATGTGCGAGCGGCCGGTGTACCCCACCTCGTAGGTGATGATGGGCCACGCCGCCAGGTCGTGCAGCGTCACCCGGCGGTTCAGCGCCAGCAGCGGGTGGGCCTTGGGCAGCACGATGCTGTGGGTCCAGCGGTAGCACGGCAGCGTCACCAACGGGTCGTACTCGGCCAGCGCTTCGGTGGCCACGCCAATGTCGGCCTCGCCCGACAGCAGCATCTGAGCCACCTGCTTGGGTGAGCCCTGGTGCAGGTGCAGCGTCACCTTTGGGTAGCGTTGGCGAAAGTCCTTCACCACGTGCGGCAAGGCGTAGCGGGCCTGGGAGTGGGTCGCGGCGATCGACAGGCGCCCTTCCTCGCGGCCCTGCAAGTCTTGCCCGGCGCGGCGCAGGTTGTCGGTTTCCTGCAGCACCCGCTCCACCATGGGCAGCAAAGTTTTACCCGCCGTGGTCAGGCCCAGCAAACGTTTGCCGGAGCGCACGAACAGCTCCACGCCCAGCTCCTCCTCCAGCTCCCGCACCTGCCGGCTCACACCGGGCTGCGAGGTGTGCAGCGCCAGTGCCACTTCGGTCAGGTTGAAACCGCAGCGCACCGCTTCGCGCACCGAGCGCAATTGTTGAAAGTTCATCTCAGCACCGGGGTATCACTGCCGGCTGTAGATCTGGTCGAACACGCCGCCGTCGGCAAAGTGGACCTTGGCCGCCTTGTCCCAGCCGCCGAACGCCTGGTCGATGGTGAACAGGTTGAGCTTGGGCAATTGTTTGGCGTACTTGGCTTGGGCCTTTTCCGAGCGCGGGCGGTAGAAGTGCTTGCCGATGATGTCCTGCGCCTCCTCGGTATACAGGAACTTCAGGTAGGCCTCGGCCACCGCACGGGTGCCCTTCTTGTCCACGTTCTTGTCCACCACCGTCACGGCCGGCTCGGCCAGGATGGACAGCGACGGGTAGACGAAATCGACCTTGCTGCCAAACTCCTTTTCCAGCAGATAGGCCTCGTTTTCCCAGCTCAGGAACACGTCGCCCTGGTTGCGCTGCGCGAAGGTGACGGACGAGCCGCGCGCGCCGGTGTCGAGCACGGGCACGTTGGCGTAGAGCTTGGCCACAAATTCCTGCGCCTTGGCGTCACCGCCGTACTTGCGCTTGGCGAATTCCCAGGCGGCCAGGTAGTTCCAGCGTGCCCCGCCCGAGGTCTTGGGGTTGGGGGTGATGACCTTGACGTCCGGGCGGATCAGGTCGTCCCAGTCCTTGATGTTCTTGGGGTTGCCAGCGCGCACCACCAGCACGATGGTGGAGGTGTAGGGCGTGCTGTTGTGGGGCAGGCGCTTTTGCCAGTCTTTGGGGATGTAGCCGCCGTGGGTGTGCAGGGCGTCGGTGTCACCGGCCAGGGCCAGGGTGGCCACGTCGGCTTCCAGCCCGTCGATGATGCTGCGCGCCTGCTTGCCCGAGCCACCATGGCTCTGCTTGATGGTCACGTCCTGACCGGTCTGGGCTTTCCAGTGCTTGGCAAACGCGGCGTTGTACTCGACGTACAGCTCGCGGGTGGGGTCGTAGGAGACGTTGAGCAGCGTGACCGGGGCTTGCGCCTGGGCCAGCGGTGCCAGGGAAGCGAGGCTGGCGACAGCGGCCAGGGCAGGCAAAAAAGTGCGGCGAGAAAACATGAAAGCTCCGTGTGGGTGATTCGACAGACCGAATCATCCGCAGGGAGCTTTAGTTTGGGAACGAATATAAATTCAGTTGAAAATTACTTTTGCAACTATCAAGCCAAGCGCAGGCCCCCGTCGGCCTTGCCCTTGCCAGCGCGGGCCGGCGGCTTGCACAGGCCGCACACGTAGTGACGGGCGTTTTCGTACTGGTCGGTCACAAAGTGGCCACCGCAGCAGGAGCACTTGGTGCGCACCAGCATGCCCGCGTCCATGAACTTGGTCAGGCGCCAGGCGCGGGTGAAGCTCAGCAGGGGCTCAATGCCGCAGGTGGTCATCTGCTCTTCGTACAGCTTGAAGGCTTTCATCACCACGTCGATCGGCTCCAGCGCCACCGTCTTGTTCAGGTACTCGGCAATGTTGGCGTACAGCGACGAATGGATGTTGGGCTGCCAGCTCAGGAACCAGTCGGTGGAAAAGGGCAACTGGCCCTTGCTGGGCGATTTGCCCGCGACTTCCTTGTACAGGCGCAGCAGCTTTTCGTAGGACAGGCTGGTTTCGCTCTCCAGCACCTGCAGGCGGGCGCCCAGGCCGATCAGCGCCACCGCGCGTTCGATGTCCTTGCTTTCGTTGACGATGCTCTTGACGGCGGCCATGGGGGTGCTCCTGCGGGGTTCGGTGGGGTTCGAGGGATCTGGCGAGCCAGGTTCAGGCGGCGGCGTCAGCCAGGCGGCCAGCCATCAGGATGGAGGCGTGCAGGCGCTGGGTGGTGTCGTTGCCCACGCGGTTGGGGGCATGGCTGCTGGTCAGCAGGCCCCAGACCATGTCCTCGTCGGCGCGGAAGCGGCACAGCAGGGTGTTGGTGCTGGCCACCTTCATCACCTGGGCCGGCGACAGCGCGGCGATCAGCTCGGC
The DNA here is from genome assembly GCA_964610405.1 of uncultured Macromonas sp. Classification (GTDB taxonomy): domain Bacteria; phylum Pseudomonadota; class Gammaproteobacteria; order Burkholderiales; family Burkholderiaceae_C; genus CAZGDZ01. Next base: position 10,270 of record CAZSZN010000044.1, on the reverse strand, counting down.
GGACTCTTCGCTCACCCCCAGACGAAACACCGCCTCGGCCTTGTCAGCACGGATCAACTGCTGCGCCAGCATCAGGTAGGTCAGGTTGGCTTCGCGGATGTCGGCCAGCAGTTGTTCGGTGGTGGTTGCGGTGGTCATGTTCACACTCCAGTGGTTGCTTCAGCGTCTCGGCTAACACAGCCCAGAAAACGTTGATTCGTTGAAATGGATTGTGAAATTCCCCCTTTAAACCTTGAATCGGAAAACGGCTGTTCGACGCGTCGGGCGGAGGCTGGCAGCGTGTCAGGCAAATTCCTACAGCGCTCGCGACATTGACCTAGATCGTCAGGACTGCGAGAATGTCTAGACTTTATTTAAACACATGAGGTTCGCGATGGCCGAAGCCGTACTGTCCATCAAACACTGGGGCAACAACCTGGGCGTACGCCTGCCCCAGGCCGTGGCACGCGAAGCCCATTTGCAGGCCGACCAGCAGGTGCGCGTGTCGGTGGAAGCGGGACGAGTGATCATCGAACCACTGCCCGTGGCCGATCTTTCGCTGGAAGAACGCCTTCAGCGCTTTGATCCGGCCCGCCACGGCGGCGAAGCCATGGCAGCCCCGCCCGTGGGGGCTGAAAAGTGGTGACCCGCCGCGCGGCCGCCACCTGGATACCCGACCGGCAAGACGTCATCTGGATCGACTGCAACCCGCAAGCAGGCCAGGAAATGCGGGACATCCACCCCTTCCTGGTGCTGTCGCCCCGGGCGTTCAACGACCGCACTTCGCTGGTCATCGGCCTGCCCATGACCACCGCCGCCTACAACGCCGACAACCCCTTTGCGGTGGTGACAGGTTTGGCCGGCGGCGCCAAAGCGGGGAAAACCAGCTATGTGTTGTGCCACCAACCCAAGTCGTTCGACTGGCGGGCGCGCCAGGCCTGCCCTCACCCCATGAAAACGCTTAATGATGCCCTGTTTGCCCAGGTGCGTGCGGTGTTGAACCAGATCATCGCGCTGGGTTGAACCCACGCCATTTACTGGTAGTGGTACCGGCAAGCAATGACGACCAAGACACGGTCGTCCACGGTATACACCAAGCGGTGCGTGTCGTCGATGCGGCGCGACCAAAACCCAGACAGGTTTTCCTTCAGAGGTTCGGGCTTACCGATGCCCTCAAACGGGTGGCGCAAACAGTCCTTCAGCAGGGCGTGAATGCGCCTGAGCGTCTTCTTGTCCTGGCCTTGCCAGTATTCGTAATCGGCCCATGCGGCCAAGGTCCAGGTGAGCTTCAGCAGCGATGCCTCAGTCGTCACTGGCGAGGCCTCGCTGCACGGTCTGCCCTTGGCGGAACTGTTCGATGGAGCGCGCCAGGTGCGCGGCATTGGCCGGTGACTTGAGCAGGTGCACCGTCTCCATCAGGCGATTGAACGTGTCCAGCGACATGACCACCGCATCGGGCGCGTCACGGCGCGCGATCACGGTGTAATCCGCATCGTCAATGACCTGATCGATCACATGCTTGAGGCTGTTGCGGGCCTCGGAGAAATTGACCACACGCATACACACACCAAAGTTGTTCCATTTAATGTACAAGTCTAAGCAAGGAGTGGTTTGACGTCAAGGTATGGACCTAGCTGTATGTGAAGGCGCTCACGGGTTCGTGAGATGGTATTTTGGCCCCCCCGCAGCCAAAGATCATGGAGAAAGGACCTTTCCCATGGACTGTGACAACCCGTGTTGCCCACGCGCCTGCAACGCCTCCACCGCCCCCTGCCGGTCGCGCAGTTCCTTGTTCTGGCTCAGCTTGGCCTTGCCCTCCCACCGGGTCACGGCAATCTCCAGGCCCACTATCGCCTGCAACATCGCGTCCAGGTAGTCAGGCGGGGCGTCGCCCATCTTCCACGGTTGGGCCTCGGCCGCTTCGTGGGTGCGCGTCAGCCGCGCCACCACACCGCGCACGAACTTTTCGTCGTCGCGCACGGTGAGGCGGCCGTGCGCATGAACCACTTCGTAGTTCCAAGTGGGCACCTGGCGGTGGGTGTCGTGCTTGCTGGGGTACCAGCTGGGCGAGATGTAGCCCTCCACCCCGCGAAACACCACCAGCACGTCGGCGCCGCCCGCGCACCGCTGCCACACCGGGTTGGCCCGCGCCACGTGCGCCGTCAGCGTGCCGTGTTCGCCGCGCGTGGGGTCGTATTCAAAAGGGATGTGGTTGGCGTCCAGCCCCTCGGGCCCGTGCGTCACCAGCATGCCCAACGGGTACTGGCGAACGATGCGCTGCAGGGCTGCGGGATCGGTCAGCGTGAAATGGGCGGGGTTGTACATCGCCGTATCGCCTGGGTCCGGTCAATCCTCGCCGCGCTGCATGCGCTCGCTCTTCCAGTACACATCGTCGCCCCCGTGCATGCGGTTGAGCACCCGCGCCAGCACGAACATCAGGTCGCTCAGGCGGTTGAGGTACTGGCGCGGCGCGTCGTGGATGGCTTCTTCGTTGCCCAGCGCCACCACCTGCCGTTCGGCCCGCCGTGCCACGGTGCGGCACACGTGGGCCTGCGAGGCGGCGCGGGTGCCCGCCGGCAGAATGAATTCCTGCAAGCGCGGCAACTGGGCGTTGTACTGTTCCAGCGCCTCGTCCAGCGCCAGCACCGCCTCGCCCTTCAACAGCTCAAAGCCCGGCACGCTCAGCTCGCCGCCCAGGTTGAACAACTGGTGTTGAATTTCCACGAGCAGCGTGCGCACGTCGGCGGGCAGGTCTTCGCACAGCAACAGGCCCAGGTGGGAATTCAATTCGTCCACGTCGCCCATGGCGTGCACGCGCAGGCTGTTTTTGCTGACGCGCTGGTTGTTGCCCAGGCCGGTGGTGCCCGCGTCGCCGGTACGGGTGGCAATTTGTGTCAAGCGGTTACCCATGGTGTGGTTTGCCCTTTCCGGTCGTGTTGGGTGTGGTGATAATGCCTGTCATTATGATGAGCGCCACGCTGCCCGACCACCTGTTGCCGACCATCCACCTGCGCACCGTGCCCGATGCGTTCCTGGCGCAGTTGAAAGCGCGTTTCGGCGCCCAGTGCTCGACCGCGCTGGCGGTGCGCGAACAGCACGGGCGCGACGAGTCGGCCTTCACCACCGTACCGCCACCATCGGCCGTGGTGTTCGCCGAATCCACCCAAGACGTGGCCGACGCAGTCAAGCTCTGCGCCCAGCACCAGGTGCCGGTCATCCCGTTCGGTGTCGGTTCGTCGCTCGAAGGGCATTTGCTGGCGGTGCAAGGCGGCATCAGCCTGGACGTGAGCCGCATGAACCAGGTGCTCAGCATCAACGCCGAAGACCTGACTGTGACGGTGCAGCCCGGCGTGACGCGCAAGCAGCTCAACGACGCGGTGAAAAGCCACGGCCTGTTCTTCCCGATCGACCCCGGGGCTGACGCGTCCATTGGCGGCATGGCGGCCACCCGTGCCAGCGGCACCAACGCCGTGCGCTACGGCACCATGCGCGAAAACGTGCTGGCGCTGGAGGTGGTCACCGCGCAAGGCAACGTCATCCGCACCGGCAGCCGGGCCAAAAAATCCAGCGCCGGCTACGATCTGACGCGCCTGCTGGTGGGCAGCGAAGGCACCCTGGGCATCATGACGGAAATCACCGTCAAGCTCTACCCGCTGCCCGAAGCCATTTCCGCCGCCATCTGCTCCTTCCCGAGCATCGAAGCCGCCGTGCGCACCACCATCGCCATCATTCAGATGGGGGTGCCGATTGCCCGCTGCGAACTGCTGGACGCCGGCACGGTGCGCATGGTCAACGCTTATGCCAAACTGGGCCTGCGGGAGGAGCCCATGCTGCTGATGGAATTCCACGGCTCGCCGACCGGGGTGCAGGAACAGGCCGAGCTGATGCAGGAGATCGCCAGCGAACATGGCGGCCAGGCGTTTGAATGGGCCACCACCCCCGAGGAGCGCACCCGCCTGTGGACAGCGCGGCACAACGCCTACTTCGCCGCCATCCAGAGCAAGCCGGGCTGCCGCGCCATTTCCACCGACACCTGCGTGCCCATCAGCCGCCTGGCCGACTGCCTGCTCGACTCGGTGACCGAGGCCGACGCCTCTGGCCTGCCCTACTTTCTGGTGGGCCACGTGGGTGACGGCAACTTCCACTTCGGCTACCTGATCGATCCCGACAACGCGCAAGAGCGCGAAACCGCCGAAGCACTCAACCACCAACTGGTCAGCCGCGCCCTGGCGCTGCAAGGCACCTGCACCGGCGAACACGGGGTGGGCCTGCACAAAATGCGCTTCCTGCGCGACGAAGCGGGCGATGGCGCCATCGAGATGATGCGCACCCTCAAACGGGCGCTGGACCCGGACCAGATCCTGAACCCGGGCAAGATTTTCGATCACTGAGCCCGGCCCACACCCGTGAACGCCCCACGAACCGCCCGCCCACCCCAACCACGCTGGGGCAGTCGCAGCCACGCCATGGCGGTGGCCCTGGTGTATGCCGCCTTCGGCGCCTTGTGGATTCTGCTGTCCGACACCGCACTCGGTTGGCTGCTGGACGACCGCGAGACCCTGCTGCTGCTGAGCACCGCCAAGGGCTGGCTGTTCGTGCTGCTGAGTTCGGTGCTGTTGTTTTTCCTGGTGGCCAAGCCGCCACTGCGGCCCACCGTGCCCGACCCCGCCTCGCCCACCGAACGCCTGCCCTGGGTGGCCCTCTCGGTATTGACCTCGGCCATCCTGGTCGTGACCGGGGCCACGCTGCTGCAGTCCTGGACGCAGGAGCGCAACCAGATCGCGGTGCAATTGCGCTCCATCGCCATTGGCAAGGCCACGCGCCTGACCGAGTGGCACCACGAGCGCCTGGGCGATGCCCAAGAGCTGCGCAGCCAGCCGTGGATGACCCACCTCTGGCACGAATGGCAGCAAAACCCGACCGCCGCCGTCGCCCACCAGCAACTGGGCGAACGCATGGACCGGCTGACCCTGGCCCCCGGCGTGGCCCGGGTCGAGGTCTACGATCCGCAGCAACGCATGGTCTGGCCCCGCTGGTCTGACGCGGCCAGCCCCGACCCGGTGCTGGCCCAAGGGCTGCAACGGGTGCTGAACCAGCGCCAGGCACAGGCCCTGGGCCCCTGGCGTGACCCCGATGGCCAGTTGCGGCTGGCCTACGTGGGCTTGCTGGAGCCCGCCGGGGGACAGCCCGCTTTGGTGGTCATGCACGTGGACCCGCCGCCGCACATCCATCCCGCCCTGCGCGACTGGCCCGAACCCACCACCACCGGCGAGGCATTTCTGTTCCGCCGCGAGGGCCATGAAGTGCTCCTCCTCTCCGACCCACGGCAAGACCCCGGCGCGGCGGCGGTGCGGCGTTTGCCCCTGTCCACCTCCACCCTGCTGAGCGCGCGGTTTCTGCGCGGCGAAGCCGCCCCGGGCGCCCTGCTGGAAGGCGTCGATTACCGCAACCAGCCCGCCTTTGGGGTGATCCTGCCGGTCGAAGGCAGCGAGTGGTACCTGCTGGTCAAGCAGGACCGGCGCGAGCTGCTGGCCAACGCGCTGCACAACGCGGCCACCCTCACCCTCGCCGGCCTGCTGGGCCTGTTCAGCGCCTTCGCGGGCGCCTACCTGCTGCTGCAACGGCGCCAGCTGGCCCGCCGCGCCCAAAGCATCGAAGCGCTGGAAGAATCGCAGCGACGCCTGCAGGACAGCGAGTCGCGCTACCGCCTGCTGGCCGAGAACGCCCGCGACGTGGTCTGGCTGCTCGACCTGACCAGCCAGCGCCTGATCTACGTCAGCCCGGCGGTCCAACCCCTGACTGGCTTCAGCCCCGACGACATGTGCCGGATGGCGCTGGACGAAATTCTGGAGCCGGACGACCTGACACGTGCCCTGGCCTGGCTGCAAGACCATGTGCAGCGCTTCAACCAGGGCGAGGTGGAAGCCGGCACCGGCGTGCTGGAACTGGTGCACCGGCACAAACACGGCGCCCCGGTGACGATGGAGGTGTCGGTCCAGTTGATCGCCAATGCCCTAGGGGAGGCGGTGCAAGCGCAGGGCGTTTCGCGCGACCTGACCGAACGCAAGCAGGCCGAGCACCAGATTCGGATGCTGTCGCAAGCCACCTCGCAAAGCCCGGTGGCGGTGCTCATCACCTCGCCCGAGGCGGTGATCGAGTACGTCAACCCGGCATTTGAACGCATGAGCGGCTACCGCGCCGACGAAGTGGTGGGCCGCAAACCGCGCCTGCTGCAGTCGCGCCGCACGCCAGGCGATACCTACCGGCGCATGTGGTCCGCGCTCAAGCAGGGGGAGACTTGGCAGGGCGAGCTGATCAACCGCCACAAGGACGGGCGCCATTACCTGCAATCCGCCACCATCGCCCCGCTGCGCGACGAACGGGGTCGGGTGGTGCAGTACATCTCGGTGCAAATGGACATCACCGCCCAGCGTGCCGCCGAGGAACGCGCCGAACTGCTGGTCTGGTTCGACCCCTTGACCGGCCTGCCCAACCGCCAGCGGCTGCTGTCCGACCTGTCCGAATTGCTCAAACACGGCGGCCACGGCCAGTTCCACGGGCTGCTGCTGATCAACATCGACCGCTTCAAGGCGGTGAACGAGGCACGCGGCCACGCCCTGGGCGATCAGGTGCTGCAAGCCCTGGCACAGCGCCTGCGCGACACCCTGCAGGGTGGCGACATGCTGGCCCACCTGAATGGCGACGAGTTCGGTCTGCTGGTGCAGAACCTGCACGGCGACACGCCCGCCGCGTCCAGCGAGCTGCTGCGCCGGGCCGAAATCATCCACGAAGCGATGCAGCACCCCCTGATGCTGGGCACCGAAGCGGTGGTCATGTCGGTCAGCATCGGCGTGGCACTGCTGAACCCCGACCTCGACGCCTCCGCTGGCGACACGCTGCGCCACGCCGACACCGCCTTGCACCGCGCCAAGGACGCGGGCGGCCAGCAGACCGCGTTTTTCGACGCTGGCATGGGCCGCCTGGTCAGCGAGCGTTTTGCCATCGAACAAGACCTGCGGCGCGGCCTCGAAGCCGACGAATTGCGGCTCTATCTGCAGCCCCAGGTCAATGCCGAGGGCCACACCGTCAGCGCCGAAGCACTGGTGCGCTGGCAGCACCCGGAGCACGGCCTGGTGCCGCCGGGGCTGTTCATCCCGGTGGCCGAAGAAAGCGGCCTGATCGACCCCATGGGCCGTTGGGTGTTGGAGCGGGTGTGCCAGCACCTGGGCGCACTGCGGCAGGCCGGGCTGCGCATGCCGATCGCCGTCAACATCAGCCCGCGGCAGTTCCACCAGCCCCACTTTGTGCGCGATGTGCTCTCGCTGCTGGAGCAACACCAGACCGATCCGAGCGACCTGATCCTCGAAATCACGGAAGGAGTGGTGGTGCAGGAGGTGGATGCGGTGGTGCGGCGCATGAGCGAGCTGACCCGCCACGGCGTGCACTTCTCGATCGACGATTTCGGCACCGGCTACTCCTCGCTGTCGTACCTGAAGAACCTGCCGATCCACGAACTGAAGATCGACCGCAGCTTTGTGCAGGACGCGCCGAACGACCCGAGCGACGCGGCGCTGGTGGAAGCGATCCTGTCGGTGGCCAGCCACCTGCGGCTGCGGGTGGTGGCCGAAGGGGTGGAAACGCCGGAACAGGCCGCCTTCTTCACCCGCCACGCCGGGGTGCTGATGCAGGGCTATTTGTATGGGCGCCCCGAACCCGAGGTGGCGTTCATGCAGCGCCAGTTCGGCGCATCGGCACCACTGGTGCGGTCACAGGGCTGACGCCCCGGGCTGCTGGTACAGCCACAGGGGTCGGCCATCGGGGCAGGTCCAGCGCAGGTTGGGTGCACGGTCCGGCACCTCAAACTCCAGGCTGGCGAGCCAGGCGCCCGGCGCCAGTTCCCGCTCGGCCTTGGCCCAGGCGTCGGCCATGGTTTCGGGCCGCTGAAACAGGTACACCAGATCGTAGCGTCCCCAATCCAGGGTCCACATGTCGCCCTGGAACACGCGCGCCCCCGGGCAGCGCCAGGCCGCCAGAATGCGCAACGGCCAGCTGCGCTCCACCCCCTCTAGCCGCACATCGGGGTAAGCGCGCTCGAACGCCCGCAGGCCATCGCCGGCACCGCAACCGGCGTCCAGCAGCCGCGATGCCGGCAGCAAGGGCAGCACTTCGCGCAGCCCCTCGAACGCGTCCAGCGGGGTCGGGAACACCGGCGCATCGCGCCACGCGCCCGGCGGGTACAACAGCAAGAACACGCCTGCCGGCAACAGCCAGACCCAGGGCGGCACCCCCGCCAGCCCGGCCGTGAAGCCCCACGACAGCGGAAAACCGAGCGCCATGAACAGGCGCCGCCAGCGGGTGCCGCCCCAATGCGACGCCAACACACCCACGCCAGTGGCCAGCAAAGCCGACACCACCACGCCCAGCCCCAAGCCACGCAACACCAGGAACCAACCCCAGCCGGCCAGCCACACCAGCACGGCGGGCAAGGGCCACGGCCAAGCCGCCACCCGTTCGATCAGCTCGCGCATGGCCATGGGAGCGCAGCGGACCTCGCCTCAGCGGTGCTCGCCGCGCAAACGGTCGATCAGGCCATTCAGTTCGTCCAGCGAACCGAACTGGATGGCGAGTTCGCCGAGTTCCTCGACCCGCCCGTGGCGTTTGACGCGCTTCTTCACCCGCACCTCCACCTCGGCGGTCAGCAGGTCGGACAGTTCTTCTTCCACCCGGCGGATGTCGCGCGACTTTTCCTTCTTGGGTTTCTGGGGCGTCAGGTTGAACTCGGCGCCCAGCTTCTTGGAGAGGTGCTCCGCCTCGCGCACCGACAGGGCTTTGGCGCTGATCTGGTGCGCGGCAGTGATCTGGGTCGCCTTGTCCAGGCTGAGCAGCGCACGGGCGTGGCCCATGTCGATGTCGCCGGCCATCAGCATGGTCTGCACCGGCTCGGCTAGGTTAAGCAAGCGCAGCAAGTTGCTGGCCGCGCTGCGCGAACGGCCCACCGCCTGCGCTGCCTCATCGTGAGTGAGCGCAAACTCCTTGATCAGGCGTTGCAAACCCATGGCTTCTTCCAGCGGGTTGAGGTCTTCACGCTGGATGTTTTCGATCAAGGCCATGGCGGCAGCGGCCTCGTTGGGCACGTCGCGCACCAGCACCGGCACCGTTTCCAGCGCGGCCAGGCGGGCAGCACGGAAACGGCGCTCGCCCGCGATGATCTCGTACACCGGGCGCGCGCCACGCGGTGCCGCCGGCAAGCCCTGCGCGGCCTGCCACTCGGCCAGGCGGCGTTCACCGTCCGCGTCGTCCAGGCGGCGCACCAGAATCGGCTGCATGATGCCCTGGCTGCGGATGCTCTCGGCCAGCTCGTACAGCGCGCCCTCGTCCATGCGGGTGCGGGGCTGGTAGGTGCCAGGCACCAGGTCGCTCAGGGCCAGGGTGCTGGGCACATCAGCGCTGGCCACCGGGGTCGGCGCCGCGTCGTCGAGTTTGGGGCCCAGCAGGGCCTCCAGGCCACGGCCGAGGCCTTTGGGTTTCTTGGTCACCATGGGTGAGGGGTTCCTGTGTCGGAAAAGTAGGGTTCGATCCAGGCCAGGCCTTCGGGCCAGTCGCCCAGGCCCGATTCGGCGTTGATGTGGCCGCGTGCGCCCAGGTCGATGAAACGGCTGCCCCAGTCGCGCGCCAGGCCCTCGGCCCGCTCGAACCGGCAGTACGGGTCGTCACGGCTGCCCACCAGCACGCTGGGAAACGGCAACGCCTGGCGCACGATCGGCGCCCAACCCGGCAGCAGCGCGGCCACATCGGGTTGCTCCACATCGCCGGGGGCCACCAGCAACGCGCCGCGCACGCGGTGGGTGTGGCGGGAAAAATGGGCCCAGGCGGCGGTGAGGATGCAGCCCAGGCTGTGGGCCACCAGCACCACCGGCTGCGGGCTGTCCACCACCACCTCGTCCAGACGGGCCAGCCAATCGCCCCGGCGCGGGGTCAGCCAGTCGTGCTGCTCCACGCGGCGAAAACCGTGCAAGGCTTCCCAGCGGCTTTGCCAGTGGTCGGGACCGCTGTTCTGCCAGCCGGGCAACAACAGCACTTGAGGCGCCGCGTCAGAGCGTGTCAATCCGACTCACCATTTCCTGCGCGAACTCCACGAAGGCCTTGCTGCCGCGGGCGGCCGGGTCGAACACCACGCCAGGCAAGCCGTAGCTGGGCGCTTCGGCCAGGCGCACGTTGCGCGGTATCACCGCGTTGAACACCTTGTCGCCAAAGTGGTCCTTGAGCTGGTCGCTGACCTGCTGCTGCAAGG
>CAZSZN010000043.1:0-17460 GCA_964610405.1 uncultured Macromonas sp. | reverse complement strand
CGCTGCGAGGGCTACCGCAACTTCTGCAACAAGCTGTGGAACGCCACCCGCTTCGCGCTGATGAACTGCGAAGGCCAGGACTGTGGACTCAACAGCCATTCCGCCGATGCTTGTGTACCTGGTGGGGGCTACCTCGATTTCAGCCAGGCCGACCGCTGGATCGTCTCGCGCCTGCAGCGGGTCGAGGCCGAGGTGGCCAAGGGCTTCGCCGACTATCGACTGGACAACGTCGCCAACACGATTTACGACCTCGTCTGGAACGAGTTCTGCGACTGGTACCTGGAAATCGCCAAGGTGCAGATCCAGACCGGTACGCCCGAGCAGCAGCGCGGCACCCGCCGCACGCTGATCCGCACGCTCGAAACCATCCTGCGCCTGGCGCACCCCATCATCCCCTTCATCACCGAAGAACTGTGGCAGAAGGTGGCCCCCGTCGCAGGCCGTGCGGGTGCGTCGGTCAGCATCACCGCCTACCCGGTGAGCGAACCCAGCCGCATCGACGAAGCCGCCGAAGCGCACGTGGCCCAGCTCAAGGCCCTGGTGGACGCTTGCCGCAACCTGCGCGGCGAAATGAACGTGTCGCCCGCGCAGCGCCTGCCGCTGTACGCGGTGGCTGGCAGCGCCGAGGGCGCCGCCTTCCTGCACAGCGTGGCCCCGGTGCTGCAGGCGCTGGCCAAGCTGAGCGAGGTGAAGGTGTTCGCCGACGAGGCCAGCTGGAGCGCGGCTGCCCAGGCCGCCCCGGTGGCGGTGGTCGGCTTGGGCGCCGACGTGGCGCGCCTGTGCCTGTTCATGGAAATCGATGTGGCGGCCGAAAAGGCGCGTCTGTCCAAAGAAGTGGCCCGCCTGCAAGGCGAAATCACCAAGGCCAACAGCAAACTCGGCAACGAAGCCTTCGTGGCCAAAGCCCCGCCGGCAGTGATCGACCAGGAAAAGAAGCGCCTGGCCGATTTCAGCGCGACCGTGACCAAGCTGCAGGAACAACTGCAGCGCCTGGGCTGACCAATGTGCACGCCACCGGTCGCACTCAAGTGGAGCGACCGGCTGGGGCGTGTTGACGCGGAACCCGAATCAGGAACGACGTTCCTTCGCCCAGGACGCTTGTCACGCTGATCCGGCCACCCAACACCGACTCCACGGCACGGCGGGACGAAAACAACCCCAACCCCGATCCTCCGGCTTGCCGGCGGGTGGTGAAGAAAGGCGTGAAGGCCTTCGCCAAGGCGTCCTCCGACATGCCCTTGCCGTTGTCCTTCACCTCCAACGTCATTGATTGCTCGTCAGCCGCCACCGTCACGGTGATCCTTCGGTCATCCTGGCCCTCGAAGGCGTGCAGCGTGGCGTTCACCACCAAATTGGTGACCACCTGCATCAGCGAGCCGGGCTCGGTGTAGACCTCCAGTCGATCGGCACAGTTCAGCTCCACCGAACACCTGGCCCGTTTGACCAGCGGCGACAATGCCAGCAACACGCTGTCCATGAATGGGCGAATTTGCAGCGTGCGCCATTCGTTGCGCGATGCATCTGCCGTGGTCTGCTTGAAACTCCTGACCAGGGTGGCCGCCTTGTTCAGGTTGTTCCCGATCAGGGTGGCCGACCGTTCCAACTTGTGCGCAACCTTGTCGAGCTGGGCACGGTCCGTCGTCGGCGCAGCGGCGATGTCGGCCAGTATGCGCACCTGCTGCTCCACATGGGAGGCCGCCGTCACCGCCACACCGATCGGAGTGTTCAGGTCGTGAGCAATGCCCGCGATGGTCAACCCCAAGTACTCCAGCTTCATCGACTCTTGCAACTCGGCCTCCATGGCCTGTCGCTCCTGTTCAGCCTGTTTCAGCAAGGTGATGTCGGTCTGACACCCCACAAAATGCAGCAGGTGACCAGCACTGTCATAACTTGGAAACACCAGAAAACGGTTCCAAAATGGTTCGCCATTTTTGCGGTAGTTCAAGATCTCGATTTCCGCCGTCTCTTCGTTTTGGATCGCCTCGCGTATCTTTTGTACCGCCTCCGCTCGGGTGTCCGGCCCCTGCAAAAACCGGCAGTTGTGGCCCAACACTTCGGCAAGCGTGTATCCGGTCTGCTCCAAGAAAGCATCGTTCGCATAAACCAAAGGCATGTCAGGCTGCTTGGGGTCGGCAAAGGTGATCCCGAACGGCGCTTTTTGCATCACCGTCGTCAGCGTTCGCAGCTCGTCCACCTTGAGCTTCAGGCGGTACTCGCTGTCTTCGAGGTAGCTTTGAGACAGCGTCAGATCTTCGTTGGATTGAACCAGCAAGGCGTTGGCCATTTTGTGTTCGCGCAAAGCCGCCGCCGCTGAACCCACAAAAAACACTAGGTACAGACCAAACAGCCAAGTATCGTCCGCCTGTTCGGTCAAGGCCAGGGCCACCGTGATGTCTTGCAAACCTCGGACATCTCCCACTTTCCAATCGTTGCGCGGTGACTGAGGGTGCCCGTTGTGGCAAGCAACACAGGTCGCCTCCATCTTCACGGGAATGGCCAACCGCACCTGGTCACGGCCCCACAACGACCTTTCCACCCGCCACATTTCACGCTCGTTGGATTGACTTCGGAAATGTGCCAACGCGTCCTTTTGGAAGTCATCCAACGGTGCACGCTGGCGATGCTTGAACGGCGCATCCGACAAAAATACAGCGGAAAACCCATCGTCCAGCCGGTGCTGCGCCAGCAAGTCCCCCAGTTCAATCGACAAGGTGGCCGGAATTGGCACCCCCCCTTGCAACTGGTGATAGTTTTCAGTCAACACGATGGGCGCACCACCGCTGTCCAGAATGCGGCCCGCCACGTTGGTGGCGTAGTAGGACCGGAAGGTCGAAATCACGCGACTGAACTGCTGTGCATTGCGCAGGGCTTCGTTCTGGGCATGTCCGTACACCACCCAATAAACCGCGAATGGAAGGCCGATCAGGGCAATGATGAAAGCCAGCAAAGCGGGCGTCAGCCCGAATCGGTCCCAGCGTTGCTCAAACATCGGCTTCATCACCTGTGCAATCGGGCGGCCAAGACCTCTTCCATGATGGTTTGCGCTCGCTCGAACTCAAAACCCTCAATCGCATGGCGCACGGCCACATGGCGAGTGCCCAGCAATTTGCGGAAACCTTCAGCATGGAGGTCAAACCAATCGACGGCTTCTGTGTCTCCCGCCGCCAGCAAGGCATTCAAGCGCGCGCCGGCTGCGTACACATCGTCGCCGATCGGTTGCGCCTCCACCGGCGCCGTTTTCACCTTGGATTCGCCGTTGGCAACGCGACGGTGCGCCAGTTTGGGGAGCCATTGCTCCAGCTTGGCGTACAGTTTTTCAGGAATGATCGGTTTGTTCAGCAGGTCATTGAACCCACTGGTCACCCACGACGTATCCCCATCCGCAAAAGTCGCCGCAGTGATCGCAATCACCGCGATCCCGCCACGCACCGGGCTGCTGCGCAGCGCCTGAACGGCGGTATGCCCATCCATCACCGGCATGTGGATGTCCATGATCACGAGATCGAAAGAGGTCAATGCCAGCTTTTCGAGGGCCTCGGCCCCGTTGACAGCGACCTCGCATTCAATCCCAGCGGCACGCAAGAGCTCAGCGCCGATTTCCCGGTAAAGCCGGTCATCGTCAACCAGCAAAATGCGGGTACCCGCGAGCCGGCCTTCCCACGCATACACCGGTGCCATCAAGGGTGCGAGCGATGACATCGCCAATGTCTGGCGTTGCAACTGCTCGGGCTTGGCCAACTGCTCGGTCACCGACTCAAAGAGTTGCTCGGTCGTCAAAGGCTTGGTCAGCAATCCATCGAAGTCATCTCGCCTGGAGTCCTCTTCCAGTTCTTCGGGGCTGGCGCCGGTCACACACAAAATGACGTGTGGCTCCATGCCGTTGATGCGCCGAATGGCGCGGGCGCACCGGACGCCGTCCATCTTGGGCATGCGCCAGTCCAGGAACACCAACTGGTAAGGATGGCCGGCGGCGTGGGCACTTTGTACGGCAGCCAGCGCCTGCTCGCCATCCGACACATCATCGACCTCGAACTGCATGATCTGCAGCTTGCGCACCAGAAGGTTGCGAGTGGCCAGGTTATCGTCAGCCACCAGGATGCGTTTGCCCCAGTGGGCTTCATCCGGCAGAAAGGTTCGGGCGAGCACCCCTTTGGCCGGCTCCAAGATGGCCGTGAACCAGAACATTGAACCCTGAAACTTCCGACTCGCAACCCCAACGTCACCCCCCATCATCTGAGACAGGTTGCGCGCGATCGCCAACCCCAAGCCCGTGCCGCCGTACTGACGGGTCGTGCTGGCATCGGCTTGCTCAAACTCACGGAACAGTCGGGCCATTTCAGCTTCCGTCAGGCCAATGCCGGTGTCCGTCACGCTGAACTTCAATTCTTGGCGCCCATCGTCATGGGTTCTGACCCGCTGCACCTGGATGTGGATCTGCCCCTCGTCGGTGAACTTGATGGCGTTGTTCACATAGTTGATGAGCACCTGCGACAAGCGCTGCGGATCGCCTTTCAGAATACGGTCTATGTCCTGCTCGACTTCCAGAATCAGCTCCAACCCCTTGTCCTGGGACCGCTGCAACACCATGGACATGACGTTGTTCATCAAGCCTTCGAGGTCGAACTCGATGCGTTCAAGTTGAAGCTTGCCCGACTCGATCTTGCTGAAGTCCAGAATGTCATTGACGATGCCCAGCAGGTGCTTGCCCGCGCTTTCCACCTTGGCCAGATAACCGCGCTGCCGAGGGGTGAGATCGGTGCGCAACACCAGATTGGACAAACCGATGATCGCGTTCAGCGGGGTCCGGATCTCGTGCGACATGCTGGCCACGAAACGACTCTTGGCTCCACTGGCCTTGATGCTGCTGTAAGCGCGCAGAGCGGTCAGTACCGTGATTTCCAACCGCTCGGCGGTCAGCTCCGTTTTGTCTCGGTAGTCGTCCACCTCCATGTGACGCATGATTTCCAGCGGCGGCGCCGCACCCGGGTTGCCGGTCCGCAGCACGAGCCGAGTGTCGTGATTGTGCAACTCGTTGCGCACATACTTGATCAAATCCAAACCAGCGTGTTCGGTCTCCATCACCACGTCGATGAAGGCCATGGCGATTTCTGGCTCCTGCTCAAAGATCGCCCGCGCCTCGGCAGCACTGTTGGCACACAAGATGCGCAGACGCTTGCCTGCAAACTCAAAATCCTCCAGCACCAGGATGGAGACATCAAGCACCCCTTGATCGTCATCGACCATCAAAACGGTCCAATGATCATTCAGCATTTTGCGATCCTTGTTGCGAACCCGTCAGACGGTGCGCACAGCCTGAAGACCGCCTGCCTGACCTGAGTGTGTGTACTCACCCCACTCACAAAACGCCTCAAAGTTCGTGCTTTACGGGCATTTGGAAAGTGTGTTGAAAACCAATTTTTGATAAATTACATCAATAAATATGATGTAATTTATATTAATTTTGCATTTTGAACGTTTTAACAACAGCAGTCAATCTATGTCTACCGCCAGCACCGGACATTGGACGCACGGGCACACCCCAAAATACAACAACAAAAAGGGCGCTACGCCGAAGCGTTAGCGCCCTGAATGGAGCGTGAAGGAATGTCGGAGTCAGCGGCGGCGCAACACGGACACATAGTCCGGGCCGGCGGTGTCCTGCTCCACCAACTCGTTGCCCGTCTGCTTCGCAAACGCCTGAAAATCCCGCACCGAACCGGCATCGGTGGCAATCACCTTCAACATTTGCCCGCTGGTCATTTCCGCCAAGGCCTTTTTGGCTTTCAGGATCGGCAATGGGCAGTTCAAGCCCCGGGCATCGAGTTCGCGGTCAACATTCATGGTCGTGTCCTTCTGCGGCGGCATTCTACGCGCCTGCGGCGCCTTGCGAGGCCGGGGTGGTGAAACCCCTACGGTGACCTTCCGCCTTCAGGCCGGGAACACCCCGGTGGACAGGTAACGGTCGCCCCGGTCGCACACCACGAACGCGATGGTGGCGTTCTCCACCTGCGCCGCAATCTGCTGGGCCACCCAGCAGGCCCCCGCCGCCGAAATGCCCGCAAAAATACCTTCTTCGCGCGCCAGACGGCGGCACATGTCCTCGGCGTCGGACTGGCTCACGTACACCAGCTCGTCCACACCCGACGGGTCGTAAATCTTGGGCAGGTACTCCTGCGGCCATTTGCGGATGCCGGGAATGCGCGAACCCTCGCTCGGCTGCGCCCCGATGATGCGGATCGCCGGGTTCTTTTCCTTCAAAAACCGCGAGACCCCGGTGATGGTGCCGGTGGTGCCCATCGCACTCACAAAGTGTGTGATCTGCCCCGCCGTTTGCTGCCACAGCTCCGGCCCGGTGGTTTCGTAATGGATGCGCGGGTTGTCAGGGTTGGCAAACTGGTCCAGCACCCGGCCCTTGCCCTCTTTCTCCATCTTGTCGGCCAAGTCGCGGGCGTACTCCATGCCGCCGCTCTTGGGCGTCAGGATCAGCTCAGCCCCAAAAGCCTTCATGGTCTGGGCCCGCTCAATGCTCAGATCCTCCGGCATGATCAGCACCATGCGGTAGCCCTTGATGGCCGCCGCCATCGCCAGCGCAATGCCGGTGTTGCCCGAGGTGGCTTCGATCAGCGTGTCGCCCGGCTGGATGTCACCACGCTCCTGCGCGCGCTGGATCATCGACAACGCGGGCCTGTCCTTGACCGAGCCAGCCGGGTTGTTGCCCTCCAGCTTGCCCAGAATGACGTTGCCCCGGGCACGGTTCGCCTCTGCGCCGATGCGCTGCAGGGCCACCAACGGCGTCTGGCCAATGGCGCCCTCAATGGTCGGGTAGTTGGGGCGCGGCTTGCGACGGGGGGTTTTGGGGGTCGGGGAGGAAGCCATGTGCGGAATTTTCGCTGAGGAAAAGTAACAACGCCTTACTGTGACATAATTCGAGGCTGTTCAGCCGCCGGAGTGGCGAAATTGGTAGACGCAGCAGATTCAAAATCTGCCGGAGTAATCCTCCGTGCCGGTTCGAGTCCGGCCCCCGGCACCAGATACAAGGGCAACATTCACCGAGTGTTGCCCTTTTTCTTTGCTCAACGTCATCTCAGGGGTGTACATCCATGTGGTTGCCTGTGCTTGCAGTCGTGGCCGGTCTGGCTGTGTTGGTCTGGTCGGCCGATAAATTCATCGATGGCGCGGCTGCGGTGGCGCGTCACTTTGCGCTGCCGCCCCTGCTGATCGGGGTGGTGATCGTCGGCTTTGGCACCTCGGCCCCCGAGATGGCGGTGTCGGTGCTGTCGGCCCTGGAGGGCAACGCCGGCATTGCCCTGGGCAACGCCTATGGCTCCAACATCGCCAACATCGCGCTCATCCTGGGCATCACGGCGGTCATCAGTCCGGTCGTGGTGCGCTCTCAAATCCTGCGCCAGGAACTGCCCATCCTCACCGGCATCACCGCGTTGTCGGTGCTGCTGGTGTGGGACTTGCGCATTGACAGAAGCGACGCCTGGCTGCTGCTCGCGGTGTTCGCGGGCCTGTTGGCATGGTCCATCCGCGCCAGCCTGGGCGGCAAAGACGATGCGCTGGGCACCGAAACCGAAGCCGAACTGGATGCCCACCCGTTGCCGATTGCCAAAGCCTGGTTCTGGCTCGCCGCAGGTCTGGTGTTGCTGGTCGCCAGCTCGCGCTTGCTGGTGTGGGGGGCGGTCACCATCGCGCAAAGCCTGGGCGTGAGCGATCTGGTCATTGGCCTCACGGTGGTGGCGGTGGGCACCTCGCTGCCCGAACTGGCTTCGTGCATCGCTGCCGCACGCAAGAACGAACACGACCTGGCCATGGGCAACGTCCTCGGCTCCAACCTGTTCAACAGCCTGGCCGTGGTGGGGCTGGCCGGCGTCATTCACCCGCTGGAGATGGAGCCGGCCATCTTGACGCGCGACATGGCCATGATGGCTGGCCTGACGGTGGCATTGTTTGCCCTGGGGTACGGGCACGGCGGGCGGCTTGGCCGAATCAACCGCTGGGAAGGTGGTTTGCTGGTGGCCAGTTTCGTGGGCTACACCAGCTACCTGCTCTATTCCACGCTCTGGGTCTGAGCCAACAAGCCCTCGCGCACCGTGGGGTAACGCAAGCGCACGCGCAGCTCGCGCTGCAGGCGTTCGTTCAACAGGCGGCGCGATTCGTTCATGAAGCTGAGCACCATGAGTGACAAGCGCTGCTCCGCCCCTTCGCGCGCAATGCGAGGGGGTCTGGGCAGGCCGAACAGATCGGCCGCCAGGTCGAAGTAATCCCCCATTTTCAGGTCGGTGTCATCGCTGGCGTGGTAGGTGCGCTGGGGCGGCCCCTGCCACAACGCGCGTACGCAAATGCGGGCCAGGTCGTCGGCGTGGATGTGGTTGGTGTACACATCGTCTTCGGTGCGCAGCACCGGGGTACCACGCAGCAGGCGCTCGCGCGGCCCACCCGGGCGGTCGTGGGCATAGATGCCGGGAATGCGCAACACCGTCACTGGCACGCCCAAAGCGCGCCCCCACCAGCGCAGACGGGCTTCGGCGTCCACCCGGCGCAGCGCGCGCGGTGTGGCCGGCGCCACGGTCCGGGTTTCGGCCACCAGGTCACCGCCGCAATCGCCATAGACCCCGGTGGTGGAACCGTACACCAGTTGCAGCGGGCGGCCACGGCGGGCCAGCGCCACCGTCAGCGCACGGGTGCGGGGGTCCTGCTGCCAGTTGCCCGGTTGATCGTTGGGCGGCGGCGCCAGGTGGAGCACCCGCGTGGCCAGCCCAGCCAGCCGGGCCAGACTGCGGGGTTCGTCCAGGTTGCCCAGCAAGGGCGTCAGGCCAGCCCGCCGCAGCCCCTCCACCCGCTGCGGCGAGGATGTGAGGGCCAACAAGCGCGTCCGTTGCCCGCTGCCCAGCACTTGGGCGCAACGCAAGCCCACGTCGCCACACCCCACCACCAACACCCGTTCACGCCGAAAGCGCGCGGGCAATGCACCCAAGCCAGCCATGTATCCTCGCAAATTTGAGACAATCCGCAGCTTTGGGGCACCGCTGGCGCCCGCTGCACCTTGACAGTATGACATTCCAAATCACCGTACAACCCAGCGGGCGCACCTTCGACGCCCAACCCCACGAAGCCATCCTGGCCGCCGGCATCCGGCAAGGCATCGGCCTGCCCTACGGCTGTAAAGATGGCGCCTGCGGCTCCTGCAAATGCCAGAAGCTGTCGGGCACCGTGGTGCACGGCCCGCACCAGAGCAAAGCCCTCAGCGCCGAAGAAGAGGCCGCCGGCCTGGTGCTGACCTGCTGCGCCACGCCCACCAGCGACGTGGTGCTGGAATCCAAACAAGTCACCGAAGCGGGCGCGTTCCCGATCAAGAAAATGCCGGTTCGCGTGGCCAGCCTGGAGAAAGTGTCACACGACGTGATCGTGCTGAAACTGCAACTGCCCGCGAGCGACACCTTCCAGTACCACGCCGGCCAGTACGTGGAGTTTTTGCTGCGCGACGGCGCTCGGCGCAGCTACTCGATGGCGACCGCGCCCCACCGCCAGGCGGAAGGCCCGGCGATGGAACTGCACATCCGCCACATGCCAGGCGGCAAATTCACCGACCACGTGTTCGGCGCCATGAAAGAAAAGGACATCCTGCGCATTGAAGGGCCTTATGGCAGCTTCTTCCTGCGGGAAGATTCGGACAAACCCATCGTGCTGCTGGCGTCGGGCACCGGTTTCGCCCCCATCAAAGCGATCCTGGAGCACATGCGGTTCAAGAACATCCAGCGCCCGACCACGCTGTACTGGGGTGGCCGCCGCCCGGCCGACCTGTACCAGCACGCCTGGTTGCTGGAACAATGCGCCCAGATGCCGCACCTGCGCTACGTGCCGGTGGTGTCGGACGCGCTGCCGGAAGACCAGTGGACCGGACGCACCGGTTTTGTCCACCAGGCGGTGCTGCAAGACCAGCCCGACCTGTCGGGCCACCAGGTCTATGCCTGCGGTGCCCCCATCGTGGTCGAATCGGCGCAGCGCGATTACCTGGCGGCTGGGTTGCCGGCCGAAGAGTTCTTCGCCGACTCCTTCACGTCCGAGAAAGACAAGCTGGCCGGCTGAACGGCCCCACGCGCCTGCGCTGCGACCCCTTGAGCCGGGTTACTCGGCCAGCAGGCGTTTCACGTCGCTGGCCAGCGCCTCGGCACCGCTGCCGTAGCGGTGGTACAGGCGCACACGGCCCTGCGGGTCGTACACGTAGCTGCCGGCGGAATGGTCCATGGTGTAACTGGTGGGGGTGGGCCCTTCCACCTTCTTGTAGTACACCTTGAACGACTTGGCCACCGCTTCCAACTGGTTCGCATCGGTGTACAGCGCGAGGAAGGTCGGATCGAAGTTGGCCATGTATTCGCGCATCACCTCGGGTGTGTCGCGCTCCGGGTCCACGCTGATGAAGAGGCCTTGCAAACGGCCCCCCTGCTCGCCCAACAACGCCTTAGCCTGGGCCAGCTCGGTCATCGAGGTCGGGCACACATCCGGGCATTGGGTGAAGCCAAAAAAGATCACCACCGCCTTGCCCTTGAAATCGGCCATGGTGCGGCGTTGGCCATTGTGGTCGGTCAGCTCAAAACCGGTGGCGTAATCGGCCCCGGTGATGTCAATGCCCACGAACGGCGGCTGCTCGCTGCAGGCCGTCAAGCCCAACGGCAGCACCAGCGCAGCGGCCAGGGTGGTGAGCCAACGTCGGCGGGTGTCAAAACGGTTCAGGGGCATGGCGTACTCAGAACGGGCGGGGGGCCACCAGGTAATGGTCCACCAGCAGCGCCGCGAACAGCAGCGACAGGTGGATCAAGGAAAAACGGAAGGTCTTGCGCGCCAGTTGATCGGAATAATTGCGCCACAAGGCCCAGGCGTAGCCGCTGAAACCGATGCTCAACGCCACCGCCACCGCCAGGTACAGCCAGCCATTCATGCGCATCATGAACGGCAACAGGCAGGCGGCAAACAAGATCAGCGTGTACAGAAAAATGTGCAGCCGCGTGAAAGCCGAGCCGTGGGTGACGGGCAGCATCGGCAAGCCGGACTTGCGGTAATCCTCCACCCGGTACAGCGCCAGGGCCCAGAAATGCGGCGGCGTCCAGAGGAAAATGATCAGGAACAGCACCAGTGCCTGCGGCGCCACGGTGTCGGCCATGGCCGCCCAACCCAGCACCGGCGGCATCGCGCCCGAGGCACCGCCAATGACGATGTTTTGCGGTGTCAGCGGCTTGAGGATGACGGTGTAGATGACCGCGTAACCCACAAACGTCCCGAAGGTCAGCCACATCGTGAGCGGGTTGACCCCCATGTACAGGATGACCGAGCCCACCAGGCACAGCAACCCGGAGAACGTCAGCGTCTGTCGATTCGTCAACTCGCCCTTGGCGGTTGGGCGCCAGGCGGTGCGCTTCATTTTGGCGTCGATGTGCTGCTCCACCACGCAGTTGAAAGCCGCCGCGGCACCAGCGACCAGCCAGATGCCCAAGCAGGCCAAGGCGGCCCGCAGCAACTGTTCGGTGCTGGGCACACCGGGCACGGCCAGCACCATGCCGATCAGCGCACAAAACACGATCAACTGGATCACCCGGGGCTTCATCAGTGCGTAGAACTGACGCCAGGTGGAGGGCAAGGGGGCCGCAACGGCCAGGTCGGGACGGGTCGTCATGCGGTGACTCCATGGGTGGGTGCGGGCACCGTGGGGTGGTGGCGGCTGGGCTGGCGTGCTTCGGTCAACCAACCGGTCAGCACCACCACCAGCGCGGCGGCGCCACCGGTGTGGGCCACTGCAGCGACCAAAGGCCACTCCAGCACCACGTTGGACAGGCCCGTCAACAACTGCCAGCCGCCCAGGCCCCACAACCACGCGGCGTGGCGGCGCAGTGCCGGTTGGCGCCACCACAGCGCGCCCAGCACCAGCAACGCCAGCAACACCACGTAAGCGAACAGGCGGTGCACGTAATGGATGGCCGTCAGCGCAGGAAACGGCAAGGCATCGCCAGCACGCCGCTGCCCCAGTTCGCGCCACAGCTCGAAACCATGCTCAAAATCCATCTGGGGCCACCAACTGCCCTGGCAGGTGGGGAAATCGCGGCAAGCGAGCACCGCGTAGTTGGTGCTGACCCAACCGCCCAACGCAATTTGCACCCAGACCAGCGCGAACAACAGCAGCAGCGCCCAGCGCACCGCCGGGGTGTAGGCCGAGGGAACCGCCGATGATCCCGAAAACTGTGCATAGCGCACTGCCTGCGTCCGCAACAACGCCAGCAGCACCAGGCCGCCCAGCAGATGCAGGGTCACGATGGCGGGAAAGAGCTTCATGGTCACCGTCAGCGCGCCGAACGCCCCTTGCAGGCAAACCCAGAACAGCGTCACCAGCGGCCACCAGGGCGACAACTGGGCCCGGCGGCGCTCCAGCCAACTGACCACCGCCAGCACCAGAATGAGCACGCCCACGGCCGTGGCCAGGTAGCGGTGAATCATCTCAACCCAGGCCTTGGAGAAGGTGACCGGACCGGTGGGCATGGCTTCCTGGGCCGCCGCGATCGACGCACTGGCGCCGATCGGGCTGGCACTGCCATAGCAACCCGGCCAATCAGGACAGCCCAAGCCCGAATCGGTGAGCCGCGTGAAGGCACCAAACAGCACCAAATCGAAGGTCAGGAACAGGGTGAAGGCGGTCAGTGCGGCCAGGCGCTGGCCGGTGCTGGCGTTGCGACGCCGCAACCAGATCCACGCCAGCGGCCCGAGCGCCAGCAGTGCGCCGAGCAGCATCAGGTGCAGCACCGGCGAGTAGTCGTAAAGGGCTTGCCCGTCCATCGTCAGCGCCCCGCACGGTCCCAGAAGCTGGAGGCGCGCAGCAGGCGCTCCAGATCCCGGCGCACGCGGGCCGGGTCGGCCTGCGCTGGAAAGCGCATCATCCAGTTGCCGATCGGGTCCACCACGTACAGGTGATCGCTCAATCGCTGTCCAGGCGCGGCCTGCAACCATTGTGCAATCTGCGCTTCTTCCATCTGCAGCACCACGGCCTGGCTGGTGGCCTCGCGCAGCGATTCAGGCACGGGCGCGTGACCGGTGCGCAACCAGACCCAATCCAGCCGGTCTTTTTCGCGCCCCAAACCCTCGCGCAACTGACGCTGCAGGTACAGGTGGCTTTCGCACTGGGCATCGCAGGCGCTGTCGGCCACGCTGATGAACAACCACTGCCCTTTCAGGCTGTCCAGCGAGACCGGCTCGCCGGCCGCGTTGGTGCCCGTCGCGGCGGGCAACGGGCGCTGCGGATCGATCAGTTCACCGTAGTTGCGCCGCCCTTCCGGTCGGATCACGTAGTAGGTGAAATAGGACGCGATCACCGGTGACGCACAGACGAGCAACACCAGCAGCATTTTCCAGCGCCCCGCGCGGGTGGCGGCCGGGTCGCGCGCCAAAGAGGAGCTCGGCTGCGGGAGCGAGTGCACGGTCAACGTCAGCGGCTCGTCGGCCGGGGCAGACGCGGCTTCAGACCGAGCGCCGCCGGGGTGCGATGAATTGGAACCAGACATACAAGAACACCATGAGCGCACTCAGGCCAAACCACTGGGTGGCGTAGCCGTAGTGCTTGTGAACGTCGGCGCCGACCTGGGGCCACTCGCGCAACAAAGACGCATCAGACACCCCGCCCTCGGTCTGCTGCACCGACAACGGCGGCAAACGCAAGGACCACTGGGCGCCGTACGAAGAAAGGTCGATATTTTGCCGGATGCGGCCATCGCTGTCCTGGCCGAGTTCGTACAGCATGGACGGTGGTGGGGCCAAGCGGCCCACCACCTCGACCACCCCCGTGTCCATCGGCAACTCGGGCACCGCCGTTCGATCGTCCATGCGCCGAGGCACCCAACCCCGCTGCACCGCCACCGCCGAACGCCCGTCCTCCGACAGCAGCGGCGTGACCACGAAAAACCCCGACCGCCCCGACATGGGCCGGTTGTCCAGAAACACCGTGGCCTCATGCAGCCAGCGGCCTCGCAAGACGACCGGGCGGTCGTGCAACGCCGTCACTGCGGCGCCATCCTCTGCAGGCTGAACGCTGACACTCACCTCACGCCAACCCGCCGGACTCATCGCGGCGCGGGCTTGCCGCTGGGCAGCGAGGTTCTCTTTCATCTCCGCACGACCCACCTGCCAGAAACCCAGCGACGCCGTGATGGTCACGCCCACCACCGTGGCCAGCGTGACCCAAAGGCGTGCGCGTGTGGGTGCAATGCGGCTCATTGGATAATCCTGGACATGACTTATTTGGTGACCTTTGCTTTCATCGCGATCATTGCCAGCCTGGCGGTCGCCCTGGTGTCGATGATGCGCGGCGAATCGGGCAACGACGACGGCCGAAAATCCAAACGCATGGCACGCGCACTGGCCATGCGCGTCGGCCTGTCGGTGTTGCTGTTCGTTGTCGTCATCTTCAGCTACCACATGGGCTGGATCCACCCCACCGGCTTGCCGATGCGCTGAACACACCTTCTTTGCCTGCAAGAAAAAAGCGCCTTCACGGCGCTTTTTTCGTGGGCACGACCGACAACGATCGCGGCCATCACATCCAGTACACGAGGATGTACAGACCCAGCCACACCACGTCCACAAAGTGCCAGTACCAAGCGGCGCCTTCGAAACCGAAGTGGCGCTCTTTGGTGAAGTGGCCTTTTTGCAGGCGCAGGGTGATGAACAGCAGCATCAGCATGCCAACGAACACGTGGAAACCGTGGAAGCCGGTCAGCATGAAGAAGGTGGAGCCGAAAATCCCGGAGTCCAGACGCAGGTTCAGGTCACGGTAGGCGTGCATGTACTCGTAGCCTTGCACGAACAGGAACACGATGCCCAGCAGCACGGTCAACCACATGAAGGCGATGGTCTTGCTGCGATTGCCGTCCTGGATCGCGTGGTGGGCAACGGTCAGCGTCACGCCCGAGGTCAACAGCTACGCGGTGTTGATGGTGGGCAGCCAAAACGGACCCATGGTTTGGAACGGTTCCACGATGCCAGCAGGAGAAGCCGTCACGCCGGCCATCACCGACGGCCAGATGGACTGGAAATCAGGCCAGATCAGCGCGTTTTCGATGTTACCCAAGGCCGGCACCGAGTGGGTACGGGCCCACCACAGCGCGGTGAAGAAGGCACCAAAGAACATCACCTCCGAGAAGATGAACCAGCTCATGCTCCAGCGGTAGGAAATGTCGATCTTGCGACCGTACATGCCGTTCTCGCTCTCACCGATGGCATCGCTGAACCACTTGTACAGCACGACGGCCCACCAAGCCAGACCGAAAGCGACCGAGTACATGCCCCAGCCCGCACCGTTGATCCATTGCCCAGCGCCGAAGGCGACAAAAAACAGGCCAAAGGCCGCCATCACCGGATGACTGGACAGCCCCGGAACGAAATAGTACGGCGTCGTGCCATGCGTTGCTGCGGACATGCTCACTCCTACTTGCGCTTGCTTTGTTGAATTGAAATACCGTTACCGAAAATCAGGCGGTCACCCAGAACACAATGCCCATCAGCACCGCCACGAAGAGGAACGCCAGCACCACACCAGTCACCAAAAGATGAATGGGGTTCAGCTTGGCGACATCCTGCTGGAAATCGCTTTTGCGGCGCACGCCGAGAAAACCCCACAACACAGCCTTCACCGTGTCCACCACAGAGCCCGGGCGTTGATGTACAGGTTGGGTCACGATGCGTCTGCCTCACGGTCTGAAGCCGCCGCCGGCACCACTGGCGTCAGCCGGGCTGTCGGTGCCTCGGGCGTTTTCCCGCCCACCTCGAAGAAGGTGTAGGACAGCGTGATCGTGGTCACGTCCTTGGGCAGTCGCGGGTCAATGACGAACGCCACCGGCCACTCCTTCTTTTCACCAGGGGCCAGGGTGTACTGCGTGAAACAGAAACACTCCACCTTGCTGAAATGGTTGGCCGCCTGCCGGGGCGCGTAGCTCGGGATGGCCTGCGCGGCCATGGTACGGTTCTGGATGTTCTGAAACTCGTACATCACCGTGGTCAGTTCACCGGGATGCACTTCCATGGAGCGGACCAGGGGTTTGAAATCCCACGGTCCGCGCACGTTGGTGTCGAACTCGATCGTGATCTTGCGCGTGGTGTCCACCTGCGTGTTGGCGGGCAACTTGGGCCCCATACCGGGCACCTGCCGCTCGGACAGGGCCAGGATGTTGATGCCGGTGACCTCGCAAATCGCACGGTAAATCGGCACCAGTGCATAACCAAAGGCAAACATGCCCAAGGCGATGACGGCCAACTTGCCGGTGATCTTGAGGTTTTCCTTGCGCAAGGACATGACGTGTCAACGACCGTAAAAGACGAACTTGGCCACGAATCCCACCAGAAAGGCCACCGCCACCGAAGCCAGGATCAGCCCCAGTCGGACGTTGTTCTTGCGTTGTTCAGGATTCATGGACACATGCTCCGTTCAGACCCCTGAGGATCAACCAATCACCTTGGTGGCGGTCGCGTCCAGCTTGGGCGGGTTCTCGAAGGTGTGGTGCGGGGCCGGCGACGGCACTTCCCACTCCAGGCCTTCGGCGCCTTCCCAAGGCTTCTGCACAGCCTTCTCGCCCTTGCCCTGCATGGCCGGCACGATCACGAACAGGAAGAAGTACACCTGTGCGATACCGAAAGCAAAGGCGCCGACCGAAGCGATCGCGTTGAAATCGGCGAACTGCATCGGGTAGTCGGCATAGCGACGCGGCATGCCCGCCAGGCCCAGGAAGTGCATCGGGAAGAAGGTGATGTTGAAGGAGATCATCGACCACCAGAAGTGGATCTTGCCGCGGGTTTCGCTGTACATCACACCGGTCCACTTGGGCAGCCAGTAGTACACGCCCGCGAACATGGCAAACAGCGAGCCAGCGACCAGCACGTAGTGGAAGTGGGCCACCACGTAGTAGGTGTCCTGGAAGTTGATGTCGATGGGGGCCATCGACAGAATCAGGCCGGTGAAGCCACCGATGGTGAACACGAAGATGAAGCCCACGGCCCACATCATCGGGGTTTCAAAGCTCATCGAGCCTTTCCACATGGTGGCGATCCAGTTGAACACCTTCACTCCCGTGGGCACGGCGATCAACATGGTGCTGTACATGAAGAACAACTGGCCGGTCACCGGCATGCCGGTGGTGAACATGTGGTGGGCCCACACGACGAAGGACAGGATGGCGATGGAACCGGTGGCGTACACCATGGAGGCGTAACCGAACAGCTTTTTGCGCGCGAAGGCGGGCACGACCTGGCTCACGATGCCGAAGGCCGGCAGGATCATGATGTACACCTCGGGGTGGCCGAAGAACCAGAAGAGGTGCAGGAACAGCGTCGGGTCGCCGCCGCCGGCCGGATCGAAGAAATGCGTACCGAAATTGCGGTCGGTCAGCAGCATGGTGATCGCACCGGCGAGGACCGGCAGGGCGAGCA
>CAZSZN010000042.1:16767-17683 GCA_964610405.1 uncultured Macromonas sp. | reverse complement strand
CCAAGCTGCAAGGCTATGGCCTGAGCGCCGCCGACGTGACCACCGCGATCCGGGCGCAGAACCTGCAGGTGTCGGCCGGTGAAATCGGGGCCTTGCCCAACGTGGCCGGCCAGGGCATCGCTGCCACGGTGGTGGTACAGGGGCAGTTGTCGTCGGTGGAAGCGTTCGAGCGCCTGCTGCTGCGCGCCAACACCGACGGCTCCACCGTTCGCCTGAAAGACGTGGCCCGGGTGGAACTGGGCGGGCAGCTCTACGCCACCAGCGCGCGGCTGAACGGCCAACCCTCGGTCGGCATTGGCGTGCAGTTGGCGCCCAGTGGCAACGCGCTGGCCACCGCCCAGGCGGTGCGCGACAAGATGCACGAGCTGGAAGCCTATTTCCCCGAAGGCATGAGCTGGAGCATTCCCTACGACAGTTCGCGCTTCGTCAAGATCTCGATCGAGAAGGTGGTGGTCACCCTGATCGAGGCCGTGCTGCTGGTGTTCGTGGTGATGTTCCTGTTCCTGCAGAACTGGCGCTACACCGTGATTCCCACCATCGTGGTGCCGATCGCGCTGCTGGGCACCTTTGCCACGCTGCTGGCGCTGGGCTTTTCCATCAACGTGCTCACCATGTTCGGCATGGTGCTGGTGATCGGCATCGTGGTGGACGACGCCATCGTCGTGGTGGAGAACGTCGAACGCATCATGAGCGAGGAAGGCCTGCCGCCGCGCGAGGCCACGCACAAGGCGATGCGCCAGATCTCGGGCGCCATCGTCGGCATCACCGTGGTGCTGGTGTCGGTGTTCATCCCGCTGGCCTTTTTCAGCGGCTCCGTGGGCAACATCTACCGCCAGTTCGCCACCGTGATGGCGGTGTCCATCGGCTTCTCGGCGTTCTTCGCGCTGTCGCTCACGCCGGCGCTGTGCGCCTCGCT
>CAZSZN010000042.1:13322-16757 GCA_964610405.1 uncultured Macromonas sp. | reverse complement strand
ACGCCAAGACCGGCTTCTTCGGCTGGTTCAACCGCGGGTTTGCCAGCACCGCCAAGCGCTATGAAGGCTGGCTGGCGCGCCTGTTGCGCAAATCGGGCCGCACGCTGGTGATCTACGTGGCCGTGGTGGGCGCGGCGGTGGTGCTGTTCCAGCGCCTGCCGGCGTCGTTCCTGCCGCAGGAAGACCAAGGCAACCTGCTGGTGAACGTGCAACTGCCGCCCGGCGCCACCCAGGAACGCACCCGCGCGGTGATGGAACAGGTGGAAGCCTTCATGCTGAAGCAACCCGAGGTGGACAGCATGGTGGGCGTGCTGGGCTTCAGCTTCTCGGGCCAGGGGCAGAACGCCGCGTTGGCGTTCGTGACGCTGAAAGATTGGGCCGAACGGACAGACCCGGGCAGCAGCGCCCAGGCGTTGGCGGGGCGGGCCTTCGGTGCGCTCATGGGCATCCGCGACGCGTTCATCTTCCCGCTGAGCCCGCCGCCCATCCCGGAACTGGGCACGGCGTCCGGCTTCAGCCTGCGCCTGCAGGACCGGGGTGGTCAAGGCTTTGACGCCCTGCTGGCGGCACGCAACCAGTTGCTGGGCATGGCGTCGCAAAGCAAGGTGCTGTCCCAAGTGCGGCCCGACGGGCTGGAGCCGGCACCGCAATTGCAGGTGGACATCGACCGCGAGCGCGCGGCCGCGCTGGGCGTGGGCTTCGATGGCATCGCCACCACGCTGGGCACCGCACTGGGATCGAGTTACGCCAACGACTTCCCGAACGCAGGCCGCCTGCAACGCGTGGTGGTGCAGGCCGACGCGCCGGCCCGCATGCAACCCGAAGACCTGCTGCGACTGACGGTGCTCAACAGCAAAGGCCAGGCCGTGCCCATGTCGGCCTTTGCCTCCACCCGCTGGGTGGTGGGCCCGATGCAGACCGTGCGCTACAACGGCTACCCGGCCATGCGCATCAGTGGCAGCGCGGCACCGGGCTACAGCACGGGCGACGCCATGGCCGAGATCGAGAAGCTCGCGGCCCAGTTGCCCCAGGGCTTCGGTTTTGAATGGACTGGCCAGTCGCGCGAGGAAAAGCTCGCTGGGGCACAGGCCTACATCGTGTACGCCTTCGCCATCCTGGCGGTGTTCCTGTGCCTGGCCGCGCTGTACGAAAGCTGGACTATCCCGCTGGCCGTCATTCTGGTGGTGCCGCTGGGCGTGGTTGGGGTGCTGCTGGCCACCTGGCTGCGCGGCTACGCCAACGACGTGTACTTCCAGGTCGGTCTGATCACCATCATCGGCCTGTCGGCGAAGAACGCGATCCTGATCATCGAGTTCGCCAAGGACCTGCAAGCCCAGGGCAAGAGCCTGTTCGACGCGGCGCTGGAAGCGGCCCACCTGCGTTTCCGGCCCATCGTCATGACGTCGCTGGCCTTCACCGCCGGGGTGATTCCGCTGGCCATCGCCACGGGGGCCAGCTCGGCCAGCCAGCGCGCCATCGGCACCGGCGTGATCGGGGGCATGGTCACCGGCACGGTGCTGGCGGTCATCTTTGTGCCGGTGTTCTTCGTGGTGGTGCGATCGCTGTTCAAAGGCAGCGCGCGGCAACACCTGGTCCACCAGCACGACGCAGAAAAAATCGGAATCCACCATGACTGACGCACTGTTGACACCACACCGTGGGCGCCTGGGGCGCTGGACCCTGGCCCCGACCGTGCTGGCGGTGCTGGCCGGTTGCTCGCAATTCCAGCCCTACCAGCGCCCCGAGCTGCCCCTGCCCGCGCAATGGCAGGGCGCCGACGCAACCGTGGCCGGCGAGGCAGCCGTCACGCCCCTGCCCTGGCAGAGCTTTGTGCAAGACCCCGCCTTGCGCTCGCTGATCGAGCAGGCCCTGCAGCGCAACCAGGACGCCCGCATCGCGGCCGCGCAACTGGAGCAACTGCGGGCCCAGTTGCGCATTCGCGAAGCGGCACGCCTGCCCACGGTGAACGCCGGCGTGACCGGCAGCCGCCAGACCGTGGGCGAAAACGAGCCCATCAACAGCACCTACACCGCCGGGCTGCAGGTGGCGGGCTGGGAAATCGATTTCTTCGGCCGGCTCGAAAGCCTGAGCGAAGCGGCCCGGGCCCAGTTCCTCGCCTCCGAAGAGGCGCTGAAGTACACCCGCATTGGGCTGGTCGCGGGCGTCAGTGCCGCCTGGCTGGACCTGCAGTCGGCGCAAGCGCAGTTGAACCTGGCAGACCGCACCCTGGCCACCCGCGAGGACACCCTGCGTCTGACGCGACTGCGTTTCGAGCACGGTGCGGCATCGGCCCTGGAGCTGCGGCAGGCCGAATCGCTGGTGGCAGCGGCCCGCGCCAGCCGGGCGCAACTGCAACAGCAGCGGGCCCTGGCGCGCAACGCCCTGACCTTGCTGGTGGGCGGGCCGGTGCCTGAAATGGCCAGGTTGAGCGCCGCACCCTCCTTCGCCGAGGTGGCGGTGGGCGTGCCATCGCGCGTGCTGCTGGACCGCCCCGACATCCGTGCGGCGGAACAGCAACTGGCGGCGGCCAACGCGCAGATCGGCGCCGCCCGCGCGGCCTTCTTCCCGCGCATCAGCCTGACGGCCAGCCTGGGCAGCGCGAGCAGCGAGCTGTCTGGCCTGCTGGGCAGCGGCACCTGGGGCTGGGCACTGGCCCCGCAGGCCCTGCTGCCCATCTTCGACGGCGGTGCCAACCGCGCCAACCTCGCTTCTGCCCAGGCGGCCCGCGAAGCGGCGCTGGCGCAGTACGAAAAAGCCATCCAGACCGCGTTCAAGGACGTGAACGACGCGCTGGCCGGCCAGGACACCTTGCGCCTGCAAGCCCAAGCCCAGCAGGAGCTGCTGACGGCCGAGCGCGAACGCTCGCGCCTGACACAGCGCCGGTTGGAGCAAGGGGTGGCGAACCAACTCGAATGGCTGGACGCGCAGCGCAGCCTGTACAGCGCCGAGCAGGCGGCGGTGCTGGTGGGCTACGCGCTGCAACAGAACCGGGTGGCGCTGTACAAGGCGCTGGGCGGGTTCTGAGCGGCGGGCCCAGCCCGCTTCACGCCATGGCCTGGAGCACGTCACCCAGGGCGCTGACCAGGGTGTCGATCTCGGCCGGGGTGCTGATGAAGGGCGGCGCCAACTGGATGGTGTCGCCGCCGTAGCGCACGTAAAAGCCCTTGGCCCACATGGCCATGGCGATCTCGTAGGGGCGTTTGGCGGGCTCGCCCGGCACCGGGGCGATGGTGAGGCCCGCCGCCAGGCCGTAGTTGCGGATGTCGGCCACGTGCCGGGCGCCGCGCAGGCCGTGCACTGCGCGCTCGAAGTGCGGGGCCAATTCGGCCACGCGCTGGGGCATGTTTTCTTGCACCAGCAGGTCCATGGTGGCGATGCCCGCAGCGCACGCCACCGGGTGGGCCGAGTAGGTGTAGCCGTGCGGAAATTCCAGCA
>CAZSZN010000042.1:0-13312 GCA_964610405.1 uncultured Macromonas sp. | reverse complement strand
ATGTAGTCGGGCCCGCCGGCGGCCATGAAGGTGTCGTAGATTTCGCGGGTGGCCACCACGCCGCCCAGGGGCTGCACGCCGTTGGTCACCTGCTTGGCAAAGTTCAGGATGTCGGGTGTCACGCCGAAGGCTTCGGCCCCAGTCCAGGCGCCCATGCGGCCAAAGCCGGTGATCACCTCGTCAAAAATCAGCAGGATGTTGTGCGCGGTGCAGATCTCGCGCAGGCGTTGCAGGTAGCCCTGCGGCGGAATCACCACCCCGGCCGAACCGCTCATGGGCTCCACGATCACCGCCGCGATGTTGGACGCATCGTGCAACTGGATGAGTTGCAGCAGCTCGTCGGCCAGCGCTGCGCCAGGGTAGGCGCCCTGCGCTTCGGCCGGCGGCATGCCTTTGAAGAAGGAGCCGTTGGGCGGCTGGGTGTGCGGCAGGTGGTCCGCCTCCACCGCCTGGCCAAACAGCTTGCGGTTGGCCACGATGCCGCCCACCGAAATGCCGCCAAAGTTCACCCCGTGGTAGCCCTTGATGCGACCGATCAGCCGCGTCTTGCTCGCCTGCCCTTTGGCCCGCCAGTAGGCGCGCGCCATCTTCAGCGAGGTGTCGGCCGACTCGGAACCCGAGCCGGTGAAGAACACGTGGGTCAGCCCTTCGGGCATGCGCTCCACGATGCGGTTGGCCAGATCGAACGACAGCGGATGCGCGAACTGGAACGCGGGCGAATAGTCGAGCGTGGCCACTTGCTGCGCCACGGCCCGGCTGATGCTGGCCTGGCAGTGGCCCAGGCCGCAGGTCCACAGGCCGGACAGGCCGTCGAAAATGCGCCGGCCGTCGGCGTCGATCAGGTAAGCGCCCTGGGCAGCGGTGATCATGCGCGGCTGCGCCTTGAACTGGCGGTTGCCGGTGTAGGGCATCCAGTGCGCGTCGAGCCAGGCGGCATCGGTGCGCAAAGGGGCCAAGGGAGCGTCAAGGTGCTGGCGGTCGGTCATGTCCATGGTGGCGGCCTGAAGGGTTGAAAAACGTTCAAAAGATTCTGGCGCGCTGTCATACTCCCACAAATGAACAGATACCCATCCTTGGTTGAGAATTTATGCAAGTAAAGAACGTGGCGCTGTTGGGGCAGTTGGGCGATGCCGATCTGCGCCTGCTGCGGGTGTTCAAGAGCGTGGTGGAATGCGGCGGCATGGCCTCGGCGGAGCTGGAGCTCAACATCGCCATGTCCACCATCAGCCGACACGTGAAAGACCTGGAAACCCGGCTGGGCCTGGTGCTGTGCCGGCGCGGGCGGGCCGGCTTTGCGCTCACCCCCGAAGGCGAGCAGGTGTACGACGCAGCGCTGCGCCTGCTGGCCGCCACCGACGCCTTTCGCGGTAACCTGCACGACATACACCGCCGCCTGGGCGGTGACCTGCACGTGGCCCTGTTCGAGAAAACCGCCTCCAACCCGCAGGCCCGCATCGCCGACGCGGTGGCGCACTTTCGGCAACTGGCGCCGCAGGCCACGCTGCACCTGCACGTGGGCCCCATCGGCATGATCGAGCGTGGCGTCATCGACGGCCGCTACCACCTGGGCGTGATCCCGGAACACCGCCATTCGGACACCCTGGCCTACCAGGAGCTGTTCGGGGAAACCATGCAGCTCTACGCGGGGCGCGGCCACCCGTGGTTCGAGCAGGCCGACCGTCCTTTCGGCTGGCCCGACCTGCGCGAGCAAGACCTGGCGGCCCTGGGCTACCACTCGCCCAACATGGCGCTGACGCACGAGCGGCAACTGGAGCGGCGGGCCACCGCGTCGGACCAGGAAGCGGTGGCCACGCTGGTGTTGTCGGGCAGCTTCGTCGGTTTTCTGCCCGACCACTACGCCCAGCCGTTCGTGCAGCGCCAGCAGATGCGCGCGGTCTCGCCCGAGGTGCTGCGCTACACCTGCCGGTTCTCGGCCATCGCGCGGCAATCGCCCCGCCCGCTGCGGTTGACCCAGGCGTTTTGGGACGCGCTGGTGGCCGCCCACAGCCCCGCCAATCCCGCTACCCAGGTGCCTCAAACTGCACTATGATGGGTTGAAGCGTGTCTCGCTGGAGACACTTGGAGGAGCCCATGGACCCGGTCATTCGCCGTTGCGGGCGCACCCGCTGCGACCTGCCCCGTACCGCACGGCCCTGCCAGGTGTCGCCCTACATCCTGCCCGCCGTGCCCAGCACGCTGCTCATTCCGCTGGCGGCACGCGCGGCCGGCCCCCAGCAGTTCCCCTGGTTAGACTGCCACGACGCACACGCCGCCAACCTGCTGCATTGCCTGGATGTGAACCCCGAGCGCTACGTGGCCGACGCACCCACGGTCATCAACATCTTGTGGCGCACGCGCGAAATCAAAACCATTGGAGCCGCGTTTTTTCAGCGTTGGCCCAGCGCTTTGGGCGTCAATTTGGGTTGCGGGCTGTCCAGCCATTTCCAGTGGCTCGACAACGGCCGCAACGGCTGGGTCGATGCCGACCTGCCCGAGGTGTTCGCGCTGCGTGAAGCCCTGCTGCCTCCGCCCACGCCCCGCTGGTGCAACACCACGGTGGACCTGCGCGAGCCCGACTGGTGGAGTGTCCTGGCCTTGCCACCGCGCGACGCCGACACCCCGGTGCTGGTGCTGTGCGAAGGGGTGCTGATGTACCTGGAGCCCCCACAAGTGCACCAAGTGCTGCGCAGCTTTGCCGAGCACGCACCGGCCGGTTCCTTGTTCGTGCTGGACACCCTGTCCGCCTTGGCCGTGGGCCGGGCCAGCCTGCACGCCAGCGTGGGCCGCACGGGCGCCGAATTCCATTGGGGCTTGCGCGGCCCGCAAGAACTCACTGGCGTCCACCCCCGCTTGCGCCTGCAAACCTTGAGCAGCGTGACCGAATGCTATGGCTGGGCCGCCCAGGCCACCGAAGCCTGCTGGCAACCGTGGCTGGGGGTGCCGCTGTACGGGCTCGCAACACTGGGCTTGGCCCACTGAGCCAGCGCCCCCCCAGCAACCGACCTTCAACGCCGGACCGGCGCTGGCACGTTGGCGCCCAGCGTGGGTGTTTCATTGAAAAAATTCCACGGCTTCAACAGCACATGCACCCATTCGGTCGGCATGATGGGCCACTCCTCGGCCCGTGCCACGTGGGTGGTGCCGGTGGTCAGCCACACCACGTTGTCGGTGTTGTCGATCGATTGGTCATCCGCCGTGAACTGGCCCAGGCCCGTGTCCTTGCTGGAACGGTTGGGGTACTTGCCTTCCGGGAACCGCTCGTCGGGGTGGTAACGGGTCACCCACAACTGCTTGTCCATGAAACTCAGGCGGTTGTAGATCCATTCATCCGGCGCAAAGTTGGCACCCTTGGCGATCGGATGAGTGCCTCCCGCGTAAGGAATCAGCTGGTACGACACCGGGTAACCCATGCGGTTGAGCCGGTTCGGATTGCTCAGCAGCCGGATGGTGGACGGGTCGAACTTTTGCGCGGCCTTTTTCTCGGTCGTCACTTTGCGCTCAACGGTCTGCATCGTGCTGGTGCGTGGGCCGCCCACCGTATTGGGCGCGACGATGGGGTCGATCTCGGTCAAGGTGTTGGCCACGCCATCCACGTCCAGGTCGAGCCGGAAGTTGTAGATGTGCTGGTGGGTGGTGCCCACAATGTGGTGGTCGATCAAGGTGCCGTAGCGGGTGTCTTCGGCGGCCGTCGGGTCTTGCACGGTGCGGCTGACCACACCCTTGACGGCCTCAATCCCGGTGGCGCCCGCGTTGATGCCGATGACACCATTGTCGGCAAACACCCAGTCAAACAGGTAGTCGTAATTGCCCACGGTGCTGATCCAGCGGATCACCAGTTCGCGGCGTTCGGCACTCACGTTGGGTTGCCCCATTTCCTGGTGCTTGAATTCCGGGCCGGCTAATCGCTCGAACACCGCCACCGCGTTGGGGATCGTCATCGGCTGGCCAGCCGAGTCAGCGATGGTGGCGTCGATCAACACCGCATTGGCGGGCACATCCGTCCCGCGCTCGATCGGGGACGTCAAGGTGCCCATGCCGTACTCGCCCGAATCCAGGTAAGCTTTGAAGTACCAACCGGCATCGGGGTCGCCGTAAGGCACGATCATGCCACCGAGCGTGCCCTCGTACATGACCTTGCGGGGTTTGCCTTGGTCGTTGAAGGTGACGGTGGACAAGGTCAGACCGGTGCGTGAATCGACCCGGAAGTGGATGTTCCAGTCGCGCCAGCGCAGGGTGTTGCCCGCGATGGTGTAGTTTTTGCCCATCGGCTCCACCACATCCAGGGGCTTGGACGTGTGTTTGGCGGTGCGGTCACGCCCGTCGTAGGGGCGGGACGTCATCGGCACCGGAATGACCGCACCGTCTTCGACCTTCACCACCTGTTTTTTCTCCAGGTCCACCACCGCCACCAGGTTTTCGATCGGGTGCGCCCAGTAGTTGCCGTCGCCCACGTTCAGGTAGCTCACCACCTTCAGCAGCCGCGCGTCCTGCTTCAGGCCGTCCTTGCCGTCGAAGTAACCCACGGTCAAGGGCGTGGCCACCACCTTCTTCACATCGTTGATGCCACGCTTGGCCAACGCCTGAGCGTACTCGGGGCTGCCTTCAATCGCGGCTTGCACCGCGGCAAAGTCATCGATCAGCACCATCCCATGGGCACCTTCGATCGGCTGCCAGCGCAGCAATTCGCGCCGGCCCAGATCCACCGTCGCCTCGATCACATGACGACCATCGAGCAACACCAGTTCGGCCTGGCGCGGGGCTTGCACGGGGACTTCGTCCAGGGCATAGGCCCAGACCTCGTCCTTGGGCGGGGCTTTGAGGATGATCTCGGCAAAGCGCAAACCGTCCTTGTAGCGGCCCGAGGCTTTGAGCACGCCCACGGCGGCCTCGATCTCGGCCGGCGAAAGCGGGTTCAGCGGATGCGGTTTGGCCTCCAGCACGAACGTCTTGTCGAGGCTGGACTGGAACACCTCCTTGAGGAACCCCTCGGCCACCATGGCCTGCCCCTGGCGCACGACCAACGGCACCTCAACCCGCAAGGGCGAGCCGTTGATGGTGATGGTGCGCGCACCCGGTCGCACCCGCACCAGGGTGCTGTTGCGGGTGATGGTGTAAACGTTCGCGTAGCTGTCCCACTGGACGTGGGCACTGAAATCCTTGACGGCCTGGTTCAGCGGCACCATTTTGGCCGGGGCACCGTGGGCAAGCACGGTGGCGGGCGCGAGTGCGACCGTGGCCAAGGCCACCGCACTCAAGGCGGTGGGCAAACGGGAAAAGGCGTTCATGGTTGTGGGTTCCTTCGGGTTGGGCCCATGGATGGAGCACGGGCCCCGAAAGGTAAAGCGAACACAGCGATGGGCGGTATCCGTTTTTGGCACACTTGCACAACCCCGCACAAGGTGGGACGATGGCGCGAAAATTGCTGGAGCTGGCGACATGGAGTTCGCACACACCGTCAAACACGCCCGAGATGTTCATGAGCACGCGGCCAACCTTCAAGGTTGGGAGCAGCGCTACGAGCAGCTCAGCGCCGGCACGTTCACCGGCCGGGTCGAGGCCGTGCGAGCCGGTCCGGTGCAAGTCTTCAGCGAATGGGCCGATCAGGCGATTCTGCAAGGGGGCACGCACGGGCCTGGGTGGCTCTCGATCGCGGTGGCCTGCCCCGGGGCGCAACGCAATTGGTACTGCGGCCACCGGCTCGCCACTGAAAGCCTGATTGCCCTGTCGGCCGACAGCGATTTCCAGCTCGTGACGGCCCCCAACACCCGCATCCTGGCCCTCTCGGTCCAGCACAGCTACCTGGAAGCCATGGCGCAAACGCTGGAGCACACCACCCTTGCGCAACTGCCCGCCACCCCCAGCGTGGCGCTGGTGACGGCTGCGCAACTGAGCCAGATCAAAGACCTGCTGAACAGCGCGATGGACATCGCCCCTGATGGGCCCACCACCTTGCATCCCAACGCGCTGAATGCCTGGGCCCAGACGCTGGCCGAAAGCGTCTTGACCTGCCTGGTGGGGCCCCTGCGCACGGCCTCCACCCCCTTGAGCGCGCGCAGCCACCAGCGCCTGGTGGACCGCGCCCGCGAGCACATCCTGGCACACCCGGATCAGCCGATCACCATTCCCGAGTTGTGCCTGGCCATCGGCGCTTCGCGGCGCGCCTTGCAATATGCCTTCGAGGACGTCACACAGTTGAGCCCGGTGCAGTACCTGCGGACGATGCGGCTGAACCGGGTGCGGCTGGAGCTGCGCCACCGGCCCGAGACCCCGATCGCCGACATCGCCAGCCGCTGGGGGTTCTGGCACCTGTCCCGGTTTGCCGCTGACTACAAACGGTTGTTCGGGGAACGCCCGTCACACACCCAGGCCCGCTCACACTGAGGCCGGTGACTCAGCGAGCGGCGGCCAGTTCATCAACTCCGCCAAACGGCGCACCACCCAGTGCGCTTCGGGTGGGCTGACCACCGCCTCTTCGCCGGTCAGGCCCAGCAGGCAGCGCTGCAGTACATCGGTTTCGGTGATGTGCAGGGTGTGGAACAGGGTGGATGCGGTCTCGGTCAGCATCTGCGCCAAGTCTTCGCACAGCTCGTGGCGCTGGGCGATCTCGGCCTTGGGCGCGGTCGGCTTCAGCCGGCCTTCGGGCAGGTAAAGCGCGATGAACGAAGTGGGGACGTAGGTCTGGTTGTCGTCGGACATGCCCGCCATCCTACACACCCGCCGGGATGGCCGGCCTGCCTACAATGCCGCATGACCCGCATCGCCGTGATTGACTTCGAGACCACCGGCATGTCGCCCGCCTACGGCGACCGGCCGACCGAGGTCGCCATCGTGATGACCGAAGGCGGGCAGGTGGTGGACCACTACCAGAGCCTGATGAACCCGGGCCGGCGCATTCCGGGCTTCATCAGCCAGCTCACCGGCATCACCGACGCGATGGTGCGCAGCGCGCCGCCCGTGGCCACCGTGATGGCCGAAGCCGCGCGATTTGTGGGCGACGCACCGCTGGTGGCCCACAACGCGTCGTTCGACCGCAAGTTCTGGCAGGCCGAACTGGCCGCCCTGAGGTTGGGGCACGCGCAACCCTTTGCCTGCACCGTGTTGCTGGCGCGCCGCCTGTACCCGCAGGCGCCCAACCACAAACTGGGTACCCTGGCCGAACACCTGCACCTCGTGCGCGAAGGGCGGGCCCACCGGGCGCTGTCGGACGCGCAAGTGACGGCAGCGCTGTTGTGCCGCATCCAGGCCGACCTGACGGCACGGCATGGACTGCGCGATGCTGACCACGCCGCCTTGTGCAGCCTGCAACGGTGCGCCCGCGCGGCGGTGCCAGGGTGGTTGCAGCGCCAGGCGCTGGCCCACACGTGAAAGGGCCGCCACGGCCCCTTCACACCAACGCCCCAACCGCCTCCCCCACCGCCAAGGCCGACGTCAGCCCCGGTGACTCGATGCCAAACAGGTTGACCAGGCCTGGGACGCCATGCACCGCCGGCCCCTGGATCACAAAATCGGCGGCCGCTTCGCCCGGTCCCGACAGCTTGGGGCGGATGCCCGCGTAAGCCGGCTGCAGCGCGCCATCGGGCAAACGCGGCCAGTAGCGGCGAATGGCGGCGTAGAAACCATCGGCCCGGCGCGGGTCCACCGCGTAATCCAACGCGTCCACC
Organism: uncultured Macromonas sp.; assembly: GCA_964610405.1. Lineage (GTDB taxonomy): Bacteria > Pseudomonadota > Gammaproteobacteria > Burkholderiales > Burkholderiaceae_C > CAZGDZ01. The sequence continues at coordinate 5,651 of CAZSZN010000042.1, read as the reverse complement.
CATTGCACATCGGGCCCGAACCGGGCTTGGCCACCCAGGTCGAGGGTCAGGTGCACACCCAGCCCACCCGGCTCGGGCACGGGGTAAATCAAGTGCGCGAACGGGGAACGCCCGCTCAAACTGTAGTAGTTGCCCTTGGCGGTGTGGAGCCGGGGAATGTGCCGGGCATCCAGCCCCTGCAACCCCGAAGCCACCTGCTGCGCCCACAACCCCGCGGCGTTGACGACCACCCCGGCCTGAATTTCCATCGGCTGCTCGCCGCCCACCTGCAGGGTGATGCCGTCGGCACCGACCTGACCGCCCAGCACGGGGGAGCCGAAGGCCAGCATGCCGCCAGCGGCTTCACAGTCGCCTTGCAGCGCCCGCATGAAGGCGTGGCTGTCCACAATGCCGGTGCTGGCACTGTGCAAGGCAGCCACGCACTGCAGTTCGGGCTCCAGGGATTGGGTCTGCGCGGCGGTCAGCAACGTCAATTCGGGCACACCGTTGGCCTGGCCGGTGGCCTGCAGTTGCACCAGCTCGGCCACCTGCGCTTCGGACGTGGCGACGATGAGCTTGCCGCAACGCCGATGGGGCACCTGGCGCCGCTCGCAGTAGTCGTACAGCAGGTGTTTGCCGCGCACGCACCACTGGGCCTTGAGCGAACCGGTCGGGTAGTAAATGCCTGCGTGCACCACCTCGCTGTTGCGCGAACTGGTGCCGGTGCCGATGCCCTGCGCACTTTCCAGCACGATGGTCTCCAGCCCCCGCTCGGCCAAGGTGCGCGCCACCGCCAGGCCGACCACACCAGCCCCGATCACGACGCAGTCAACGCGCTCCAACTCAGAACCAACCCTGCTTCCAAGCCCAGTAGACGCCGCCCATCAGCACCGCCAGCAACAACCACCAGGGCCAGGGGCTGGGCTTTTCGGCGTAGGGGTCGGTCAACGAGCGCTCCGCGCCGGCCGGCAACTCGGCCACCCGCGTCAGCGAGGCACCAAATGGAATGTTGATGCGCGCCCGGATGTTGACCGCCCAGCCATTGGCGTCGAGCAAGGGGCCCACGTTGCGTTTGCGCAGCTTGAGCCACGCCAGCAGCATGGACGGGCCGGAAATGGCCAGCATCACCCCCAGCAACACCAGCGGCATCTGCCACCAGGGCAAGCCCAAAAAGCCCGTGACCACGGCCACCACCGCCGTGCCCAAGGCGCCCAAAGCCAGGCCGATCGCGGCAAAAATACCCGCGAACTTGGCGATGTCAAAAGCCTGCGCCTTGCCGTCGGCGGGCGGCGCGGCCGGGGCCTCGGCCTTGCTGCCGGCATCGGCTACGCGGGCGGCGGCTTTGGCTTCCACATCCTTGTCGCGCGAGGCGGCAAACTTTTGCATCTGGTCGCCTATCAGCTTGCCAATGCGCTTGTACGGCGACCAAAACGCCTGCCGCACGCTGATGGGCGCTTCCACCACCTTGACGACGCTGGCGTTCCAGTCGCGCCCGTCACGGTCGTAGAAGACGCCGTTGCGCCCGGGCACCATCATGTCGTCGGCGTCCCCCCCGGTCATGGCAGCCACGATGGTGATGGGCGCCTCGCCCTGCCGCAGGCACTGGCAATACACCAGGTAGGTGCCCGACAGTGCAGCCAGCGCGGCGTGGCGCCCCATGTCGGCCACGCGCAGGCACAGGTTGCAACTGCGCTGGTCGATGTAGAGCGTACCGGCCTGAAAAATCGCCGGCTGCTGTTGCGCGTAAAAGTCGCTCAAATTGACGAAGTTGCGCAACAAAGCCACCAGATCGCGCCGGTAACGCACCAGCCGCTCCAAAGCTTCCACGCCCGCCGCGTTGGCGTCGGAGGTTTGATCCTGCTCGATCAGCGCCCGCAGCGCCTCGGGCGCCGGCCCTTGGAGCAGTTCGCGCAATGTCGCGACGGCCACATCGGCCGCCGTGGTGGCCGGCCGGGCCGCCAACCAGGCCCGGTAGGCCACGAAGCGGGCCGCCAGCCCGTCCCACTCGGCCTGGGTCAACGCGTCGCGCGCGCCCAGCACCGGGAACACCACCTGTTGCTGCAGTTCGGCCATGCGCGCCTGCCAAGCCGGGTTCAAGCCTTCGGCCAGCGGCAGACTTGCCCCCGGCGCCACTTTGGCCAGTGGCAGGTTGGCCACGGCCTCGTGGGCATCGCTAAGCGCCTGCGGGGCCAGTTCGGCGTAGCGTTCATCGGCCGGGTTGAGGGCATCCACCGCCCGGCCGTCGAACGCCGCCAGGCGGCACCGGGTGAAATAGTCTTGCACCTTGGCTTGCACCGCGTCAAAAGCGGCCAACGCATCGGCCGTGGCGGCACCCCAGGCGGTCAGGTCGCTGCCCTGGGCCTCGGCCTGCGCGTGCCAATCGCTGACCTGCTGGGCCGCCTCCAAAAACGCCCCCAAGGACTCGGCCGACACGCCCGGCTCACCACTGCGGTCCGCCACCGGCCCCTGCACCGCCAACACCTGCTCGATCAGGGAACGCACCGCGTCGTCCTGCGCCAAGGCGGCGGTCACCACGCCATCGCCGTTCAACTGGTCGGGCGGGAACAAGCGGGCCGGGTCGGCAAAGTCGGCCAGGGTCAGGGCGTCGGCCTCGGGTTGGCCCAACCGCGCCAACACCTGGCGGGCCGCCGACACGCGGGCGGCTCCTTCAGGGGTATCGGCCCGCAGCGCGGCCAATGGCAAGCGGTCACCCGGCTGGAACAACAACTCCGGGGTCTGCAACGCCTCCAGCGTCCAGGCCACGGCGGCGCGCAATTCCGGCACGCGGATGCGACCATCGCCATCGCTGTCTATGCACTGCAAGGTCCGGGCATCCAGCTCCAGCCCGTGGGTGGGGCAGGCCAACACGGCCCACAGCTTCTGGTCCAGCTCGCCCAAGTGGCGCAAGTCGTCCACCGTGTCGATGCGAACCTGATCGAACCCGCCGGAGCGGAAAAAACGCCAACGGTGCGTGCCGTTCGGTTGACCCATGCTGACCTCCTGCCTAGATGAACTGCATGTTATAGCAGTTTCATCAGCCCGATGTCTCAGGCGTGCAGGCGCGAGGTTTTGGGCAGGTGCAGGCGCAAAAACTCCATCTGGTCGGCCAGGATGCGCCGGTTGCGCAAGATGAAGTCTTCCCACAAACTGGGCACGTAGGGCGTGTAAAGCAGGGGCATGTGCGCCTGCTCGGGCGTGCGGTTGCCCTTGCGATGATTACACGAGCGGCAGGCGGTGACGACGTTCATCCAATGGTCGCGGCCCTTTTGCGCCAGCGGCACGATGTGCTCGCGCGTCAGGTGGTCTTCGTGGCAGAGGTCGCCGCAGTAGGCGCAGACATTGCGGTCGCGGGCAAACAGCTTGCTGTTGCTCAACGCCGGGCGGCTGTCGAACGGGTTGATCGCGGGCACGCCCTTGGTGCCGATGATGGAGTTGACCTCGATCACCGATTGACAACCCGTGACCGCGTTGTGCCCGCCCCGAAACACCGCGACGCGCTGACCCATCTCCCAGCGCACCTCGTCCGCTGCGTAGTGCAACACCGCCTGTTCCAGGCTGATCCAGGACTGCGGCACGCCCTGTGCCGACAATTTCAACACCTTCAAGACCGACCTCCGCGCGCAACGCCCCGCCAGGGGCACCAACCACAGGAATTCGTCCTGCCCGGCCTGCACTGCGGTATAGGTCGGGCGGCTGCATCAACTTGTGTCAATATAGCGCGCTTTGGTTAAGGTTTTCATGCAAAACCGTCACAACCCTCCAGACTGCACATGAAAATCATCCAAGGGCTGAACAACCTGCTGCGCCACGCCCAGGCTCAGCGGGCAGGCTGCGCCCTGACCATCGGCAATTTCGATGGCGTGCACCGCGGTCACCAGGCCATGCTGGCGCTGTTGAACAACGAAGCCCGCCACCGTGGCGTGCCCAGTTGCGCCCTCACCTTCGAGCCGCACCCGCGCGACTACTTCGCCGCCAAATTCCACAAACCCGAACTGGCCCCGGCGCGCATCGCCACCCTGCGCGACAAGCTGCACGAGCTGCGCGCCTGCGGGGTGGACCAGTGCGTGATCCTGCCGTTCGACGAAGCGCTGGCCAGCCTGCCGGCGCAGGCGTTCATTGACGAGGTGCTGGTGCGCGCTTTGGGCGTTCAGTACGTGCTGGTGGGCGACGATTTCCGCTTTGGCGCGCAACGCCAGGGCGACTACGCGATGCTGGACGCGGCCGGCGCACGCCAGGGTTTTGACGTGGCCCGCATGATGAGCTACGAAGTGCACGGCCTGCGTGTGTCCAGTTCTGCCGTGCGCGACGCCCTGGCCGAAGGCCGCATGGGCGACGTGGCCGCACTGCTGGGTCGGCCGTACAGCATCAGCGGACACGTGGTGCACGGCCGCAAGCTGGGCCGCGAACTGGGCGCCAGCACCGAAGGCGCGGGCGACGGTTTTCGCACCCTCAACCTGCGTTTCACCCACTGGAAGCCGGCCGCCAGCGGCATTTTTGCGGTGCAGGTGCACGGGCTGGACCCCGACCCCGCCGCCGCCCCCCTGCCCGGCGTGGCCAACCTGGGCGTGCGCCCTTCGCTGGACCCGAACGACGTCAATGGCGGGCGGGTGCTGCTGGAAACCCATTGCCTGGACTGGCCGGACCGCGTGCGGCAAGCCCTGGCGCGCGCGCCCACCCCGGGAGAGGCCTACGGTAAAATCATCCGGGTGGAGCTGCTGCACAAACTGCACGACGAACTGAAGTACGACAGCCTGAACGCTCTGACCCGTGGCATCGCTCAAGACTGTCACGACGCGCGTGCTTGGTTCGCCACCCGCCACCGCACCTGATCCTTCCCCACGTTGCGCCGACGCGCGAAGCCCGTCGAATCACACCAAACACCATGTCCGACGCCAAAGCCAACGCCGCGAATGCAGGCACCGATTTCAGCAGCACCCTGAACCTGCCCGACACGCCCTTCCCCATGCGCGGCAACCTCCCGCAGCGCGAGCCGGGTTGGACACAGCAGTGGGAAGACCAGGGCATTTACCAGCGCCTGCGCGACGCCCGCAAAGGCGCACCCAAATTCATCCTGCACGACGGCCCGCCCTACGCCAACGGCCAGATCCACATCGGCCACGCCGTCAACAAGGTGCTCAAGGACATGATCGTCAAGGCGCGCCAGCTGGCGGGGTTTGACGCGCAGTACATCCCGGGCTGGGACTGCCACGGCCTGCCGATCGAAAACGCGATCGAGAAGCTCCACGGCCGCAACCTGAGCCGCGACCAGATGCAGGCCAAGGCGCGCGCTTTTGCCACCGAGCAGATCGCGCAGCAGATGGCCGACTTCAAGCGCCTGGGCGTGCTGGGCCAGTGGGACAACCCGTACAAGACGATGGACTTCGCCACCGAAGCCAACGAAATCCGCGCCTTCAAGCGCGTGATGGAACGCGGCTTCGTGTACCGGGGCCTGAAGCCCGTGTACTGGTGCTTTGACTGCGGCTCCTCGCTGGCCGAGTTCGAGATCGAGTACCAGGACAAGAAGAGCCAGACGCTGGACGTCGGGTTCCCCTGCGCCGAACCGGCCAAGCTGCTGCACGCCTTCTTTGGCCAGAGCGGCCTGCCCCACGCCGACACGGCTGGCCTGCAGGACAAGCCGATGTTCGTGGTGATCTGGACCACCACGGCCTGGA
>CAZSZN010000041.1:0-17989 GCA_964610405.1 uncultured Macromonas sp. | reverse complement strand
GAATTCAAGAACGACCAGGGCGAACTCGAAGTCCAAGTGGGTGACTTCGTGTCCGTGGCCGTGGAAGCCGTGGAAAACGGCTACGGCGACACCATCCTGTCGCGCGACAAGGCCAAGCGCCTGGCTTCCTGGATGGCCCTGGAAAAGGCCCTGGAATCTGGCGACTTCGTGACCGGCACCACCGGCATGAAGGTCAAGGGCGGCCTGAAGGTCATGGTCAACGGCATCAGCGCTTTCCTGCCGGGCTCGCTGGTGGACAGCCGTCCGACCAAGGATCTGACCCCCTACGAAAACAAGACCCTGGAATTCAAGGTCATCAAGCTGGACCGCAAGCGCAACAACGTGGTGCTGAGCCGCCGCGCCGTGGTGGAAGCCTCGATGGGCGAAGAGCGCGCCAAGCTGATGGAAACCCTGCGCGAAGGCGCGATCGTCAATGGCGTGGTCAAGAACATCACCGAATACGGTGCGTTCGTGGATCTGGGCGGCATCGACGGCCTGCTGCACATCACCGACATGGCATGGCGCCGCGTGCGTCACCCGTCCGAGGTGGTGCAGGCTGGTCAGGAAGTCACCGCCAAAGTGCTCAAGTTCGACGCCGAGAAGCAGCGCGTCAGCCTGGGTCTGAAGCAAATGGGCGACGACCCCTGGATGGGCGTGGCTCGCCGCTACCCCTCCGGCACCCGCATGTTCGGCAAGATCACCAACATCGCCGACTACGGCGCGTTCGTGGAACTGGAGCCGGGCATCGAAGGTCTGGTGCACGTGTCCGAAATGGACTGGACCAACAAGAACGTGGCCCCCAACAAGCTGGTGTCGCTGGGCGACGAAGTCGAAGTCATGGTCCTGGAGATCGACGAAGACAAGCGCCGCATCAGCCTGGGCATGAAGCAGTGCAAGGCCAACCCCTGGCACGAGTTCGCGGAAAACACCAAGCGTGGCGACCGCGTCAAGGGCCCGATCAAGTCCATCACCGACTTCGGCGTGTTCGTGGGCCTGGCCTCCGGCATCGACGGCCTGGTGCACCTGTCTGACCTGTCCTGGAACGAAACCGGCGAAGCCGCCGTGCGCAACTTCAAGAAGGGCCAGGAAGTGGAAGCCATCGTGTTGGGCGTGGACGTCGAGCGCGAGCGCATCAGCCTGGGCATCAAGCAGCTGGACAGCGACCCGTTCACCACGTTCGTGTCGATCAACGACAAGGGCGCTTCGGTGACCGGCAAGGTCAAGACCGTGGATGCCAAGGGCGCTGAAATCGACCTGGGCGAAGACATCATCGGCTACCTGCGCGCTTCGGAAATCTCCCGCGACCGCGTGGAAGACGCCCGCAACGTGCTGAAGGAAGGCGACGAAGTGACCGCTGTGGTGGTGAACGTGGATCGCAAGACCCGCAACATCCAGCTGTCCGTCAAAGCCAAGGACATGGCCGAGCAACAAGAAGCCATGGCCAGCCTGAGCCAGAACGCTGGCAACGCCGGCACCACCAGCCTGGGCGCCCTGCTGCGCGCCAAGCTGGACAACAACAACTGATCCTCATCGGTTGAACAGGGCCCGTCGCCGTTGGGCAGCGGGCCCTTTTTCTTGTCTTATGGATTCACACCCATGACCCGCAGCGACCTCGTCGACGCCTTGGCCAACCGTTTTGCCCAGTTGGGGCAACGCGATGCGGAATGGGCCGTCAAAGCCATCCTTGAAGCCATGTCCGATGCCCTGGTCAAAGGCCAGCGGATTGAAATTCGAGGGTTTGGCAGCTTTTCGGTGAACCGACGCCCGCCGCGCATGGGCCGCAACCCAAGGTCTGGTGAAAGTGTGGCCATCCCCGAAAAGCGGGTACCGCACTTCAAACCGGGCAAGGCCTTGCGCCAATCGGTGGACGACCAGAGCCATTGAATTCGAGCTTGCACCGCTACAATCCTCTGGACCACCTGGGGGATTGATTGAAGTACCTCTCGTGGCTGCTCAAGGCAGCCATTTTCTTTCTTGTTTTCGCGTTCGCCCTGAACAACCAGAGCGATGTTCGCCTGCATTTGCTGTTTGGCGCCCACTGGGATGCGCCGCTGGTGCTGGTGCTGCTGGCCGCGCTGACGTTGGGGGTGTTCCTGGGCATTGCCGTGATGCTGCCGCTGTGGTTGCGGGCACGGCGCCAGGCCCAGCCAACGCCGACCAAACCGCTCGAACCCGCCGAACCCACCGCCGATCTGCCGCCCCATGGAATTTGACTTCACCTGGCTGCTGTGGGGCTTTCCACTGGCGTTTGCCTTGGGCTGGCTGGCTTCGCGCTTTGATTTGCGCCAATGGCGGCTTGAAGGCCGGCAAGCCCCGCGCGCTTACTTTCGAGGCTTGAACCACCTGCTCAACGAGCAGCAGGACCAGGCGATCGACGCTTTCATCGAGGCGGTGCAACACGACCCCGACACCTCGGAGCTGCATTTTGCGTTGGGCAACCTGTTTCGCCGCCGGGGCGACTACGACCGCGCAGTTCGCGTGCACGAACACCTGATGGCGCGCGGCGACCTGAGCAGCAAAGACCGAGATCGCGCCCAGCACGCGCTGGCGCAGGATTTTTTGAAGGCCGGTTTGCTGGACCGGGCCGAAGCCGCCCTGCTCAAGCTGGAAGGCACCGCGTTTGAAGCGGAAGCGCGCCTGTCTCTGTTGGCGATTTACGAACGCTCCCGCGACTGGGACAAGGCCGCCGATGTGGCGACCAAACTGGAAGGCCAGACCGAAGGCACCTTCGCCCACCGCTTGGCGCACTACCGCTGCGAGCAGGCCGAAGCGTGGCGCCGTCAGGGCCGCACCACCGAAGCTTTGGCCACGCTGGAGGCCCTGGTGCTGCAAGCGCCAGAGTCACCACGCGGCTGGATTGCGCTGGCGGACATGCGGCAGTCGCTGGGCAACACCGAAGGGGGCCTGCAGGCGCTGGAGGCACTGGCGGCCCATGCCCTGCCCCACCTGCCTTTGGTGGCCCACAACCTGGTTCAATGGGCCCGCCTGTGCAACGCACCGCAACGCGCCGCCACGTTGTTGAACAGCTACCGCGAGCAGCACCTGCCCTCGCTGGACGTGACCCACGCTTTGGCCACCCTGCAAAGTGATCCTCAAGCCGGGCGGCAACTCTACCTGGACCACCTGCAGCAAGAGCCGTCGCTGGTGGCAGCGAGCTTCTGGCTGGCGGGTGGGCACTTTGGGGAGCAGCCACCCGAAAAGCTGGTACGACAGGCCATTGACCGCGCCACCGAACCCTTGAAGCGCTACCGCTGCGCCGCTTGCGGCTTCGAGGCACGCCAGTATTTCTGGCACTGCCCGGGCTGCCAGGGCTGGGACACCTACCCGCCCAAGCGGGTCGAGGAACTCTGAGGCAGCAACGCCGCCAAGTCCGCCACCACTCGGTCGGGGCGAGACGCAGCGATGGGCTCGCCCAGGTTGTAGCCGTAAGGGACCGCCCAGACTGCGACGCCGGCCTGGCGCGCGGTGGCCACATCGATGGACGAATCGCCCACGAACAATGCGCGCTCAGGCGCCACGCCCAACTCCGCCAAGCAGGCAGCCACCCCCTGCGGGTTCGGCTTTTTGAGCGGGAACGTGTCACCGCACGCCACGCGGTCAAACCATGACGACATGCCATGCGCAGCGAGCAGGGGCTGGACGTAGCGGGATTCTTTGTTAGTGACAATGGCCAGCTTCACCCCGGCCTGGCGCAATGCCTGCAGCACTTCGGGCACATGCGGGTACAGGCGGCTGCGGGTGCCACAGCGGCGAAGGTAGTGCTGGCTGAAAGCGGCTTCTGCCTCCGACAAACGTTGCGCCTGCCGCGCCTCGGCCTCTGTCACCCCCCAGCGCAGAGCCAACGCCTGAACCAGCAAAGCCCGGGTGCCGTGGCCGATCCAGGCATCCACACGCCATTGTTCCACCGGGGCCAGAGCCATTTCGGCGAGGGTGTCGTTCACGGCGTCGGCAATTTCGGGCGCGGTCTCCAGCAAAGTGCCGTCCAGGTCGAACAGGATGAGATCGAATGGATAGGCGGACATCACGTATTTGTCGTGGACAATTTTATTGACACGGACCACCCGATCAGGACACGGCGCGGCGCATCCGCCAGGCTTGGACTTGCAAGCCGACTTCGCTGGCCCGGCGCAACACCACCACCCCGTCGGGCATGCCACGGCGGTGCAAAGCCACCGCCGCGCCACCCACCCAGATTTCCACCGACGCGGGCAACTGCTCCACCAGTTGCTGCAGGCTGTCATGCACGTCGCGACGCGACGCGTGGGCGCTGAAGCTCAAGGCCAGCACATCGATGCGCAACTGGCGAACGGCCAACACAATATCAGACAGCGGGGTGGCGGTGCCCAGCGCGCGCCGCTCGCACGATTCCAGGGCAAAGAAGCACTCGGCCATCAACAAACCGAGGCCGTGTTGTTCGGACGGCGTGGTGGTCAGCAAGACCCGGGGCTGGCGCTGCAAACGCTGGCCACTGGCATCGACCGAGGCAATGGTCTCGCGCAGCACACCCTGCAAGGTTTCGGTGAACAGGTGCTCCTGGAACACCGACAGTTCGCCACGCAACCAGGCCTCGCCCACGTGCACACAGAGCGGCGCGATCAGCTGCTCAACGGTGGCGCCCAACCCTTGCCGCAGGATTTGCTGTTGCAGCGCCTGCTTGACCAGGTCAGTGCGGTTGTCCGTGAGCCACTGCAACCAAGGGGTATCGGCATCGCGCCACAGGCCAATGCCCTGCTCCTCCGCCCGCTGCACCGCGCCGGTCCGGGCTTCGCGCAGCAAAGCATCCAGTTGTGGTTCGGCCAACGGCACCACCTTGCCCGGCCGGTGCCCGGCATCGAGCAGCCGTTTGATGAGGCGCAAGCGCTGCACCTGATCGGGCGGGTACGCGCGCTCACCAAACGCATCCCGCGAGGGAAGCGGAAACCCGTAGCGCCGTTCCCAAACCCGCAGCGTGTCCTTGCCCAAACCGGTGTCGCGCTCCACCTCGGCGATGGACCAAGTAGCGCCCGGGGCTGAAGGCTGAAGCATGTCGGATGAGCGGGGAATGTCCATGGGAGGCATCCATTGGCGAGGTTGGCGTGGGCGAAAACCCGGGTTTGACACTGGTTCCACACACGGACGCAACTTTAGCATACAATGAATTTGTCTAGGACAAAATTGCATCCATCCACTGGAGCTCGCATGAAAGTCGCCATCGTCGGTTCGGGTATTTCGGGTTTGGCTGCCGCGCACCGGCTGCGCGACCAAGCCCACGTCACGCTGTTCGAGGCGGGAAGTTACTTTGGTGGCCACACCAACACGGTGGATGTGACGCTGCCCGGTCCCAACGGTCTTGTCACCCACGGCGTGGACACGGGGTTTCTGGTGCTCAACGAGCGCACCTACCCCCAACTGATCGCGCTGCTGGCCGAACTGGGTGTGGCCACTGCGCCATCGGACATGTCGTTTTCGGTGCAAGTGCCTGCGTCACGCAGCGGCCCAGCATTGGAATGGAGCGGCAGCAGCCTGGCTACGGTGTTTGCGCAGAAACGCAATCTGGTGAACCCTCGGTTTTGGGGCATGTTGAGCGACTTGCTGCGCTTCAACCGGCTGTGCACCCGCCTGGCGCTGGAGCAGCGCGAAGCCGACATGGTGCAACCTTTGCACGATTTTCTGGACCAGCACCACTTCGGCCCGGCCTTCCGCGACTGGTACTTTTTACCCATGCTGGGCTGCATCTGGAGTTGTCCGACCGATCAGATGTTGCGCTTCCCCGTCGCGACCATGATCCGCTTCTGCCACAACCACGGTTTGCTGCAGGTGAACGACCGACCGCAATGGCACACCGTGGTGGGCGGGGCCCGCCACTACGTGGACAAGATCGTGGCCCGCGTGCCCGACGCGCGCTTGAACACCCCGGTGCGGCGCGTGGAAAGGGACGCGGCGGGCGTGACCGTGTTCACCGACCACGGCAGCGAACGGTTTGACCAACTCGTGCTGGCCACCCATTCCGACCAGGCGCTGGCCATGCTGGCGCGCCCCACCCATGTGGAAGCCTCGGTGCTGGGGGCCATCCGCTATCAGCCCAACCGGGCGGTACTGCACACCGACACGTCGGTGCTGCCGCAACGCCGCGCGGCCTGGGCGGCCTGGAATTACGAACGCGCGAGCACTGCGGATCAAGAATCGAGCCGGGTGTGTTTGCACTACCTGCTGAACAACCTGCAGCCCCTGCCGTTCAGTCAACCGGTGGTGGAGTCGCTGAACCCGGTGCGACCGATCGACCCCACGAAGGTGCTGGGCGAGTTTGAGTACAGCCACCCGGTGTTCGACCTGGCCGCGATGGCTGCCCAACGCCAAGTGCCAGACCTGCAAGGTCACCTGCACACCTGGTATTGCGGTGCGTGGACAGGCTATGGCTTCCACGAAGACGGGCTGAAGTCAGGGCTGGCGGTGGCCGAGCGGTTGCTGAACCACACCGTGGCCGCGAGGAAGGATGTGGCATGACCTCGGACGCCGTGGCCCAGGTCGGTTTTGGCCAGGTGCGCCACACCCGGCTGCGCCCGCGCCGCCACGCCTTCGCTTATGACACCTGGTTTCTGTTGCTGCCGATGCGGCAGTTGCACAACCCATTCGCGATGGGCGGGCTGGCGGTGAACCGAAGCGGGGCCATCAGCTTCCACGAAACCGACCACGGCGACGGGCGTGGCCCCGACGAAGGTGGTGCTTTGGCCTGGCTGGCCGAAATGCTGGACCGAGAAGGCATCAACGACGCCGATGGCGAGGTGTGGCTGCACACCTACCCTCGGGTACTGGGCTACACCTTCAAGCCGGTGAGTTTTTGGTATTGCCATCGGGCCGATGGCAGCCTGCGCACCATCGTGGTCGAAGTGAACAACACCTTTGGCGAACGCCACTGCTACCTGCTGGACCAACCGCACTACGGCACCGAACTGCGGGCCGACAAATGCTTTCACGTGTCGCCGTTTTGCCGCATCAACGGGGGCTACCGCTTTCGTTTTTTGCGCACGGTGCATGCCGGCCAGGCGCGCACCGTGGTGCGGGTAGACCACGACGACGGCGACGGTCCGCTGCTGCAAACCAGCGTCAGCGGCGCCCTGCAACCCATCAGCCCCGCCGCGCTGCGCCGCGCGCTGTGGCGCTACCCGGCCATGACCGCGATGGTCATGGCGCGCATTCATTGGCAGGCCTTGCAACTGTGGTGGAAGCGTGTGGGCTTTCACCGCAAACCGCCGGCCCCCGAGCATTTCGTGACCCGCTAGACCTGGAGCTTCACGCATGAACACCTTCACCGCCACCGCCCCCACTTCGGTGCAACTGCCGGCCCAGACACCGGCCGCCGCACGCACCGTGTTCAAGCTGCTGCAGCGCTTGCGCCACGGCTCGCTCACCGTGCAACTGCCCGACGGCAGCGTGCAAACCCTGGGCGACGGCCAGGGCCTGCACGCCACCATCCACCTGCACAACTGGAACGTGTGCGGCGCGGCACTCAAGTCGGGCGACATCGGCTTTGCCGAAAGCTACATCGCCGGCGACTGGACCACGCCCCACCTGGACGACCTGCTGCGCCTGTTCCTGGCCAACCGCCAGGCGCTGGCAGACGTGATCCACGGCTCCTGGGCCGGGCGCCTGCTGTACCGCTTGCGCCACCTGCTGCACCGCAACACCCGAAGCAACAGCCGCAAGAACATCCACGCCCACTACGACCTGGGCAACGCCTTCTACCGGCTGTGGCTGGACGGGACGATGAACTACTCGTCCGCCCTGTTTGAAGGCGGCCACGAACAGCCCATGGCCGACGCCCAGCACGCCAAGGTGCGGCGCGCGCTGCGCATGGCCGGCGTGCGGCCCGGCGACCGGGTGCTGGAGATCGGTTGTGGCTGGGGGGCGCTGGCCGAAAAAGGCACGGTGGAATTCGGCGCCCACGTCACCGGCGTCACCCTGTCCACCGAGCAACTGGCGTGGGCCCAGCAGCGCCTGGCCGACCTGGGCCAGGCCGAGCGCGCCGACCTGCGCCTGCAGGACTACCGCGACATCGCCGACGAGCCGTTTGATGCGATTTGCTCCATCGAAATGGTGGAGGCCGTGGGCCGCGAATACTGGCCCACCTACTTTGGCCGGGTGGCGCAGTTGCTCAAACCCGGTGGCCGCGCCTGCATCCAGAGCATCGTGATCCAGGACCGGCTGTTCGACCGCTATATCCGTTCCACCGACTTCATCCAGCAGTACATTTTCCCCGGTGGCTGCCTGCCTTGCCCGCGCGAGTTCCGGCGCGAGGCCGAGGCCGCCGGCCTGCGGGTGGTGGACGAATTCGCCTTCGGCGCCGACTACGCCGAAACCTGCCGCCGCTGGCGCGAGGACTTTCTGGCACGCCGCGACGAGGTGCTGGCGCTGGGCTTTGACGAGCGCTTCCTGCCCATCTGGGAGTTCTACCTGGCCTACTGCGAAGCCGGCTTTGCCTCGGGAGACATCGATGTCGTCCAATACACCCTGGCCAAGTGAGCGCCCGCTGACCGGCTGGCCGCGCCGGGCACTGCTGTGCGCCGGGCTGGCCACCGCAGCGAACTGGACGGTGCCGGCGTGGGCCAATGCGCCGGGCAACGGTACGGCCACCTCGGCGCCTGCAGCGACGGCAGCAACGGGTTTGACCGCGGGGTCGACCCCATCGGCTGCAACTGCCACATCGCCTGCAACACCCGCCCAGCTGCCCGGCAGCCGCCTCCAGGGCGAAGCCACGCTGCGCTTTTTTGGCCTGCGCGTGTACCACGCTCGCCTGTGGACCCGGCCCGATTTCCGGCCCGAGCGTTTCATGGAACAGCCGGTGGTGCTGGAACTGGAGTACCTGCGCGACCTGAAAGGCAGCGCCATCGCCGAACGCTCGGTGCAAGAGATGCGCCGCGCCGGTGGTTTCAGTGAGGCGCAGGCAGACCGTTGGCTGGCCGAGATGCGCCGCATCTTCCCCGACGTGAAAAACGGCGACCGCCTGACCGGCCTGTATGAGCCCGGTATCGGCGCACGCTTCTGGTACAACGGCCAGCCGGCAGGCGCGGTGGCAGATCCGGACTTCGGCCGGCTGTTCTTCGGCATCTGGCTGGCGCCAAGCACCTCGGAACCTGCGATGCGCCTGGCCCTGCTGGGCCAGACGGCCACCCGCTGATCTGCCATGGCCCAGCCCAACCCAGCACCCGCCAACTCGTCGCCGACCAACGTGGGCACGGCGCAGATGGGCGCAAGCGAGGGCTTGCGTTACGGACTCCTGGGCCTGCCGCTGGCGTTTGTGGCCTTGCCACTGTACGTGCACTTGCCCAACGTTTACGCCCAGCAGTTTGGCGTGCCACTGGCCACGTTGGGCTTGGTGTTGCTGCTGGCGCGCCTGTTTGACGCGTTGACCGACCCTTGGCTGGGCCGCATCAGCGACGGGCTGTTTGCGCGGTCGCACCGATGGGTGTTGGGCGTGGGCGCTGCCACCGCGACTGTGTTGCTGACCGGCATGGCCGCACTGTTCTTCCCGCCGTGGGCCACGGGCGATGCCGATCAAGTGACACTGGGGCTGTTCTTCGGCTTGCTGATCACCACCACTGCCTACAGCCAGTTGGCGATCGCCCACCAGTCTTGGGGGGCCCGCTGGGGCGGCGGCGAAGTTCAGCGCGCGCGGATCGTGGCCTGGCGCGAAGGTGCAGGTCTGGTGGGTGTGGTGCTGGCGTCGGTGCTGCCCACCTGGTTGGGCTGGGACGGCTGGGTCACGGCCTTCGGCGTGGCGTTGGCGCTGGGTTGGCTGGCGTGGTGCCTGGCCATACCGCCAGACGCCCACACCACACCCCAAACCGAGAGCCCCACGGGCTGGCAGGAACTGCTGCACCCCTGGCGCCACACTGCGTTCCGCCGCCTGATGGGGGTGTTCGTGCTCAGCGGCCTGGCCAGCGCCATGCCCGCCACGCTGGTGCTGTTCTTCATCCAGGACCGGCTCGCGGCGCCCGAGCAAGAACCGCTGTTCCTGGCCACCTACTTCGTCGGTGCGGCCGCCTCGTTGCCCTTGTGGATGCGCGTGGTCGGTCGCCTGGGGCTGGCCCGCACCTGGCTGGTGGGCATGGGCTTGTCGGTGGCGGTGTTTGTCTGGGCCGCCACTTTGTCGACCGGCGATATCGGGGGTTTCTGGTGGGTCTGCGCACTGTCGGGGCTGGCGCTGGGCACCGACCTGGCTCTGCCCGGCGCGTTGCTAGCCGGTGTGATTGCCGCCCAAGGCGACCGGGGCCAGCGCGAGGGCGCTTACTTCGGCTGGTGGAACCTGGCCGCCAAACTCAACCTGGCCCTGGCCGCTGGCCTGGCCCTGCCGCTGCTGGGTTGGATGGGCTACCAGCCGGGTCTATCCAGTCCCGATGGTCTGGTGGCCCTGACGGTGGCTTACGCGGTACTGCCGTGCGCCATCAAGCTACTGGCCGCAGCCAGCCTGTACTGGCATTTTGTGCGTCCCGCCGTTACGGGATCGGCATCGTCCCTTGCGCCTCAGGAGGCCCCATGACACCATCCCACGAACGCGTCCCCACGCGCCCAGGCGCCACTGCCCGCGAAGCCGCTGTGGCGGCCCGCCGCCGGTTGCTCACCGGGCTGGCTGCCATCACTTTGGGGGCAGGCACACTGATGGGCCTGAGCGGCTGCGCCAGCCAGGACATCCAGCAATACGCCACCGAAAAGCCGGTGCTGGACCTGGCCGAATACTTCAACGGCAAGATCGTTGCCCACGGCGTGTTCCAGGACCGCAGCGGCCAGGTGGTGCGCCGCTTCGTGGTGGACATGCAAGGCACCTGGAACGGCAACCAGGGCGTGCTGGACGAACATTTCACCTACGCCGACGGCAGCAAGGACCGCCGCATCTGGCGCCTGACCAAACACGCCGATGGGCGCTACAGCGGCACCGCCGACGACGTGGTGGGCACGGCCAGCGGACAGGCGGTGGGCAACGCCTTCTACTGGACCTACACCCTGCGCCTGCCGGTGGACGGCAAGACCTACGACGTGCGCTTCGACGACTGGATGTACCTGGTGGACGAGCGCGTGATGCTCAACCGCGCCACCATGAGCAAGTTCGGCGTGCGACTGGGCGAGGTGACGCTGTCGTTCCAGAAAGTCGGCCCATGAGCCTGAACCCCCCGATCCGCGACTGGCGCGGCCGGCGCGTCTGGCTGGTGGGCGCATCCACCGGCATCGGCCGGGCGCTGGCGGACAAGCTGCACGGCTTGGGCGCCACCGTGATCGTGTCGGCCCGCAAGGCCGCAGAGCTGAACACGTTCGTGGCGGAGCACCCCGGCAGCCTCGCCCTGCCGCTGGACGTGACCGACGCCACCGCCGTGCAAGCCGCCGCCACCTCGGCGCTGCAGGGCGGCCCGCTGGACCTGGTCTGCTACTGTGCCGGCCACTACCAGGCCATGCGCGCCACCGCCATGGACCTGGACGACCTGCTGCGCCACCAGCGCATCAACACCGAAGGCGCGCTGCACCTGCTGCACGCCGTCACGCCCGCGCTGCTGGCGCGCGGCCAGGGCCACCTCAGCCTCGTCAGCAGCGTGGCCGGCTTCCGGGGCTTGCCGCAGAGCCTGGCCTACGGCCCGACCAAAGCCGCGCTCATCAACCTGGCCGAGGCGCTGTACCTCGACCTGCACCCCAACGGTCTGGGGGTGAGCGTGATCAACCCCGGCTTTGTGGCCACGCCGCTGACCGCGCAAAACACCTTCGCCATGCCGGCGCTCATCACCCCAGCGCAGGCGGCCGACGCCATCGTGGCCGGCTGGGCGCAGGGCGCGTTCGACATTCACTTTCCCAAACGCTTCACCCGGGTGATGAAGCTGCTGCGGCTGCTGCCCTACCGGCTCTACTTCCCCCTGGTGCGCCGCGCCACCGGCCTGTGAACGCCCCTGCCATGCCCAACCCCGCGCCCACCTTGCCCAGTTCGGCCACCGAGGCTTTGGACCGCCTGGTACAGGCCTTCGAGGGCCTGTCGCCCGACAACCTGCCGGCCCTGGTGGCCCTCTACGCCGCCGACGCCCGCTTCAAAGACCCGTTCAACGACGTGCAGGGCCAGGCCGCCATCGAAGCCATCTTCCGCCACATGTTCACCGCGCTGCACGAGCCGCGCTTCGTCGTCACCGAACGGGTGCAGCAAGGCCGGCAGGTGTTCCTGACCTGGGATTTCTGCTTCCGCTTCCGCCGCTTCGACACCGTGACCCCACAAACCGTGCGCGGCGCCAGCCACCTGGTGTTCGACGAGCAAGGCCGGGTCACGCTGCACCGCGACTACTGGGACGCGGCCGAGGAACTGTACGAAAAGCTGCCGCTGGTGGGCGGCCTGATGCGCTGGCTCAAGCGCCGCGCCAACACCTGAGCCCGCGATGAGCTACCGGGTGGTCTGGTTCAAGCGCGACCTGCGGGTGCACGACCACGCCCCGCTGGCCGACGCCGCCCGCCAGGGGCCGGTGCTGTGCCTGTACGTGGTGGAACCCAGCCTGTGGGCACAGCCCGACGCGGCCACCCAGCACTACCGCTTCATCGCCGAGTCGCTGGCCGACCTGGACCGCGAGTTGCGTGCCCGGGGCAGCCGGCTGCACCTGGCCGTGGGCGAGGTGGTGGAGGTGCTGGACCGGCTGCACCACCGGGCCCCCTTCGCCGCCCTGCATGCCCACGAGGAAACCGGCAACGGCCACACCCACGCGCGCGACCGGGCGGTGGCCCGCTGGTGCCGCGAACGCGGCGTGGCCTGGCGCGAGTGGCCGCAGTTCGGCGTGGTGCGCGGCCTGCGCGACCGCCGGCTGTGGCAGCCCCGCTGGGAGGCCTTGATGGCCCAGCCGCTGGAGGTAGCGCCCGAGTACCTCCACCCGGTGAACCCAGGAACCGAGCCGGAGCAACCCTTTGCGACTGGCCTTCCCGACACGGGCGAACGCCCCCCCAGCCAGAGACCGGGCAGTCCGTCGAGCCTGCACCCTCACCCCTGGTCCGCCACCGCCCTGCCCAGCACCCCAGCCCTGGGCCTGCCCATGTGGGAGCCCCCCCAGCGCCAGCGCGGCGGCCGCGCCCGGGGCCTGGCGGTGCTGGACGATTTCCTGAGCGACCGCAGCGCCCGCTACCGGGGCGGCATTTCCTCGCCCCTGAGCGCGCCCGATGCGTGCTCGCGCCTGTCGGCCCACCTGGCCTACGGCAGCCTGGGCCTGCGCGAGGTGGTGCAGGCCACCCGCACCACGCGCCGCGCCCTGCCGCCCGAAGCCGCTCGCCAGAAGCAAGGCCTGCAGGCCTTCCACAGCCGGCTGTACTGGCACTGCCACTTCATCCAGAAGCTGGAGAGCGAGCCCGAACTGGAGTGGCGCAACCTGCACCGCGGCTACGACGGCCTGCGCGAGGCCGACTGGAACCCCGCCCATTTCGACGCACTGACCCAAGGCCGCACCGGCTGGCCCATGGTGGACGCCTGCGTGGCCATGCTGCGCGCCACCGGCTGGCTCAACTTCCGCATGCGGGCCATGCTGGTGTCGGTGGCGGCCTACCCGCTGTGGCTGCACTGGCGCGAGGTGGGCCACTGGCTGGCGCGCGAGTTCCTCGACTACGAACCCGGCATCCACTGGCCGCAGGTGCAGATGCAATCGGGCACCACCGGCATCAACGCCACCCGGGTGTACAACCCGGTCAAGCAGGCGCTGGACCACGACCCACACGGCCACTTCGTGCGGCGCTGGCTGCCCGCACTGCGCCGCGTGCCCGACAGCTGGCTGTTCGAGCCCTGGCGCATGCCACCCGACCTGCAGGCCCGCTGCGGCGTGCGGGTGGGCGACGACATCCCTGTGCCCCCGGTGGACCTGGCCACCGCCCTGCGCAATGCCAAAGACCGGCTGCACGCCCTGCGCCGCCAACCCGCCGTGAAAGTGGCCCAGGCCGCCGTGGTGGACAAACACGGCTCGCGCCGGGGCATGACAGGCGGCGGCCGCAACGCCCGGGGCGAAGAACGGCCCGCCCCCAAGGTCCGGCGCAACACCACCGGCACGGCCTCCGGTGCCACGGCGAACCAGCTCTCCCTCGATTTCTGAACTGACCCCCACCCCATGAAAATGCGCAAGAAATCCGATCTGCCGCAGAAAACCTGCGCGGCCTGCGGCCTGCCCTTCACCTGGCGGCGCAAGTGGGCACGCGACTGGGAACAGGTCAAATACTGCTCCGACCGCTGCCGCAGCGCCGGGGGCCCGCGCCGCCCATGAACAGCCCCGCCCCGGCCGCCGGCGGCGTCATCCACTGGTTCCGGCAAGACCTGCGCCTGGGCGACCAGCCTGCATTGCACCAATCGCTGGCCCGCGCACGCCAGCGCGGCGTCTGGTGGCTGCCGGTGTTCGTGTACGACACCGGCCAAACAGGCCCCTCGCCGTGGGGCTTCGAGCGCATGGGGCCGCACCGCCGCGCCTGGTGGCAGGCCACGGTGGACGCGCTGACCGCCCAACTGCAAGCCCAAGGCCACCGCCTCCTGACCCTGAGTGGCCCGCCCGCCCAGACGCTGACCAAACTGGTCCAGCACTTGCAAACCGCTGCAGCGCAAGAAACGGCCCCCAGCCCTGGCCCCGCACCGACCATCGAACTCTGGTGCGAAGACCTGCCCGCCCCCGAAGAAGAAGACGCCGTCGCCGCTTTGCGCCACCACGGCCTGACCGTGCACACCGTCTGGCAGAGCACCCTGCTGGACCTGGACGATCTGCCCTTTGCCCCGGCCCAGGTGCCCGACACCTTCACCCAGTTCCGGCAGGCAGTGGAGCGCGCCGGGGTGCCCACCGCTCCGCTGCCGCTGGGCACCCCCACGGCGTGGCCCGCTTCCGCGCCCGACACGGTCCACCCCCGCGCCACGCCAGCGCCCGACGCGGCAGTCCAGCGCTGGTGGCACGGCCCCGCCCCGGCCGCCGACTCGCGCAGCAGCTTCCCCGCCCACGGCCCCAACGCCCAGGCCGGCGAAGCCGGCGCCCAGGCGCACCTGGCCCAGTACCACGCCCGGCGGCTGCCCCACAGCTACAAAGCCACCCGCAACCACCTGCACAGCTTCGACGCCTCCAGCAAGTGGTCGCCGTGGCTGGCCACCGGCGCGCTCTCGCCGCGCCAAGCGATGGCCGCCGTGCGCCGGTTTGAAGCCGAACACGGCGCCAACGACGGCAGCCACTGGCTCTGGTTCGAACTGTTGTGGCGCGACCATTTCCGACTGCTCCACCTCAAGCACGGCCGCGCGCTGTACCGCGCCCGGGGCCTGGGCACAACCCCACCGCCCCCGCACGACCCCGCCGCCTTCCAGCGCTGGTGCACCGGCACCGCCGGCGAAGCGCTGGTGGACGCCGGCATGCGCGAACTGGCCGCCACCGGCTGGCTGGGCAACCGCCTGCGCCAGATCGTCGCCAGTTATCTGATTCACGACCTGCAGGGCGACTGGCGCGCCGGCGCCGCCTGGTTCGAGGCCCAGCTCATCGACCACGACGTGTTCAGCAACCACGGCAACTGGCTCTACATCGCCGGACGCGGCACCGACCCGCGCGGCGGCCGCCGCTTCAACCCGGTCAAGCAAACCCTGGAACACGACCCTGACGGCGACCACCGGCGCCGCTGGGGCACCCTGCCATGAACGCCCACGAGCCCCCACCCACCACCGCAGCGCCGCTGCCGCCCACCCTGCGCCTGGTGCTGGGCGACCAGCTCAACCCACTGCACCCCTGGTTCCGCGAGGTGCAACCCGACGTGGTGTACCTGCTGATGGAGGTGCGCGCCGAGACCGATTACGTCGTTCACCACGCGCAAAAGGTGCTGGGCATTTTTGCGGCCATGCGCGACTTCGTCCGCCAGCTCAAGGCCGCCGGCCACCGCGTACGCTACGTCGCGCTGGACGACCCGAGCAACCGCCAGTCCATCCCCGCCAACCTGAGCGCCCTGCTGGCCCACTACAGCGCCCGCGCCGTGCAGTACCAGGCGCCCGACGAACACCGGCTGGACCAGTCCCTGGCCGTATGGGCTGCCACAGCCCCGGTACCGGTGGAAAAGGTGGACACCGACCATTTCTACACCGCCCGCGACGCGGTGCAGCGCCAGTTCCAGGGCAAGCGCCAGTGGCTGATGGAAAGCTTCTACCGCCAGCAGCGCCGCCTGCACGGCGTGCTGATGACCGCCGACGGCCAGCCCGAAGGCGGCCAGTGGAACTACGACGCCGACAACCGCCGCCCCTGGCCCGGCACCCCCGCCGCGCCGGCCGATGCCCGCCCCCGCCACGACCACAGCGCCCTCTGGCACACCATCGAAGCCGCTGGCGTTCGCACCCTGGGCCAGCCCCAGGCCGACGCCTTCCGCTGGCCGTTGAACCGCACCGAGGCGCTGCAACAGCTCGACCATTTCATCGCCCACGCCCTGCCCCACTTCGGCGACTACCAAGACGCCCTGACCCACCGTCACTGGCACCTGTTCCACTCGCTGCTGTCGTTCGCGCTGAACGTGAAAATGCTGCGCCCGCAAGAAGTGGTGGCGCGGGCCGAGCAGGCCTGGCGCGACGGCACCGCCCCGCTGCACGCGGTGGAAGGCTTCATCCGGCAGATTCTGGGCTGGCGCGAGTACGTGCGCGGCGTCTACTGGGCGCAGATGCCCGGATACACCGAGGCCAACGTCCTGGGCCACCAGCGCCCCCTGCCCGACTGGTTCTGGACCGGCCAGACCCGCATGGCCTGCCTGGCCCAGGCCATCGGCCAGTCGCTGGAGCACGCTTACGCCCACCACATCCAGCGCCTCATGGTGGTGGGCAACTTCGCCCTGCTGGCCGGGCTGGACCCGGCCGAAGTGCACCGCTGGTACCTGGGCATCTACATCGACGCCTTCGAGTGGGTGGAAGCCCCCAACACCCTGGGCATGAGCCAGTTCGCCGACGGCGGCCGCCTGGCCACCAAACCCTACGTCAGCAGCGCCGCCTACCTCGACCGCATGGGCGACCACTGCGCCGGCTGCCACTACGACAAAAAGGGCAAGACCGGCGAACGGGCTTGCCCTTTCAACGCCCTGTATTGGGACTTTTTCGAGCGCCACCGGGAACGCTTGGGCCGTAACCCCAGGCTGGGCATGGTCTATCGGCAACTGGACAAGATGGACACGGCCACCTTGAATGCGTTAAGGCTACAAGCCGCCCTCAACGGCGAGCGGCTGTCCGAACTGTAACGGGCGCAACGCACCCGCCGTCGTCACATCCCCATCAGCTTCTTGGCTTCGGCCAACGCCGCCATGGATTCGGTGTGCTTGCCCTCTTTGTGGAACTGTTCACCCTTGGCGCGCAGGTCTTTCACCTTGGTCATGTTGTCCGCGCTCAACTGCACCGAGGGCAATTTGGCGTCGATCGCCTTCATCTCACCAGGGCAGCCATGGGCCCAGGCCATGGAAGTACCCAACACGAAAACAGAACCCAGCAACAGCTTTTTCATGGAACGTCTCCAGCGGTATCAAGGAGCCTGTACGTTACACCCAACATCATGCTTTTGCATTGCCCCTGGTCCCGCCATGGATAGCAAACCACCCAGACACCGACCTGAGTGTCACTGACACGGCGGGTGAAAGCATCTGCCGAACGACAAAGCCACCACCGGGTCGTGACTCCAGCGCACCGATAATCCAGGCATGTCCCTCTACCTGATCGGTGACCTCCAAGGCTGCAATGGCCCACTGACCCACCTGTTCAACCTGATCGATTTTTCACCCAGCCGCGACACGGCGGTTTTTTTGGGCGATCTGGTCAACCGCGGCCCCGATTCCTTGGCGGTGCTGCGCCGCCTGATGGCCTTGGGCAGTTCGGCGCAATGCCTGCTGGGCAACCACGACCTGCACCTGCTCGCGGTGGCGCACGGCGTGCGCCGCCCGCACCGGCTCGACACGCTGGACGACATCTTGCAAGCGCCCGACCGAACCGAGTTGCTGGACTGGCTGCGCCAGCGCCCGTTGGCCCTGCACACGCACGGCTGGC
>CAZSZN010000040.1:0-18312 GCA_964610405.1 uncultured Macromonas sp. | reverse complement strand
TGCACGCCGACCAGATCCAGGGCTTCTTCGACATCCCGGTCGACAACATCTACGCGTCGCCGGTGCTGCTGGGCGATCTGCGCGCCAAAAACTACCCCGACCTGCTGGTGGTGTCACCCGATGTGGGTGGCGTGGTGCGTGCTCGCGCCCTGGCCAAGCAACTGGGTTGCGACATGGCCATCATCGACAAGCGCCGCCCCAAGGCCAACGTGTCGGAAGTGATGCACGTGATTGGTGACATCGAAGGTCGCAACTGCGTGATCATGGACGACATGATCGACACCGCCGGTACGTTGGTGAAAGCGGCGGAAGTGCTGAAAGAGCGCGGCGCCAAGAACGTGTACGCCTACTGCACCCACCCGATTTTCTCGGGTCCTGCCATCGACCGCATCGCCAAGGGCTCGGCCCTGGACGAAGTCGTCGTCACCAACACCATTCCCTTGTCGCAAGCCGCTCAGGCCTGCACCAAGATCCGCCAATTGTCCGTGGCACCGCTGATGGCCGAAACCATCCAGCGCATCGCTTCGGGTGAGTCGGTGATGAGTTTGTTTGCCGACCAGGTGGACGCGGCCTGAGCCGCGCTGCCTGATCTGCAGCAAAAGCCGCGCCCGAGGTCGTTGTGACCTGCGGGCGTTTTTACCAACAGGCCTAGGCTGGTCGCGGCCAGGCCAACTATGGAGTTAGACCATGCAATTCGTCGCTTTTGAGCGCGCCAAGCAGGGCACGGGTGCGAGCCGCCGCCTGCGCAACACCGGCCGTACCCCCGGCATCGTTTTCGGTGGCAACGCCACCCCCGCCACGATCGAAATCGATCACAACGCGCTGTACCACGCGCTGCAAAAAGAGTCCTTCCACGCCGCTGTGCTGGACATGGAACTGAACGGCCAAGTGGAAAAAGTGCTGCTGCGCGCGGTGCAATACCACCCCTTCAAGCCGCAAGTGCTGCACGTGGACTTCCAGCGCGTGGACGACAAGACCCGCCTGCACAAGAAAGTGCCGCTGCACTTCATCAACGCCGAGAACTCGCCGGCCGTCAAGCAGGACAAGTGCCTGGTCAACCACGTGGTGACCGAAGTCGAAATCGAGTGCTTGGCCGTCCAACTGCCCCAGTTCATCGAAGTTGACCTGAGCCAGGCCACCAAGGGCCAGTCCATCCACGCCAACGACCTGGTGCTGCCCACAGGCATCAAGCTGGTCACGCACGGCAAGCCGAACCCCACCATCGCCACCCTGGTGGAGCCGGTGGAAGAAGTGATCGCTGCTCCCGTGGCCGTCGCCGACGACAAGAAGGGCAAGAAGAAGAAGTGATCTTCTTCTGCAGGCAGTTTGCCATTGCCACCAAGGCCCGCACTGCGGGCCTTTTTCATGACTGCGCTAAGCTACAACGATGATCAAACTGCTGGTCGGCCTGGGCAACCCGGGCCCGGAATACGAAGACACTCGCCACAACGCCGGGTTTTGGTGGGTGGATGCGGTGGCGCGCGAACTCAAAACCACGCTGCAACCCGAGCGCAGCTATTTCGGCGTGGTGGCCCGGGTCACCCACGAAGGGCGCCCCCTGTGGCTGCTGGAACCCATGACCTTCATGAACCGGTCGGGTCAATCGGTGGCGGCGCTGGCCCGCTTCTTCAAAATCAACCCGGAAGAGATTCTGGTGGCCCACGACGAACTGGATTTGGCGCCAGGCGAGATGAAGCTGAAAAAAGGTGGCGGGCACGCGGGCCACAATGGGCTGCGTGACATCCACGCCCAACTGGGCAGCCCCGACTACTGGCGTCTGCGCATCGGCATTGGCCATCCGGGCCACAAAGCCGAAGTGGCCAACTGGGTGCTGAAAAAACCTGCGCCTGACCAGCGCGAAGCGTTGCAATCCGGCTTGGACCGCGCCCTGAAGGCACTGCCGGATTTGCTGGCCGGTCGCATGGACAAGGCCACCGCCACGATTCACACCACCAAACCGCCCCGGCCCAAGCCCCCGAAGCCCAACACAGAAGCACCGGCCGAATCGGCTTGACTCACAGCGCTTGCCTCACACTTTGGCGGCGGCTTGCAGGCGCTGGTACTTTTGCCAGAGCGTTTCGCGGTTTTCCACATGCGTCGGGTCCACCGGGATGCACTCAACCGGGCAGACCTGCACACACTGCGGCTCGTCAAAATGCCCAACGCACTCGGTACAGCGCCCAGGGTCGATCAGGTAGTACTCCGGCCCCATGGAAATGGCCTGGTTGGGACATTCGGGCTCGCACACATCGCAGTTGATGCATTCGTCGGTGATCATCAAGGCCATGGCGAAACTCCGTCAACGTGACACCGGACCGGTGACCAGGCGCAATTGCTGGGCCACGACCGGACTGACCATCTCGGTCACATCACCACCCAATTTGGCGATTTCACGCACCAGCGTACTGGAAATGCACTGAAGCTGGGCTTGCGGCAGCAAAAACACCGTTTCCACCGTGGGCAACAGCTTGCGGTTCATGGCGGCCATCTGAGCCTCGTAGTCGAAATCGGCCACGTTGCGAATGCCGCGCACCACGGCGCAGGCCCCGTGTTCACGGCAGAAGTCCATGATCAGGCCTTCGAACGGCAGCACACGCACCGTGGGGCAGGCCTGCATGCTTTGCGCCACCATGGCCATGCGCTGATCGAGCGTGAAGCGGGTGGTTTTGTGGTGGGCCACCGCGACGGCCACGATCAATTCATCGAACAAACCAGCCGCCCGGCGGATTACGTCTTCGTGCCCGAGGGTGATGGGGTCGAAGGTGCCGCTGTAAACGGCGAGGCGGCGAGGCGAAACGGTGTCGGTCATGGGGCAGGATTATCGCCGCTGGGCCCTGCCCGCTCCAGCAAGTGGTAATGCACCATGCCCGCTTTGCCTTGCCTGCGAAGCACCAAATGCCATGGGGCCAGCATCTCGTTGGTCCAGGGGGCTGGCGCTTCGAGGTACAGGTAACCGGTGGGTGCGAGCAACTGGCTCGCTTGGGCAATGGCGCGCTCGAACAGCGGCGCCACGTCAAAGGGCGGGTCCAGGAACACCACGTCCCACGCGCCGGGCTCAAGCCTCGCCATGTGGGCCAGTGCATCGCCGGTCAGCACCCGCACCTGCTCAGCCTGAAGGCGCTCGGCATTCGCGCGCAAGCCGCGCGCCAAGCCGGTGTCGGCTTCGATCAGGCACACCTCCTTCGCCCCCCGGGACGCGGCCTCGAAACCGAGCGCGCCGCTGCCGGCAAATGCATCTATACAGCGCCAGCCAGTCAGATCCTGGCCCAGCCAATTGAACACGGTTTCCCGCACGCGGTCGGGGGTGGGACGCAACCCGGGGCTGACCGGGACGGCCAGCTTGCTGCGCTTCCACCGGCCGCCGATGATACGGACCTCGCCCGCTGAGCGGGGTGGCGAAGACGGGGCGTTGCGGGGCCTCAAGTCGCGCCTCCCACCACCACGGTCACCCAGTGGTCAGGGTGCAACACACGGGCCATGGCCCGTGCCACCTGTTCGCGCCCGATCGCGGACACTTGCTCGGTCCAGCGGTCCAGGTAGTCCAGCGGCAGATCGTTCCAGGCCAAGGCAGCCACGTTGTCGAGCAACTTGCGGTTGCTGTCCAAACGCAGGGCAAAACCGTTGACCAGTGCGGTCTTGGCCTCGGCCAGTTCCTGCTCGGTCGGGCCTTCGATGACGAAGCGGAGCAACTCACGCCGCAGCAGCTCGACCGCCTCGCGCGCTTGGTCGGGGCGCGTCTGCACGCTGGCGGTGAACGCGCCCGCATGACGACCGGGCGAGAAATAGCTGTAAACCCCATACGTCAAGCCACGCTTTTCCCGCAGCTCCTGCATCAGGCGGGAGGTGAATCCACCACCACCCAGGATGTGGTTGCCCACGGTGAGCGCCAGAAAATCCGGGTCGCTGCGGGCCATGCCGCGCTGCCCCATCAGCACTTGGGCCTGAGCCGCATCGAAGGGCAGACGCAGGTCAGCCGGCCTCGTTTCAGCCACTTCCGGCACGGCGGGCAACGCGGCACAACCATGGGGCCGCCAACCCGCCAACAACCGCTCCACCACACGGTCGGCAGCCGCGCGATCCACCTGCCCCACCAGGGTCACGCGGGCGCCACACACCTGCGCATGGCGGCGGTAAAAATCACGCATGGCCCCGATGTGGATGGCGTCCCAAGTCTCGGGGCGGGCTTCTTGCCCATATGGGTGAGCGCCGTACACCGCCTGGGCGAAACGCCGCTCGGCCAGCGTGTCGGGGCGGGTTTGTGCCTCGCGCCAGGCGGCTGTCAGGCGCTGACGCTCGCGCACCCAAACCGACTCCGGGAAAGTGGGCGCAGCCAATTGCTGACTGGCCAAGGCCACCGCGGCGGACAACAAACGCGGCTCGACCAGCGTGCGCAACTGGAAGCTCATCCGATCGCTTCCCACCTGCACGTTGAACTGCGCCCCCAGATCGGCCCAGGCCTCGACCACCGCGTTCTCGTCCAAACCTGGACGATCCGAGACTGGGCCACTCCCTTTGCCCAACATCGCGGCTGTGGCCTGCGCCAGCCCGGCTTGCGGCGCCGGGTCGCGGCGGCTGCCCGCATCGATGTCGATTTGCACATCCAGCATGGGCAAGGCGTCGGTGCGAACCAGGTACACCCGCGCGCCGTCGGGCCGCACCCAATGTTCGATCGGCAAAGCCGCGTGGGCCGACAGGGTGCCCACCAGAGCGGCCACCGAGACCAACGCGCGCCAGCAGCGCGCAGCAGAGAGGACAGGAAAATTCACGGTTGTTGCTCCGGCAACAGCAGGCCCACGGTCAGTTGATCGTCGGAAAAATAACGGCGCGCCACCGACTGCACCTCTTCGGCCGTGACGACCCGCAAGCGTTGCAAGATGCGGTCGGACGCGGTGGGCGACCAGCCCTGCACCCAATGACTGCCCAGCTCGCGCGCCTGGGCGAACATCGAATCGCGTTTGAACACCTCGCTGGCAGACCACTGGTTTTTCACCCGCTCCAGTTCGGCCGGCGACAGGCCATCGCGGGCGATGCGCGCCACCTCGGCTTTCAAGGCAGCTTCCAGGCGGTCGGGGGCCACGCCCGCCACCGGTGCACCGCTGAGCATGAACAGTTGCGGCCCGCGGCCCGACAGACCGAAAGAGGCTCCGACCTGATCGGCCAGACGCTCCCCGCCCGCCCCGCCTTGCACCAGCGACCGCTCCAGACGCGCCGCGCTGTGGCCATCGAGCACGGCGGCCAGCAACGTCAGTGCCAGCGCATCGCGGCTGGCGGCGTCGTTGGCCTCCGGGGATGCCAGCGCAGGGGCTTTGTACCCCAGCAACAACAAAGGCTGCTGCGTGCGGCCGCGCAAGGTGACGCGACGCGGCCCCACCTGCGGCGGCTCCAATTGCGGTTTGCGCGCCGGCACGGTGGCAGCCGGAATGCGGCCGTAGTGCCGCTCGGCCATGTCGCGCACCCGCTCCACATCCACGTCACCCACCACCACCACGGCCGCGTTGGCGGGCACGTACCAGCGGCGGTAAAACTGCCGCACGTCGTCGGGCGTGAGCGACTGCAAATCGCTCATCCAGCCGATGATCGGCCGCCGGTACGGGTGGGCTGTGAACGCGGTGGCGTTGAACAGCTCAAACAGCCGGGCTTGCGGCGATTCCTCCACCCGCTGGCGGCGCTCCTCCATCACCACCGACATTTCGCGCGCCAACGCGTCGTCAGGCCATTGGTTGTGGGCAAAGCGATCGGCCTCCAGCGCCATCATGGCTTCCAGTTGAGCGGCCGGCACTTGCTGGTGGTACGCGGTGACATCGCGGCTGGTGAAGGCGTTGTCGCGACCGCCCGCAGCGGCCACGCGGCGCGAAAACTCGCCTTCGGCCAAGCGAGGGGTGCCCTTGAACAGCATGTGCTCCAGCACATGCGCCACCCCGGAGGTGCCGTCGGTTTCATCGATGGAGCCAACCCGGACCCAAACCATGTGCACCGCCGTGGGTGCGCGCCGGTCGGGCTGCACGATCAGGGTCATGCCGTTGGACAGGGTGTACACGCTCGGCTGGGCCAACGCCGGCAACGCCAGGCACAGACAGCACAGGCCAAACACCCGCCAAAGCGCGGCGAGCCATCGGGGTCTTGTGGGTTTCATAGAATGCGATGATTCCAGAAACACACCAAATGTTCAGTTACCTCAAGAAAAAATTCTTCTCCTCGGAGCCCAAGGCCGACGAAGTGGCTCCTGCAGTGGTGGAGCCGGCTGTACCCAGCGCGATCGCGCCAGTGGCGCCGCCAGCCGCAGCGGTGCCCACAGCACCAGCATCGACACCAACGCCTGCTCCGGCTGCAGTGCCCGCACCCGTTGCCCCCGCGCCCACTCCTGCACCCCAGGCAGCGCCTGTCGCAGCCCCTGAGCGCAAGAGCTGGCTCAGCCGCCTCAGTGCGGGCCTCAAGAAAACCGGCACCAGCCTGACCACGGTTTTCACCGGCACCCGCATCGACGACGCGCTGTACGAAGAACTGGAAGCCGCCCTGCTGATGGCCGACACCGGCACCCAGGCCACCGCCTTTCTGCTGGACGACCTGAAAGCCCGCGTCAAAACCAGCAAAGCCACCGAACCTGCCAGCGTCAAGCAGCTGCTGGCGGCCTCGCTGACGGAGCTGCTGCAGCCGCTGGAAAAAGCCTTGCCCATCGGGGCCCAGCCCGACGGCCCCACCGTGCTGATGGTCGCGGGTGTCAACGGTGCCGGCAAAACCACCACCATCGGCAAACTGACCTGGCACCTGTCACAAGCCCGCGCATCGGTGTTGCTGGCAGCGGCCGACACCTGCCGGGCCGCCGCGCGGGAGCAACTCGGCGTTTGGGCCGACCGCAACACGGTCGAAATCGTCAGCCAGGATGGGGGTGACCCCGCCGCCGTCAGCTACGACGCCGTCAGCGCCGGCAAGGCGCGGGGCAAAGACGTGGTCATCGTTGACACTGCGGGCCGCCTGCCGACCCAACTGCACCTGATGGAAGAACTCAAAAAGATCAAACGGGTGGTGCAAAAGGCCGACGCCTCGGCACCGCACGAAGTGCTGCTGGTCATCGATGGCAACACCGGACAGAACGCGCTGGCCCAGGTCAAAGCCTTCGACCAGGCGCTGGGTCTGACCGGCCTGGTCGTGACCAAGCTCGACGGCACGGCCAAAGGTGGCGTGCTGGCGGCCATTGCCATGTGGGCGCGCGACCAGAAACGCCAGGTGCCGGTGTACTTCATCGGGGTGGGCGAGCAGTTGGAGGATCTGCAAACCTTCAATGCCCAGGAATTTGCCCAGGCCTTGCTGGCTTGACCGCCCCACCCACTCAACGATCGTATCGGCCGCACACACGACTGGGATTAACCCTGTAAGCTGTCTGAACGGATGGCGGCTAAACTCAGGACAATTCCGTATATCAGCAATCACTGATTTTCAAGTTTCCAGGAGACCCACACCATGAAACGAACCTTTCAGGTATTGATCGCTTGCGTCCTTGGCGCATCGGCCCTGGCAGCCCAGGCCCAGGTCGCTCAAGTGAAGGTGTGGGCAGCCGCCTGCGCCAACTGCCACGGCACCGACGGTCGCGCGCAGCCGGGCATGGAGGCCCTCGCCGGCAAGGACAAAGACGAACTGGCGCAGAAGATGCTCGACTTCAAGAGCGGTCGCAAGCCCGCAACGATCATGCACCAGATCGCCAAAGGTTACTCGGACGAGCAAATCCGAGACATCACCGCCTATTTCGCGGCCCAGAAGAAATAAGGAGCACCGCCATGCAACGCCGTCAGTTTGTACAAACGCTCGCAGCGGGCTCTGCGCTGGGTTCTCTGGGTCTGGTCACCGGTTGCGCCAGCACCGGCGGGGGCAGCGGCCCCCACGTGGTGGTGGTGGGTGGGGGCTACGGTGGTGCCACCGCTGCCAAATACACCCGCCTGTTCTCCGAAGGCAAGGTGCGTGTCACCCTGATCGAACCCAACCCGGCGTTCATTTCCTGCCCCATCTCCAACCTCGTGATCCAGGGCAGCAAAACCATCGCGGACATTACCACGCCCTATGACGGACTGGCGAAAAACCACGGCGTGAAGATCGTGCGCGACATGGTGGCCAGCATCGACCCGGACAAGCGCATGGTCAAGCTGGCCAGCGGTGGCGAGCTGGCGTACGACCGCCTGATCGTGTCGCCGGGCATCGACTTCATGTGGAACACGCTGCCCGGCATGGCGTCGGCCGAAGCCAAGGCCAAGGTGCTGCACGCCTGGAAGGCCGGCGAACAAACCGTCGCCCTGCGCAAGCAGCTCGAAGCCATGCCCGATGGCGGCGTTTATGCTCTGTCCATCCCGCTGGCACCCTACCGCTGCCCGCCCGGCCCGTACGAACGCGCTTGCATGGTGGCCAACTACTTCAAGAAGGCCAAGCCCAAAAGCAAGGTTGTCATCTTCGACGCGAACGATGACATCCAGTCCAAGAAGGGCCTGTTCCTGAAAGCCTGGGACGAGCACTACAAAGGCATGATCGAGTACCGCCCCAAACACAACGTGGTGGACGTGGACGCCGCCACCAACACTTTGAAGTTCGAGTTCAACGACGACTTCAAGGCCGGTGTGGCCAACGTGGTGCCCGCCATGCGTGCGGGTGACATCGCGGTGAAGACGGGACTGGCCACCGCCAACGCCCGCTGGTGCGAGGTCGATTTCCTGACCTTTGAATCGAAGGCCGCCAAGAACATCCACGTGCTGGGCGACGCGATCCAGATCGCACCGGCCATGCCCAAGTCGGGCCACATGGCCAACCAGCACGGCAAAACCTGTGCGGCGGCGGTGGTGTCTCTGCTGATGGGCAAGGAGCCGCCTCAACTGCCCCTCTACGCCAATACCTGCTACAGCTTCGTCACCGACGAGGACGTGGTGCACGTGGCCAGCGTGCACCGCTACGACGCCGAGAAGAAGACCATGCTGACGGTGCCGGGCTCCGGGGGTGTGTCATCTGCCGCCAGCGAGCTGGAAGGCCGCTACGCGCTCGCCTGGGCCCGCAACATCTGGGCCGACAGCCTGGTGTGACAGCGGCTCAAGCCCCGGCGATCCGGGGCTTTTTTTGAGGCACAAATATCAGTGAGAGGTTATGGAATGAAGTCGCTGTTGCAACTGTCGGGGGCCGTGGTGGGTTTTGGGGCTGCGGCCCTGCTGGCGGGCCCAGCCCACGCTCAGGCCGACGAAACCCGCGCCAAAAAAATCGCTGGCGGCTCCTGCTTTCTGTGTCACGGCGCGCAAGGCGAATCAACCAGCGAAGTGTTCCCCCGGCTGGCCGGGCAGAACCCCGAGTACGTGGCGAAGCAGTTGGCGGCCTTCAAGTCCGGGCAGCGCAAAAGCACCGCCATGGCGGACATGGTGGCCAAGCTGACACCGGACGAGATGATGGCGCTGGGCCTCTATTACGCCAAAATGCGTCTGCCCGCCGAGGAAGCCAAAGACCCGCAACTGGCCCAGGTGGGCCGCTACGTCTATCACAACGGCAACAAGTTCAGCGGCGTGCCGGCCTGTGTCAGTTGCCATGGCAGCTCGGGTGAAGGTGCCGCCCACCTGCCGCGTTTGGCGACACAATTCTCGGGCTACCTGTACACCCAACTCAAGCAGTTCAACAAACGCGAACGCACCAACGACAACGCCGTGATGCACGCCATCACCGAAAAGATGACCGAGCTGGAAATGGCGGCGGTGTCCGAATACCTCAGCAGCAAGTGACGGGGGAGTGAGGGTTGCAACGCCCTGCGCCACCCCTTGGCGCGGGGCGTTTTTTCAATGGTCGGCGTGCAGCTTTTCGTGGATGCGCTTGGTGGTGCGCCACACCGCCCACAGCACCACCGGCACCGAAGCGCCCGCTGCCATTTCGGGGTGAATGGGCACCCCCGCCGTCTTCAATGCCTTCGCGCCGTACAGCATCAAACTGATGACGTAGTACGAAATGGCCGCAATGGACAGACCTTCCACCGTCGATTGCAGACGCAACTGCAGCTCTTGGCCGCGCGTGAGCTTTTCGAGCAATTGCTGGTTCTGCACTTCGGTGGCAATGTCCACCCGCGTGCGCAGCAAGGCGCTGGTGCGCGCCACCCGTTCGGACAAGGAACTCAGGCGCTTGGCGGTCGAAGCCACCGTGGCCATGGCTGGCGACAGGCGCCGCCGCATGAACTCGCCAATCGTCTGTGTCCCCGGGATGGGCTGTTCGCGCAACTCGCTGATGCGTTGTGCCACCAAATCCTCGTACGCCCGCGTGGCCGAAAAACGGTACACGTGTTGCGCCATGCCCTTTTCCACCCGGGCGGCCAGCGCGACCAGGGTGTCCAACATCGCCTGGTCAGACGACGATTTGCGCTCCAGATCGGCCGTGATGTCGGCCAACTGCCGCTCGGCCTGAGCCAACTCCGGGCCCAATTGCTTGGCCACCGGCAAACCGCGCAGTGCCATGATGCGGTAGGTCTCGATCTCGATCAGCCTGGCCGAAATGCGTCCGGCCCGGGTCTCGGAGGTATCGCTCGGCGCGATGACGAGCATGCGTTCGAAGCCGCTGGGCCGCAGCACGAAATCGGTGATGGCCATCGAGTGACCGTTGTTGCCCATCAACGAGCCGATGATGTGCTGCCCATCGAACCAGTCGCGCGCCTGTGGCAGCACCGTCTCGGGGTCGGACAGATCCCCTTCCACCATGGCCAATTGAATGGCGCAAAAAGTGCGCCCAGGCACCGCTGACCACCAGGCATCCGGCACGATGAGCTGACTGTGCAGCTCCGGGTTGCGCGCGCCCAGCCCCGCGCCGTCGGGCAGGGGCTGCACCATCGAATAGCGGGTGAATTCGGTGTGGCGTTCCCATTTCAGGGTGCCGCCAGGCAAACGCAGCCGCACAAAGTTGCCTGCCAGATCGCTGGGCGTCAAATGATCCAGATCGGGCAGCCGGCGCAGATGCTCGCACTCCTGCTCGCGCGTCACCCCTTCGTTGTCCACCGCCAGGTACACGATGAGGGCCGGCAACCGGATGCGGGCCGATGGCCGGGCGTGGACTTCGTTGTGCAACGTGGCGCGCAGCGCATCGTCTGGCGGCAGCACGCGGGGCGATGGCGGTGTGTCGGTGGCTGTGATCGGCATGTGATACCCAATGGGGTTGACCTCTGGCAGAGTATCGCATTCGCAGACGAAAAAAAGCCTCCGCGCAGGGAGGCTTTTTGGGAACGAACCGGAGGCTTACGCGCCCAGCTTTTCCTTGATGCGAGCCGACTTGCCGCTGCGGTCACGCAGGTAGTACAGCTTGGCGCGGCGCACATCACCACGGCGCTTGACTTCGATCTTGGCGATGCGGGGGCTGAACAGCGGGAAGGTACGCTCCACGCCTTCGCCGTTCGAAATCTTGCGAACGATGAAGCTGGAGTTCAGGCCGCGATTGCGCTTGGCAATCACCACGCCTTCGTAGGCCTGCATACGCTTGCGGTTGCCTTCGACCACGTTCACGCTGACGATCACGGTGTCGCCAGGTGCGAATTCGGGGATTTCTTTGTTCAGGCGAGCAATTTCTTCTTGCTCAAGGATTTGGATCAGGTTCATGGTTGCTTTCAGATTCGATCATGGTCGCGCTACACAAATGGCCCGGGCTTGGAAAGCCCTCAACGGGCGGCCGCCAGAGGATCGAAGCCCGCCATTATAGCCTGGACCAAGTTCAAGAATCAAGCACCGGAAGCTGGAACTGAAGGCTTGAAGGCGGTGTCGCGCAAGAAAGCCTCGTCACGGGCCGTCAGTCCACCCTGTCTGCGCACCTGGGTCAGCACATCAGGTCGCCAGCGCGCCGTCCCCAACAGGCGTTGCTCCCGCCGCCATTGTTCGACATGCCCATGGTGCCCCGACAGCAGCACCGGCGGGACCCCCTGCTCGCCCTGTGGCCCCGACCACACCTCGGGCCGGGTGTAATGCGGGCAATCCAGCAGGCCATCCAGCGCGGGGTTGAAGCTGTCCTGCTGGTGGCTGCCTTCGTCGTTGAGCACACCGGGCTGCAGGCGAGCCACCGCGTCCAGCAGCGCCATCGCAGCAATCTCGCCGCCCGAGAGCACGAAATCGCCCAGGCTGAGCTGGCCGTCCACACAAGCATCGATGAACCGCTGGTCAATACCCTCGTAGCGGCCACAAACCAAAATCGCGCCCTGACTCTCCGCGTGCTCAGCCACCACCGCGTGGTCCATGCGCACGCCGATGGGCGAGAACAACAAGGTCGGCGCCGGCTGCGTTTCGGCGCGGTCAGCGCGAATGGCCTGCCAACAGCGGTAGAGCGGCTCGGCCATCATCACCATGCCAGGGCCACCGCCGAACGGCCGGTCATCCACCCGGCGGTAGTTCCCGTCTGCGTGGTCACGCGGGCTCCACAGCCGCACATCCACCAAACCGGTGGCGAACGCACGGCGGTTGATGCCCGCACTCAGGAACGGTGCGAACAGTTCGGGAAACAGGGTGATGACATCGAAACGCATGGGCGTCTTGCGTTTCGGCAAGCTCAGTAGTCGGGCTGCCAATCGACGGTGATGCGGCGGTCTTGCAGACTCACCTGGTCCACATAGACCGAGACGAAAGGAATCATGCGCTCGATCGTCTTGTCGCCGTCCTGGGCTTCCAGGCACAGCACGGAATGGGGACCGGTGGGCAGCAGATCGCGGACCACACCCAGAGCCACGCCTTCGCGATTGACGACATCCAGGCCGATCAGATCGACCCAATAATATTCGTCGGGATTGTCGGTGACCGGAAAATCGGCACGCGACACAAAAATTCGGGCACTTTTGAGTGCTTCGGCGGCGTTGCGGTCGGGCACTTCGGCCAACTGCGCCACCAAACCATCGGCATGCGGTTTGACTTCAGCGACTTCGACGCTCACCGTGCCGGTGAAGGCGTCAAAACCACGGGCGTAACGCCCTTCGGGGACACACAAGTACCAGTGACGCGCATGCAAGAGCACGTCGGCACTGGCACTGTGCGGGTGCAAACGCACCCAACCCTTGATGCCCCAGGCCTCCTGCACCCTGCCCACTTCGACCGCGTCAGCGGGCAAGGCGACAGATTGAAGTGCAGGCAATGCAGCCATGTAAGGCGTGGGGACGCTGACTGCGATCAGGCAGCAGCGGGAGCGGCCTTGGCGGCCTGCTTGATCAGACGAGCCACCGTGTCGGACGGGGCAGCGCCCACGCCCAGCCAGTAGGTCAGGCGGTCTTGAGCGATGCGCAGGGGCTCTTCACCACCTTTGGCCAGGGGGTTGTAGAAGCCGATGCGCTCGACGAAACGGCCATCACGACGGCTGCGCTTGTCAGCGACGACGATGTTGTAGAACGGACGGGCTTTGGCGCCGCCGCGGGAGAGTCGAATGACGACCATGATTTATCCTTCGGGTGGTACGGAATTTTCACAACGCCTGAGACACACAACTGACCACCCGGCCAGCGAAACGTTGCAAACCGCGCATTATAACCCCTGCACCATCATCAGACCAACATGCTCTTGATCCGCGACAGCCAGGACGCCGACCTGCCCCACATTGCCCGCATTTACGGCCACCACGTGCAGCACGGGACCGGAACTTTCGAGACCGAGCCACCCTCTGTGCAAGACATAGCGGTGCGCCGCACCGACGTGCTGGGCAAAGGCCTGCCCTGGCTGGTGCTGGAGCACCAAAACACAGTGGTAGGCTTTGCCTACGCCAACTGGTTTCGGCCCCGGGCGGCTTTCCGCTACGCGGTGGAAGATTCGATCTACCTGGCGCCCGAAGCGGCCGGCAAGGGCTGGGGCCGCGCCTTGTTGACCGAACTGCTGGCGCGTTGTGAGCGGGCCGGGATGCGCAAAGCGATCGCGGTGATCGGCGATTCGGCCAATGCCGGCTCGATCGGCCTGCACAAGGCACTCGGCTTTGAGCACACCGGCACCGTCACAGCCTGTGGCTGGAAGTTTGGGCGCTGGCTGGACATTGTGCTGATGGAAAAAACCCTGGGGGCCGGCGACCGCAGCGCCCCCGATGAACACTGAACCTAACCACGCATGAACGCCAACACCTTGAGCACCCCACCCACGCGCACCACCGCCCCGAAAAACAAGACGCTCGCCGCTTGGCTGGCATTGGTGGGCGGCGCGCTGGGCTGGCACCGCCTGTACCTGTACGGCTGGCAGGACATGTGGGCCTGGGTCCACGCCATTCCCACCGCGCTGGGTTTGTGGGGCGTGGACCGGGTACTGACGTACGGGCAGGACGACAAACTGTCGTGGTTGCTGCTGCCGCTGCTGGGTATCAGCATCGCGGTGGCGAGCCTCACGGCCATTGTGTATTCGCTGCGCACGCCCGAGCAGTGGAACGCCTGGCACAACCCCAACGGCCCCGCCGATGCGCCCGCCGGCCGCACCCAATGGCTCACCATCGGTGCATTGGTGTTTGCGCTGATGTGGGGCGCCATCGGGCTGATGGGCTCGCTGGCCTTCGGCTTCCAGCGCTACTTTGAATACCAGATCGAAGAAGGCCTGAAGATCAGCCAGTGACGCAGGCCGCTCGGGCTCAGGCGCGGAACATGAAGTAGACCGCGCCGACCATGCACAACGCCGCCCACAGGTAGTCCAGCTTCAACGGCTCGTTCATGTAGAGCACCGCAAACGGCGCAAACACGCTGAGGGTGATCACCTCCTGCATGATCTTGAGCTGCGCCACGCTGAACTGGGTGTGACCGATGCGGTTGGCCGGCACTTGCAGCAGGTACTCAAACAGGGCGATGCCCCAGCTGACGAGTGCCGCCACGTACCACGCGGTGGTGGCCTGGTGCTTCAGGTGCCCGTACCAGGCAAAGGTCATGAACACGTTGGAGGCGATCAGCAAACCAATGGTCTGCACCGAAACAGGCAATTGTTGAAGCCAGGTCATGAAAAAACTTTCGGATCAACCGGCCAATTGGCCCATGACAAGCATGGCGAGGCTGAGCGTCAGCAGCGCAAGACCGGTGGAAACACCCATGGCTGCGGTGGTGAGGCTTTCAACCACCCGGTAGCGCTGGGCGAACAGGAACACATTGGCACCCATGGGCAAGGCGCCGGCGACCACCATCACGGTCCAGGCCAGGCCGTCGATACCCCACAGCCAGGCGCTGATGCCCACCAACACCGGCAACACCAGATTCTTGGAGAGCGCCACAGACACCGCCTCTCGCCACTGGCCCTGCAACGGGGTTCCAGCCAAACTGACGCCCACCAACACCAGCGCCAAGGGTCCAAAGGCATTGCCCAACCACAGCAAGGGTTTGTCCAGCGCCACAGGCAACGTCCAGCCGGTCTGAGCAAACAACAGGCCGCACACAATGGGCAACGGCACAGGGTGGATGACGGCGCCTTTGATGGCGGACCAGGCTGTGGCCCCTAAGCGGGGCGGCTCGCCCGATTCGCGCTGGCTTTCACGGGCCGCCGCCAACTCCAACGCCACCGAACCGATGGTGAGCAGGATCAGCGCATGGACCGCCACCAGGGTCAGCAGCGTGACCAGCCCAGCCTGGCCATAAGCCAACCCCACCAGTGCGATGCCGATCATGACCATGTTGGAGAAGGTGCCCCCCAACGCCAGCACCACACTGCGTGGGTTGAAGCCACGCCAGACGATGGACACCGCCAGCAGCAACAGCACGGCGGTGAAGTAGGCGGCGATCGGTCGCCAGTCCAGCGTTTCGATCCGGACCTGCCCCATGGTGCGGAACAGCAGCGCGGGCGTCAGCAGCAGAAAAACCAGGTTGGACAGGTCTTTGACCGAGGCGGCGCCGATCCACCCACGCCGACCCGACCCATAGCCGGCGGCCACCAGCAAAAACACAGGCGCCAAGGCGTGGACAACGGGATGATCGGCGAAATTCACCCTTGGAGTTTAGCCAGCGCCCTGCCCCTTCAGCGGCACCACTGCGAAAAAACCTTGCGCAACTTGGCCACCTTGGGCGCGGCCACCGCCAGACAATAGCCGTGGCCTGGATGCCGTGCGAAAAAGTCCTGGTGGTAGTCTTCCGCCGCAAAGTAATTCTGCAGCGACTGAACTTCGGTGACGATGGGGGCGTCGAACACGCCGTCAGCGTTCAGCGCCTGGATGACCGCGCGAGCCACATCGGCCTGCGCCGGCTCGGTCCAGAAGATGCCGCTGCGGTACTGGGTGCCCACGTCGTGGCCCTGGCGGTTGAGGGTGGTCGGGTCGTGCGTGGCGAAGAAGATGTGCAGAATCTGCTGCAAGTCGATCACCGCCGGATCGAACACCACTTTCACCGCTTCGGCATGGCCGGTGGTGCCGGTGCACACTTCTTCGTAGGTTGGGTTCAGCACGCTGCCGTTGCAATAACCCGACTCCACATCCACCACGCCACGCACCGCGTCGAACACCGACTCGGTGCACCAGAAACAGCCACCCGCCAACACGATGCAAGATTGTTGTTTGTCCACGCTTTGCCTTTCTTCGTTCGCGATTGTGCGCACGTTTTCTGCTAGGGTAGGCGCACGATGATGATTTCGCTGGATTTTTTGGCCATTCCCCTGTTGATCGCTGCGGCTTTGGTGTTCCTGAGCCTGCTGGCCGGCATGTTCTCGACCCGGCTGGGGTTTTCTTTCCTGCTGGTGTTTTTGGTGGCCGGCATGCTGCTGGGTGAAGACGGCCCGGGCGGCGTGGTGTTTGACGATTTCAGGCTGTCGTTCTGGGTAGGCAACGTGGCGCTGGCGGTGATCTTGCTCGACGGTGGCCTGCGCACCCACCATCGCACATTCCGCACGGGCATGAAACCTGCCGCCTGGCTCGCCACCTTGGGTGTGGTGCTGTGCGCGGGCATGACCGGCGCGGCGGCGCATTTTCTGTTGGGGCTGGACTGGCCCCTGGCCTTGCTGCTGGGAGCCATCGTCGGGTCCACCGACGCGGCGGCCGTGTTCTCGCTGCTGCAAACCTCCGGGGTGAAACTGAATGAGCGGGTCTCAGCCACACTGGAAATCGAATCGGGGCTGAACGACCCGATGGCGGTGTACCTGACGCTGGCCTTGATCGGGTGGGCCCTGCACGCGCAAGGTCAGGCGGGAGGCGCGCCCTTGTCAGCCTGGAGCGCCGCACAGGCACTGGCCCTGCAATTTGGTTGGGGCGCGGTGCTGGGGCTGGGGCTGGGCGCGGGCTTTGCCCCGCTGCTGCGGCGCATCACCTTGCTGGCGCGGCCCAGCGGCGGCGTGCGGGCGCTGTTGCTGATGTCGGCTGGGCTCAGCGTGTTCGGCGCCACCACCTGGCTGGGAGGCTCGGGCTTTTTGGCGGTGTACGTGTTTGGCGTGATGGTGGGCAACCGGGCCCAGCAGAGCGTGACGCCCGCCATGTCGGCCATGGACGGCTATGCCTGGCTGGCCCAGGCCGGTATGTTCTTGCTGCTGGGCCTGCTGGTGACCCCCACCGAGGTGCTGCGCACGCTGTGGCCGGCCCTGGGCGTGGCGACCGCTTTGATGCTGGTGGCGCGGCCGTTGGCGGTCTGGTTGTGCCTGAAGCCGCTGAAGTTCACCGGGCGCGAAATCGCCTTCATCTCGTGGGTGGGCTTGCGCGGTGCGGTGCCGATTGTGCTGGCCGTCTTCCCGGTCATGGCGGGACTGGAGGGCGCAACCACCTTCTTCAACGTGGCGGTGGTGGTGGTGCTGGCCTCGCTGCTGCTGCAAGGCTCCACCATTCCCTGGAGCGCGCGGCGTGCACGGGTGCTGCTGCCCGATGCCGACGATGAGGCCGCCGCCCGCGAGGTCTATGGCGACTTTGAGGTGCCCGGCAACACCCGCATGGCAGACCTGTGCGGCTTTTACGGCCTGCCGTCGGTGACGCCCGACACGGTGACCGTGGGCGAATGGCTGACCCTGGCCCTGGGGCGCCCCCCGGTGGAAGGCGACCACGCCAACCTGCAGACGGCCGAACTGAGCGTGCGGCGCATGCACGAAGGTCAGATCGCGCGGGTGGGCATTCGCTTGGTGCACACGCCAGAATGAGGCTGCAGCCCCCACAGATGCTTTAGATCTGAAATTTCAGGCGGTGTTGCAGATAACCGACACCACGCCCTCGCGGGCGGTGCTAACTTCCAGCCCACTGACTGGAGAGCACCCCCAATGACCACTTTGCAAGACTGCCAACGCCTGGATGCCCAGGACCCCTTGCGCCCCCTGCGCGACCTGTTCGACCTGCCCGAAGGCGTGATTTACCTGGACGGCAACTCCCTGGGGGTGTGCCCCAAAGCCACCCCGGCCCGCGTGGCGCAGGTGGTGCAGCAGGAATGGGGGCAAGGGCTGA
>CAZSZN010000039.1:0-18915 GCA_964610405.1 uncultured Macromonas sp. | reverse complement strand
CCGGCCATCGTGCTGTTCTGCGCGATTGGCGTGTACTCGACCAACAACAACACCTGGGACATCTGGATGGTGGGTCTGTTCGGCATCATCGGCTACGGCTTCATCAAGCTGGGCTGCGAGCCGGCACCGCTGTTGCTGGGTTTGATCCTGGGGCCGATGATGGAGGAGAACCTGCGCCGCGCCATGTTGCTGTCGCGTGGCGATTGGAGCGTGTTCGTCAGCCGCCCGCTGTCGGCGACGCTGCTGGCCATGGCCGCGCTGCTGCTGATCATCGTGCTCATGCCTTCGATCAAGAAGAAACGCGAGGAAGCGTTCGTCGAAGAGTAACCGACGCCTTCGGCTATCCTACGCGACATGATGCGCGTGGGTACTTTCTTCCTCGGACCCGGCTTGCGCCGGGTCTTTTTGTTTCTGCTGCTGGCATGGTCGGGCTCCGTCGCGGCGGGGTCGTTTGAGGACTTTTTCAAAGCGATCCGGCGTGACGATGCCTCCCAATTGATTGCTTTGGCGCTGCGTGGTTTCGACATGAACACGCGCGATGAAACGAACGAGGTGCCACTGATCCTGGCGTTGAAACAGGATGCTCTGAAAGTGGCGGATTTTTTGGCCAGCGAGTTGTCCGTGGATGTCAATGCCCGCAACAGCACGGACGAGAACGCGTTGATGGTGGCTGTACTGCGCGGACACCGTCAAATTGTGGACACGCTTTTGTCCCGCAAAGCCCATGTCAACAAACCCGGGTGGACGCCGCTGCATTACGCGGCCACGAACGATGGCGACCAAGGCCCGAAGCTGGTGGCGCTGCTGTTGGAACACCATGCGTACATCGACGCCACATCGCCGAATGGCAGCACACCCTTGATGATGGCGGCGCGTTATGGCGATCAGCGTTCGGTGCAAATTTTGCTGGATGCCGGTGCTGATCCATCGCTGCGCAACCAGCAAGGGCTGAGTGCGATCGACTTTGCTCAAACGGTGGATAGACCAAAGGTGGTAGAAGCCATTGCAGCAGTGATTCGTGCGTCCAGGCCCAAAGGTGGTTGGTGAGCTGCAACCCATTATCAACTATCTACAATGTATATTATGTTAAATGACATGGGCGTTATTTAAAGGAGCCACTTTGTGTCCCCTCCATGACACCACCGTAGAAACCTGCATCGACACCCACACACCACCGCCTACAATCCAATCACCTTACTTTTCATTCACAGAAAGCCTTTCCCATGAAGAAGCTGATTTCCGTGATCGCGTTGTCCGCCGTTTCCAGCGTCGGCTTTGCACAGGCCGAACTCAAGGTCGCTATCGACCCGACCTACGAGCCGTTCACCTACAAAACGGCCGACGGCAAACCCACCGGTTTTGACGTGGACATTGCCGAAGCACTTTGCGCACAAATCAAGCGCAAATGCGTGTACGTCGAGCAAGTCTGGGACAGCATGATCCCCGGCCTGCAAGCCCGCAAGTACGACGTGATCATCAGCTCCATGTCCATGACCGATGAGCGCAAACGCGTGGTGGATTTCACCAATAAGTACTACGCCACGCCCAGCAGCATCGTGGTCAAGACCGGAACGGCGTACACCGGGCCGGCGTCGCTCAAGGGCAAGAAAATCGGTGTCCTCAAAGGCAGCACGCAGGAAAAGTACGCGATGGGTGAGCTCAAACCCGCCGGCGTGAATGTGGTTCCCTACGAAGCACAAGACCAGGTGTACCTGGACATCCGCGCCGGCCGGCTTGACGGTACCGTGGCCGACAAGGTCGAGGTCAAAGGCGGCTTCTTGCGCAAGGACGAAGGCAAGGGTTACGGTTTTGTGGGCCCAGACCTGAACGACAAGAAGTACTTCGGTGACGGTATTGGCATCGCACTGCGCAAGGGCCAGACCGATCTGAAGAACCAGCTCAACCAGGGCATCGCGGCCATCCGTGCCAATGGCACCTATGACAAGATTGCCAAGAAGTACTTCGACTTTGACGTTTACGGTAACTGATTGACAGGCTACTACCTCTCCATCCTTGAGGGCGCCGCGCTCACCATTGCGGTGTCGCTGGCGTCTCTTGTGGTGGCCGTGGCGCTGGGGTTGCTGGGGGCTGCGGCCAAACTGTCGGGGCGTCCCTTGCTGGTGGGCGCGGCCACCACTTACACCACCTTGATTCGGGGCATCCCGGAGTTGGTGTTGATGTTGCTGGTCTTCTACGGCGGCACGATTGGCCTCATTCACCTGCTGGAATCTTTGGGGCTGGACGGTAACGTGGACATCAATCCGTTCGCGGCCGGGGTGCTCACGATCGGCTTCATCTATGGCGCCTACATGACGGAAACGTTCCGTGGCGCGATCTTGTCCATCCCCAAAGGGCAGATGGAGGCCGCCTGGGCCTTCGGCATGAGCCGCCCGCAGACGTTCTGGCGCATCACTCTGCCGCAAATGGTGCGCTATGCCCTGCCCGGCTTCACCAACAACTGGCTGGTCCTGATCAAGACCACGGCTTTGGTCAGCCTGATCGGCTTGCACGAGATGACCTACCGGGCCAAACAGGCCAGCGCCGCTACCCGCGAGCCGTTCATGTTCTTCCTGTTCGCCGCGGCGTTGTTCCTGGCGTACACCAGCGTTTCGCTGTGGCTGCTGCGCAAGGTGAACGAGCGTTACAGCCTGGGCACGAAAAAGGTGCAACTGTGAACTGGGAAGTTTTCAGCGACCCGGCCACCCTCGCCCTGTATTGGGAAGGGCTGCTGACCACGCTCGGCTTGCTGTTCAGCTCTTTGCTGCTGGGTGCGGTCATGGCCTTGCTGCTCGCGCTGGCGCTGACCGGGCAAGTTGCGGCATTGCGCTGGGCAGCCAGCGCGTATACCTACTGCATCCGTGGCACGCCGCTGTTGATTCAGGTGTACCTGATCTATTACGGTTTGGCGCAATTGGAATGGATACAAGCGCGCTGGGAT
The DNA here is from genome assembly GCA_964610405.1 of uncultured Macromonas sp. GTDB lineage: Bacteria > Pseudomonadota > Gammaproteobacteria > Burkholderiales > Burkholderiaceae_C > CAZGDZ01. The sequence continues at coordinate 15,977 of CAZSZN010000039.1, read as the reverse complement.
GACATTTGGCCTTGGACGATGTTCAAGGACGCCTTCTTCTGTGCCCTGCTCGCCTTTGCGATGAACAACGCAGGCTACACCGCCGAAATGCTGGCTGGTGCGATTCGCGAGACCAGCCCCGGCGAGGTGGAGGCCGCGCAAGCCATGGGCATGGGGCGGTGGCAACGCCTGCGCCGCATCGTGCTGCCGAGTGCTTTGCGCCGCACCTTGCCCGCCTACAGCAACGAGGTGGTGATGATGCTGCACAGCACCAGCCTGGCCAGTACGGTGCCGGCCATGCTCGACCTCACGGCCGCGGCCAGCCGGATTTATTCTGACTTTTACCTGCCGTTTGAAGCGTACCTGTTCGCTGCAGCGATCTACATCTGCATCACCTTCACCCTGGTGGGCACCTTCAAACTGCTGGAAAAACGCTACCTAGCCTACCTGGCCCCGCGCCGCCACTGAAGCCCCATGACCTCCACCGACTTCAAACTGCAAGTGGACGACCTCCACAAGCGCTACGGCCAGCACGAGGTGCTCAAAGGGGTGTCGCTGCGCGCCCGCGCTGGCGACGTGATCAGCATCATAGGCAGTTCAGGCTCTGGCAAGAGCACCTTTCTGCGCTGCATCAACCTACTGGAAAAGCCGCACCAAGGCCGCATTGTGGTGGCCGGTGAGACGTTGGAGTTGCGCGCCGGTCGCCATGGCGAACTGGAGCCGGTGCAGCAGGCTCAACTGCAACGCCTGCGCACCAAATTGGCCATGGTGTTCCAGAACTTCAACCTCTGGGCGCACATGACGGTGCTGGAAAACATCATCGAAGCACCGGTGCATGTGTTGAAAGTGCCCAAAGAACAGGCTGTAGAGACTGCGCGCAAGTACTTGGAGCGGGTGGGTCTGAAAGGCGTGGAGGACCGCTATCCCGCCCACATGAGCGGCGGTCAGCAGCAGCGGGTGGCCATTGCCCGGGCCCTGGCGGTGGAGCCTGAGGTGATGCTGTTCGATGAGCCGACCAGCGCGCTGGACCCGGAGTTGGTCACCGAGGTGCTGCGAGTGATGCAGCAGCTGGCGGAAGAGCACCGCACCATGGTGGTGGTGACGCACGAGATGGGGTTTGCCCGCGAAGTGTCGAACCACCTGATCTTCCTGCACCAGGGGCGCATCGAGGAAGAAGGCCACCCACGGCAGGTGCTGGCGAACCCCAAGAGCGAGCGGCTGGCGCAGTTCCTGTCGGGCAACCTGAAGTGACCTGACCGGGCCCTAGGCCCGGCGTGCCTCACAGGAAGCGGTCGAGCAGCTTGCGGCTGTGCCGGTCCAGTTGCTGCGGCTGGCGGATCAGGAACTGCACGCCGTGGCTGTCCAACACCAACAGCACGTCGCGGTTCAGGCGGCGAATGTCCTCTTCGCCCTTGAGGACGAAGCTGGTGCGCCCACGGTCGGTGTCCACCGTCCACTGGCTGGGCGTGGCAAAGGAACTCACCTCCACCAAGCGTTGAATCACGGGCGTGAATTCGCGCAAACGCAATTCCTCCTCAATCAGCGAGCGGGCGGCTTCGGGCACATCTTCCAGCCGTTCAATCCAGGCCACCTCATGGCCATCGGGGCCGAGCAGCGAAATTTGGCCCTGCGGTGCCTGCACGGGAAACGCGCGCACAGGCACCACGTGGTCCACCACATCCCCGGAGGACGTGGTCAGCACCAGCCGACCCAGTGCGTTGCGCTCCAGTTGCATGTCCTGCGGCATCTCAGTCGCCCTCCACCATCAGGTTGTGCTCGGCCTCGACCTGGCGCTGCTGGGCCTCATACAGGCGCCAGTAAGCCCCCTCCTGGGCGATCAGCTCGTCGTGGGTGCCCTCTTCCACCTTGCGCCCCTTGTCCATCACCACCAGCCGGTCTGCCTTGCGCAGTGTGGACAGGCGGTGCGCGATGGCAATGGTGGTCCGGCCGCGCACCAGGTTGTCCAAGGCCTTCTGAATTTCCTTCTCGGTCTCGGTGTCCACCGCCGAGGTGGCTTCGTCCAGGATGAGGATGCGTGGGTCGATCAACAGCGCGCGCGCGATGGAGATGCGCTGGCGTTCGCCGCCCGACAGCCCTTGCCCGCGCTCGCCCACCAACGAATCGTAGCCCTGGGGCAGGCGCAGGATGAACTCGTGGGCGTGCGCCGCGCGCGCTGCGGCAATGATCTCTTCTCGGGTGGCACTCGGTTTGCCATAGGCAATGTTCTCGGCAATGGTGCCGAAAAACAGGAAAGGTTCTTGCAACACCAGGCCGATGTGTCGGCGGTAGTCGGCCACGCGCAGCGAACGAAGGTCCACGCCATCCACCAGAATCGCGCCATCGGCCACGTCGTAAAACCGACAAATCAGGTTGACCAGCGTGCTTTTTCCCGAGCCGCTGTGGCCGACCAGGCCGATCATCTCGCCGGGCTGCACAGTCAAGTTCAAGCTTTGAATGACGGCGCGGTTGCCATAGCGGAAACCCACGTCGCGAATTTCCAGTTTGCCTTGCACCCGCTCCAGCTTTTGGGGATTCAGCGGTTCTGGCACGCTCGAAACGTGGTCCAGGATGTCAAAGATGCGCTTGGCGCCGGACGCTGCCTTTTGCGTCACCGAGACGATGCGGCTCATCGAATCCAGCCGGGTGTAGAAGCGCCCGATGTAGGCCAGAAAGGCGGTCAGCACACCCACGGTGATGTCGCCTTCCGCCACCAGCCAGATGCCAAAACCCCACACCACCAGCAGACCGATTTCGGTCATCAACGAAACGGTCGGGGAAAATAAGGACCACAGCCGATTGAGCTTGTCGTTGACTTCGAGGTTGTGGCGGTTGGCGTCGCGGAAGCGCTGCGCTTCGCGGGCCTCTTGCGCAAAAGCCTTCACCACGCGGATGCCGGGAATGGTATCGGCCAGCACGCTGGTCACCTCCGACCACACACGGTCAATCTTCTCAAAGCCGGTGCGCAAGCGGTCGCGCACCACGTGGATCAACCAGGCAATGAACGGCAGCGGCACCAGCGTGGCCAGAGCCAGCGACGGGTTGATGGAAAACAGGATCACCGCTGTCATGAAAATCATGATCACGTCGGTGGCGAAATCGAGCAGGTGCAGCGACAGAAACACGTTGATGCGATCGGTCTCGGAGCCGATGCGCGCCATCAGGTCACCCGTTCGGCGCCCGCCAAAGTATTCGAGTGAGAGATTGAGCAGGTGCTCGTAGGTGTTGGTGCGCAGGTCGGCGCCGATACGCTCGGACACCAAGGCCAGGATGTACGTCTTGGCCCAGCCCAGGCCCCAGGCCAGCAAGGCCGAACCGAGCAGCCCCCCCAGCAACAAGCCCACCAATCCGACATCGATCTGCTGCCCGCTCTGGTAGGGTATCAACACGTCGTCCATCAGCGGGATGGTCAGGTACGGCGGCACCAAGGTGGCCGCCGTGGAGGCCAGCGTCAGCAAAAAGCCGGCCAGCAACTGCCACCGGTACGGGTGCGCAAACCGCCACAGGCGCAGCAGTGTCCAGGTGGAAGGTGGGGTGTGCACGACCTGGGCGCAGACGCCGCACTCATCCTCTTCCGGGTCGAGCGGGGACTGGCAGCGCGGACACAACTCCAGCTTGGCCAGTTGCAGTAGTTTGCCTTCGATCTGCTCGGCCAGATTGGCCTCGAACTGCTCGACCAGGCGGGTGGCGGGCAAATGTCGTCCCAGGGTATAGCGCCAAACGGCCAGCCGCTGTCCGGCAACGACCAATTCCAACGTGCCCAGCCCGTTGTGATCGCTGTGCAGCAAGCGCATGCCCGGCTGCAGCGGCCAGTGCTGGAGGACGGGCTGCCCGCCCGAGAGGCTCAGCCACCACAACTGTTGCTCGGACACAACGAGCAGGCTGTGCTCGAAGCGCAACCGCTCGTCAACATCCAGCTCCAACCACGCCTGCGCCTGGGGCTGAACCCCGGTGGGCGCCCAGGCCTCCAGTGCTTGAGGCTGCCATGCCGATGGAAAACCTTCGGGCAAACCCGTTGGCTCAGAAAGTAACGGCATGTTGCAAATAATTTTTGGGGTTGGAGACACGCAAGGCGATCAACTGGAGCCACAATCACACTCCAATGGAGGCTGTGACAATTGGATGAAACCGGTGGCATCGGGCTGCCCATCATTCGGTCCAACAGCCGTCCAGTCGCCTGCCTCAGGATTGTAAGGCTGCTCCGTTTTCGCAAGACCGACACTCGACATCGCCCTTTGCTCGCCCACCACCGTCGCACCTTTGCAGGTCAGAGCAGGCAAGGCCCTCCTTCAACATGAACCACCGAACCATCAAGCTGCTGCGCATGAGTTATCTGCGCGGGCCCAACATCTGGACGTACCGGCCCGCGATGGAGGCGCTGATCGACATTGGTGACTTGGAGGACTGCCCCTCCAACACACTGCCGGGTTTTGTCGACCGCCTCACCGCGTGGTTGCCAGGCCTGATCGAACACCATTGCAGTGTGGGTGAACGTGGCGGTTTTCTGCAACGCCTGCGCGATGGCACCTGGCCTGGCCACATCATGGAACATGTGGCGCTGGAATTGCAGAACATGGCCGGCATGCAAACCGGCTTCGGCAAAGCCCGCTCCACCGAAAAACGGGGCGTGTACAAGGTGGTCATCCGCACCCGCCAGGAAGAAGTGGGCCGGCAAGCACTGCTGGACGCGCGCGACCTGGTGATGGCTGCGATCGATGACACCCCGTTCGATGTCGGGGCGCGGGTTCAGAACCTCAAGGCCTTGATCGACCGCCACGCCCTGGGCCCCAGTACCGCCAGCATTGTGGATGCGGCCGCCCAGCGGCGCATTCCCGCCATCCGCCTGACCAGCGGCAACCTGGTGCAATTGGGCTACGGCAGCCGTCAGCGGCGCATCTGGACGGCAGAAACCGACAAAACCAGCGCGATCGCCGAAGGCATTTCGCGCGACAAGGACCTGACCAAGCGCCTGCTGTCCGCTTGCGGCGTGCCGATTCCCGAAGGCCAAGTGGTACACAGCCCCCAAGAAGCATGGGAAGCCGCGCAAGACATTGGTTTGCCGGTGGTGGTCAAGCCCAGCGATGCCAACCACGGTCGTGGCGTGTCGCTGGACCTGCAAAACCAGGCCGCGGTGGAGGCCGCTTACGCCCTGGCCGATGCCGAAGGCTCCGATGTCATCGTCGAACGCTTCATTCCAGGGGTGGAACATCGGCTGCTGGTGGTGGGCAACCGCGTGGTCGCGGCCGCCCGGGGCGAGCAGGCCATGATCACGGGCGACGGCACTCAGACAGTGATGGCGCTGATCGAACAGCAGATCAACACCGACCCCCGTCGTGGTGAGGAAGAGGAGTACCCGCTCGACACCATCCGACTGCCTGAAAACTCGCTGGTGATGCTGGAGCTGGCCCGCCAGGGCCTGACCCCCGACAGCGTGCCCAGCACTGGCCAGCAGGTATTGGTTCAACGCACGGGCGTGATGACCCACGACATCACCGACGAAGTGCACCCCGAGGTGGCCGAGATGGCTGCTCTGGCGGCCCGGGTGGTGGGCCTGGACATCGCGGGCATTGACCTGGTGGCGTCTGACATTTCAAAACCCTTGGCAACCCAGGGCGGCGCGATCGTCGAAGTCAACGCGGGGCCCGGTTTGCTGATGCACCTCAAGCCTGCGGTGGGCAAGCCACGCCCGGTGGGCGAAGCGATCGTCGAGCATTTGTTCGGCCCGCGTGAAGATGGGCGCATTCCGGTCGTGGGCATCACTGGTGTCTCTGACACCACGCCGACCGCGCTGCTGGTGGGCTGGCTGTTGCACCGCAGTGGTCTGGCCACGGGTGTTTCTTGCACCGAAGGCCTTTATTTGCAAATGCAACGGATCGACGCCAGCCAGCCGTCCGACTGGGAAGCGGGCCAGCGCGTGCTGATGAACCGCTGCGTGGATGCGGCGGTGCTGGAAAATTCACCCCGCAGCATTCTGGACGACGGTCTGTCCTTTGACCGGTGCCTGCTGGGCATCGTCACCGGCGTGCCGGAGCCCGAAGGACTGGAAGACCACCACATTCTGACGCGCGAGCAGATGCGCACCGTGCTGCGCACCCAGGTGGATGTGGTTCTGCCGCACGGCTGCGCGGTGCTGAACGCGGACGACGAAGTCTGCGCCGGTTTGGCGGAACTGTGCGACGGTGACGTGGTGTTCTACAGCCAGGCTGCGGAGCACCCTCTCATGCCTGCGCATTGCGACAGCGGCCACCGCTTTCTGCTGGTCCAGAATGGACACATTGTGGTCTGGCGCAATCAAGTGGTCACACCGTTGATCGATCTGGCTCAACCGTCGGTGGTCCGCTTGCTGGTGGATTGTGGTTTGCCGGCCCTGCTGGCAGGCTGCGCAGCGGGGGTTGCGATGGACCTGTCGCCGGCCCTGCTGCGTGCGGGCGTTGAAACCGCCGGCCCTCTGTTTGCCCGTCCCTGAATTTCGATCGAAGGAACCGTCCGTGGACGTCTCTCGCATCCGTGCCCTAAGGGGCCCCAACCTCTGGACCCGTGCCACCGCGATCGAAGCGGTGGTGCACTGCAGCCCTGAAGAATCGAATCTGTCCAGCTGGCCAGACTTTGCCGAGCGGCTGCGCCAGCGCTTTCCCGAAGTGGGCGCCCTGCCCGAACCCACCGCGCAGGGCGTGGTGTCGTTGGCCCATGCGCTGGAACTCGTGACATTGGCGCTGCAAACCCATGCGGGCTGCCCGGTCAGTTTCAGCCGAACCACCCGCGCGCCAGATGCCGGGGTCTACCAGGTGGTGGTCGAGTACTCCGAGGAAGACGTGGGCCGCCGCGCCTTGGACATGGCGGTGGCGTTGATCCATGCGGCCTGCGAAGGAACCGCTTTCGACGCGGCCGCGGCCGTGACCGAGCTGAAAGCGCTCGATGAGGACGTTCGCCTCGGCCCATCGACGGGGGCGATCGTGGACGCCGCCGTGGCCAGGGGCATTCCCTACCGCCGCCTCACCCAAGGCAGCCTCATTCAGTTCGGCTGGGGCAGTCAGCAGCGCCGCATCCAGGCCGCCGAATGCGACACCACCAGCGCCATCGCCGAAGGCATCGCGCAGGACAAGGAACTGACGAAAAAATTGCTGCACGCGGCTGGCGTGCCGGTGCCATTGGGCCGTCCGGTGGACTCTGCCGAGGACGCCTGGGCGGCGGCTCAAGCACTGGGGTCGGCCGTGGTGGTCAAACCGCGCGACGGCAACCAGGGCAAGGGCGTCACGGTCAACATCAGCACCCGCGAACAGGTGGAAGCGGCCTACCACAACGCCCACCAGTACCGCGACGACGTGATGGTGGAGCGCTACCTGCCCGGCATCGATTACCGCCTGCTGGTGGTGGGCCGGCAACTGGTGGCTGCCTCGCGCCGCGACCCACCGCTGGTGATCGGCGATGGCGAACACACGGTGCGCGCACTGGTGGATGCCGTCAACACCGACCCCCGGCGTGGCGATGGCCACGCCACCGCCCTGACCAAAATCCGCCTGGACGAGATCGCGGTGGATCGCCTGCGCGAGCAAGGATTGACCCCGGATTCCGTGCCCGCCTTGGGCCAACGGGTGGTGCTGCGCAACAACGCCAACCTGTCCACCGGCGGTACCGCCACCGATGTGACCGACGAGGTGCACCCGTTGGTGGCGGCCCGTGCAGTGGCCGCCGCGTTGACCGTGGGGCTGGACGTTTGCGGCGTGGACGTGGTCTGCCAAAACGTGATTGAGCCGCTGGAGCAACAACAAGGTGGCGTGGTGGAAGTGAATGCCGCGCCTGGGTTGCGGATGCACATCAGCCCCTCGTACGGCAAGGGCCGGCCGGTGGGCGAAGCGGTGATCCAGCACATGTTCCCCGATGGCGGGAACGGTCGCATCCCTATCGTGGCGGTGACGGGCACCAACGGCAAAACGACCACCGTGCGCCTGACTTCGCACCTGCTGCGCGGACACGGCCTGCGCGTCGGCATGACCAACACCGATGGCGTGTACGTGAACGGTCGTCAGATCGACAGCGGCGATTGCAGCGGCCCGCGCAGCGCACGCAACGTGCTCGCCCACCCCGATGTGGACGCTGCGGTGTTTGAAACCGCGCGAGGCGGGCTCTTGCGCGAAGGACTGGCCTACGACCGCTGTCGGGTGGCCGTTGTCACCAACATCGGTGCTGGCGACCACCTGGGGCTCAACTACATCACCACGGTGGAGGATCTCAGCGTCCTCAAGCGCGTGATCGTGCAGAACGTGGAGCCGCAAGGCATGGCGGTGTTGAACGCCGCCGACCCCCATGTGGTGCGCATGGCCGACTTTTGCAGTGGCCAGGTCACGTTTTTTGGGCCGAACGAGCACCACCCGGTCATCGCGACCCATCGCGCGCTGGGCAAGCGCGTGCTGTTCATCAGCGATGGGCAGATCGTGGCGGCCGAAGGCGCGACGCAGATTCGCATTCCGCTGAGCCAGATTCCCATCACCCGCAACGGCACCATCGGCTTCCAGGTGGACAACGCGATGGCCTCGATCGGCGCCGCGTGGGCACTGGATGTGCCGTGGAACACCATTTTGCAAGGCCTGTTCACCTTTGTGAGCGATGCCCATGCGGTGCCGGGCCGGTTCAACCTGTTCGATTACCGGGGCGCGACCGTGATTGCCGACTACGGTCACAACCCGGACGCGATCCAGGCATTGAGCGACGCGGTGCAGCAAATGACCGCCAGTCGCCGCCTGGTGGTGATCAGCGGGGCCGGCGACCGGCGCGATGAGGACATTCGCCAGCAAACCCGCATCTTGGGCCGCGTGTTCGATGAGGTCATCCTGTACCAGGACGCCTGCCAGCGCGGCCGCGAGGACGGCGAGGTGATTGCGCTGTTGCGCGAGGGGCTGGAAGGCGCCACACAGACGACCAACATTCAGGAAGTGCGCGGCGAGTTCAACGCGATTGACACCGCGCTGGCTGGACTTAAATCGGGCGATCTGTGCCTGATTCTGGTCGATCAGGTGCAAGAGGCCCTCGACCACCTGGCGCGCCGAGTGGCCGAAGGTTGACAGCAGCGCGGGTGGCTTGACCCGCGCTAAGTTCATTCCTCCCAGAACATCAGGGCTTCGCGGCCCTGAACGTACAGGTCCACCGGCTTGCCCACGGGCAAAATCACCTTGGTGGGCACATGACCAAACGGCAGGCTGGTCAGCACCGGCGCCGACACCTGGCTGCGCAGCCAGGTGGTGACCTGTTTCAGGTTGAAGCCTTTGTCGTGTGGCGTGAGTTGAAAGCGGTTGAAGCTGCCCAGCAAAATGGCACGCTGCTGGCCCAGCACGCCCGCGTGGAGCAACTGCGTCAACTGGCGCTCAATGCGATAAGGGTGTTCGCCCACGTCCTCCAGGAACAGCACGCCGCCTTGCACCAGCGGAAAAAACGGCGTCCCCAACAGCGAACACAACACCGTCAGGTTGCCCCCCCACAACACGCCGCCTTCTGCCGCCCAACCTTGCTCGCTGGCCAGGGCTGGGTGCGCGTGGAAATCGTTGGCGGGCAGTCGCCATCCGGTCCCCTCCCCCACGCCGGTGACCAGATCGTCGAAGCAGGCTTGCATGATCTCGTCGGGTGTTGCTTCGGTCGCCCAGTCTTCCAGCAACGCGGGGCCGGCCCAGGTGGGGGTGCCGCGCTGAGACAGGACTGCAGCTTGCAAGGCGGTGAAATCGCTCAGACCGACCCAGGCACTGCCTTTGTCCACCGATTGCTGGATTGCGTCGTAAGGCAGTCGGGGCAACAAGCGGGTCAGGCCGTAGCCGCCACGGGTGGTCAACACCACCTGCGCGCCGCTGGCTGCGGCCCGACCGATGGCGGCCAAACGGGTGTCGTCGTCCCCCGCAAAGCGTTGGTGACTGCTGAGTGCCGCCGGGTCCACCTCCACCTCGTGGCCCATGGCCTGCAAGCGTTTGAGGGCGCGCCGAAAACCGACTTTGTCGCGGACCGCGCCGCTGGGGGAGTACAGGTAAATGTGGGCCATGCGCCCGATTATGGCGCTCGTGACACCCTAAACGGCGGGCCAGGGCCAGGCTTTGTGGGCCGCCTGGTGGCCGGCGTCCGGGTAAGGCCAGGCAACCCAATCGGCGGGTTGATCGGCCAAGGGCGCGGGCCTGCGGATGTCCGCCGCAATGGGCTGCAGCGGCCAGCGCTGCTGCAGGACTTGAATCAAGGCGGTTTGCTCGGGCGGTGCGACGACGTTAAAGGCCGCCACGTCCAAGTTACGCAGCCACTCCACCAACACATCGGCGTGGTGGGCCGCCGTGTGCCAGCGGGCTTTCTTGGGTTTGTCGCTCTGACCAAAACCGATCAAATCGGGCAACAACACGCGGGTGCCTTGCGCCTGCTGGGCTCTGGCCCACGGCAGCCATTCGGGCCACCAACCACGGGGGCCGTGCAAAGCCACGGCGACCGGGGGGGATGACGGGCCGGCGTTGAGCGGGGGCAAGTCCAGCCAGTGCAGGCGCAGTCCGGCCAGCGCATCGCCTTCGTTGGTCCAGCGTTGGTGGTCGCGCAAGTCGGGCCACCGGGCCCACAACGCCTCAAAGGCCTCATCCGGGGTACGCAATGCGTCGTCGCGCAGCGGTACGGCACGCTCCCGGGCCTTGGCGCGTTGTTCGGCGAAAAAAGCCCGCATCACCGCCGCACACTCGTTGGCCATCAGGCCCGATTCCACCTGGGTTTGGTGGTTGAGGCTGGGGTGACCCAGCACATCGATCACCGATCCATGCGCGCCGGTTTTGGGCTCGCGGGCGCCGTACACCACACGCGCCAGGCGCGCGTGCAACAGTGCTTGGGCGCACATCGCGCAGGGCTCCAGGGTCACGTACAACTCGCAGCCGTCCAGCCGGTAGTTGCCCAGGTGGGTGGCCGCTTGGCGAAGGGCCAACATCTCGGCATGAGCAGTGGGGTCGTGGCGGGCAATCGGTTGGTTGTGGGCTTGGGCCAACACTTCATCGGCCACGCCATGGCGCCCGGGGCGAACCAACACCGCCCCCACAGGCACCTCGCCCGTGGCCGCGGCGAATCGGGCTTGGGCCAGTGCCAAGCCCATGTACTCGGCGTCGCGGCTGGGTGTCATGCCTGGGAAATGTTCAGCATGGGCGCCATCGTACCAGCGCCTTGCGGTCACCTCCGCAGTAAAATGATCAGCTTTGGTTCGCTTTTTCATTCCCCCACAGGTACACGCCACCATGTCTCTGTTCACCGCCGTCGAAATGGCCCCCCGCGACCCCATCCTGGGTCTGAATGAGCAGTTCGCTGCCGACGCCAACCCCCACAAAGTCAACCTGGGTGTGGGCGTTTACTACGACGACAACGGCAAGCTACCCCTGCTGCAATGCGTGCAGGCCGCCGAAAAGGCGATGATGGACAAGCCCGCTGCGCGCGGTTACCTGCCCATCGACGGCATCGCGGCTTACGACAACGCGGTCAAGGGCCTGGTGTTCGGTGCAGACAGCGAGCCGGTGCAAAGCGGTCGCGTGGCAACGGTGCAAGCCATTGGCGGTACCGGCGGCCTGAAGATTGGCGCGGACTTCCTGAAAAAGCTCACCCCCAACGCCAAGGTGCTGATTTCCGACCCGAGCTGGGAAAACCACCGCGCGCTGTTCGCCAACGCGGGCTTTGTTGTTGACACTTATGCGTACTACGACGCCGCCAAGCGGGGCGTGAATTTTGAAGGCATGCTGGCCAGCCTGAACGCGGCCGAGTCCGGCACCATCGTGGTGCTGCATGCCTGCTGCCACAACCCCACCGGCTACGACATCACCCCCGCCCAGTGGGACCAGGTGATCGCGGTGGTCAAGGCCAAGGGCCTGACAGCCTTCCTCGACATGGCGTACCAGGGCTTTGGCCACGGCATTGCCGAAGACGGTGCCGTGATCCAGAAGTTCGTCGCCGCTGGCCTGACCTTCTTCGTGTCCACCAGCTTCTCCAAGAGTTTCAGCCTGTACGGCGAGCGCGTGGGCGCCCTGAGCGTGTTGTGCGAAAACAAGGAAGAAGCCGGTCGCGTGCTGAGCCAGCTCAAGATCGCCATCCGCACCAACTACTCCAACCCGCCCATTCACGGTGGTGCGGTGGTGGCTGCGGTGCTGAACAACCCCGAACTGCGCGCCCAGTGGGAACAAGAACTGGCCGAAATGCGCGTGCGCATCAAAGCCATGCGCCAGGCCTTGGTGGACGGTCTGAAGGCCGCCGGTGTGCAGCAGGACATGAGCTTCATCACCACCCAGATCGGCATGTTCAGCTACTCCGGCCTGACCAAGGACCAGATGGTGCGCCTGCGCAACGAATTTGGTGTGTATGGCACCGACACCGGCCGCATGTGCGTGGCCGCGCTGAACAGCAAAAACATCGATCACGTCTGCAAATCGATTGCTGCTGTGGTTTGATAGTGACGGATGTCAGGACATCGGCAGCGATTCCTGATATATTTTGCTGCACTGCAACATAGTCAGAGGTTTCCCCCATGCTCTACCAGATCTACGAAACGCAACGCTCGCTGATGGAGCCCTTCTCTGACTTCGCGCAAGTGACGGCGAAGTTGTTCGCCAACCCGATGACGCCGCTGGGCCAGACCCCCCTGTCCCAGCGGATCGCCGCTGCCTACGACCTCTTGCACCGCCTGGGCAAGGACTACGAAAAGCCGGAATTCGGCATTCGCGAGATCGACGTGAACGGCGCTCACGTGGCCATTCACGAGCGGGTGGAAATCGACAAGCCGTTCTGCGAGTTGCGCCGTTTCAAGCGCTTTGCCGACGATCCGGACACGCTGCGCATGCTGAAGAAACAGCCGGTGGTGCTGATCGTGGCGCCGCTGTCGGGGCACTACGCCACGCTGCTGCGCGACACCGTGCGCACCATGCTGCAAGACCACAAGGTCTACATCACCGACTGGAAGAATGCGCGCCTGGTGCCCATGAGCGAAGGCGAGTTCCACCTGGACGATTACGTTAACTACGTGCAAGAGTTTGTGCGCCACCTGCAGCAGCGCTACGGCAACTGCCACGTGATGAGCGTTTGCCAACCCACCGTGCCGGTGCTGGCTGCGGTGTCGCTGATGGCCAGCCGGGGCGAAACGGCACCGCTGTCCATGACGATGATGGGTGGCCCCATCGACGCGCGCAAATCGCCCACGGCGGTGAATGCCTTGGCGTTGCAGCGCAGTTTCGAGTGGTTTGAGAACAACGTGATTTACCGCGTGCCAAGCAGCTTCCCTGGCGCTGGTCGCAGGGTGTACCCGGGCTTTTTGCAGCACGCCGGCTTCATTGCCATGAACCCGGACCGCCACGCCAACAGCCATTACGACTACTTTATGGACTTGGTGAAGGGCGACAACGACAGCATTGAGTCGCACCGCCAGTTCTACGACGAGTACAACGCGGTGCTCGACATGGACGCCGACTATTACCTGGAAACCATCAACACGGTGTTCCAGGAGTTCAAGCTGGTGAACGGCACCTGGGATGTGCGCAACTCTCAGGGCAAGCTTGAGCGGGTGCGCCCGCAAGACATCACCCACACCGGCCTGCTGACGGTGGAAGGTGAGCTGGACGACATCTCGGGCTGCGGACAAACGCGCGCAGCACATGAGCTGTGCACCGGCATCGAAGACCCTGAGCAACGGCACTTTGAGGTCAAAGGTGCGGGGCACTACGGGATTTTCAGTGGCCGCCGTTGGCGCGAGATGGTGTACCCGGTGGTGAAAGCGTTCATTGCCGAGCACCAGCCGAAACCCGCGGTGGTGGCCCCCGCCACCGCGCCCGACGTGAGCCCGGAACCTGTCGCTGCACCGGTAGCCGCAGCGCCTGCGGTTGTCGCAGCAGCAACCAACCCAGCCCCCCCAACGCCTCGCCGGCGTTCTGCTGCGAATGGCAAGTCTGCCTGAGGCGTTGAGCGCACTGGTTGAGCGCATTGACGCGGCGTTGCCGCAAACCCAGTGCACCCGGTGCGGCTACCCGGATTGCCGGGCTTACGCGGTGGCGGTGGCCACCGGGGAAGCCGAGATCAATCAATGCCCGCCCGGTGGTGGCGAAGGCATCGACCGCTTGGCGCGTCTGACCGGCCGCCCGCTGTTGGCGCTGAACCCGGAACATGGGGCGGAAGGCCCCATGACTGTCGCGGTGATCGATGAGACTTGGTGCATAGGCTGCACGCTGTGCATCAAGGCTTGCCCGACCGACGCCATCGTCGGTGCGAACAAGCGCATGCACACCGTGGTGGACGCGTACTGCACCGGTTGCGACCTGTGTGTGCCGGTCTGCCCGGTGGACTGCATCGCCATGGTCAACGTCAGTCAGGAGCGAACCGGCTGGGCCGCTTGGAGCCCGACGCTGGCACAGCAGGCCCGGGAACGTTATGACCGGCGCGCCCTCCGTTTGAAGCGCGAGGCGGTCGAGCGCCAAGACCGCCATCTGATGCAAGCGCAGCACAAGCTGGAGCACCTGGCTGAACAATCGAAGCACACCGATCCGGCCACGCTGGACAAGAAGCGCTCCATCATTGAAGCGGCGTTGGCCCGAGCGCGTGCGGCGCGCCAAGCACCACGTTAAGTCCCCTGGTCTGGGCGGGCTCTACGCCCGCCTGCCTTTTCAGTGGGGTCCATGTGGTGTGTCACTCAGCGGTAATGCAGTCCAGCCCCGGTACAGCGGGTTGCGGTTGCGCTGCGGCACGCCATTCAGTTCCAGCCCCGGTTTGTGCATGGCCAGTGCCCACAGCACGGCTTGCGTTTCCATTTGCGTGAGCGCAGCGCCTATGCAGATGTGCGCACCGCTGCCGAACGACAGGGCACCGGGGTTGGCGCGGTCGATTCTCAGGCTGTCAGGGGCGCTGTGCCGGGCCGGATCACGGTTGGCACAGCCAATCAACGGCAGAATCAGATCGCCCCGCTGAATGACCTGACCGCACAGCGTCATGGCACGGGTCGCGCGGCGGCCGGTCCACTGCACGGGGCTGTCAAAGCGCAGCAGTTCACGCACCGCGTTGCCCGCGAGTTCGGGCTGCTGGCACAGCAGGCGCCATTGGCTGGGGTGTGAGAGCAAGGCGTGCAGGCCGTTGCCCAGCAGGTTGCGGGTGGTTTCGTAACCGGCGAACAGCAGCATGGCACATTGGGCCAGCAGCTCCAGGCTGGATTCGATCTGCCCTTGCGCTTCGGCCTGCAGCAGGCGGCTCACCAGATCGTCGCCCAGGTGCTGGCGTCGCCAGGGCAGCAGCTCCTGTTCAAAATATGCGCTCATATCCAGCAGGCTGCGCTGGGCGCGCAACACCTGGGCATGTTCAGGCTGTGCCGCGCCAATGAACACAGCGATGTCATCGCACCAACGCATGAAGGTGGTGTCGAGTGCCGGGTCCACGTCCATCAAGCGGCCGATGACGCGCGCTGGCAATGGCCGGGCGATTTGGGCCATGAAGTCGAACGACCCATCGAGCGCAAGCACGCGCTCCGTCACCGTGGCGTCCAGCCATTTCTGCAACGAGGCCAGGGCGTCGGGCCGAAAGGCGGGCATGAGGATCTGGCGCAGGCGACCGTGATCCGGCGCATCCAGGAACAGCATGGCGCGCGCAAACAAACTTTGGAACGGGCGCAGCTCGGCCCGGCCTTGTTGCGCCGCAGCCATGACCCAGCCGCCCGTCCGTTGTGCGGAAAGCGCCGGGTCGCGCAAGGCCGCCTCAACATCTGCGTGGCGGGTGAGCAGCCACGCGCCACCAAAGAAGTCGTCGCTCCACAGCATGGCGCCCTCTTCGCGCCACGCCTGGTAGGCGGGGTACGGATCTTCGAGGAAGGCCTCGTCAATGACCGGAGGAGCCTGGGCCTCGATGCTCGCCATGGCCTGATCTTGCATCAGGCGGCGGCGCTCGCCACCTCGGCGCCCGTGACCTCGGCGTCCTTCACCTCGGGGCGCTCGCCCTGGGGCTTGAGGCCCAGGCGCTCGAACAGGCGGCGGTCGCGCTGGGCCTGGGGGTTG
>CAZSZN010000038.1:0-19198 GCA_964610405.1 uncultured Macromonas sp. | reverse complement strand
TAGGCGTAGTGGCGCGGCGTGAGCTTGACGCCCACGCCGTCGATGGCGTTGGCTAGGCGCTGCGGCACCAAGTCAATGAACGGATCGTGAGGCTTGGGGAGGTGCTGGTGCACCGCTTCCATCACTTCGTGGGTGGCGTGCGGGCCGGTCACGGCCAGCACGGCGGGGTGCATCTGCTGCACCAGATTGCTGCCATCGTCGGCCTGCCGCGCGCCGAGGCAGCCAGTCACGATGACCTTGCCGTTCTCGGCCAAGGCCTCGCCGATGGTGTCCAGACTTTCCTTGACGGCGTCGTCAATGAAGCCGCAGGTGTTCACGATCACCAGGTCGGCGCCTTCAAACGTCTTGCTGGTGGTGTAGCCCTCTGCGCTGAGTTGCGTGAGGATGAGTTCGGAGTCCGTCAAGGCCTTTGGACAACCAAGGCTGATGAAGCCCACTTTGGGCGTAGTGGTGGCGGGTGCCGGGGAGATGATGTCGCTCATTCCCCGATTGTCTCAGGTCCGCCCCGGTTGCGCCGCGTCAGCGTTTCATGCCAAACGCCTGGAACATCTGTTCCTGCATCTGGGTAAAGGCATTTTGAGACTGGCTGAAGTAATTGCCCATCATCAAGGGCGTCTGCGCAGCCATGAACTGCTGCCACAGTTCGGGCGTCAGGCCTTTGGCCTGGTCGGTCATTTTTTGCTGCATTTCCATGAAGATTTGCAGGTTCTTGTCGAGGTAAGAACCCATGAAATCCTGCATGGAATGCCCGTAGAAACGGATGATGTTGGCCAACATGTTCTCGGTGAACAGCGGCACACCGGCGGTTTCCTCTTCCAGAATGATCTGCAGCAGGATGCTGCGGGTCAGGTCGTCGTTGGATTTGGCATCGCGCACCACGAACGGTTCGGCGCGCATCACCAACGCCTTGACCTCGGCCAAGGTGATGTAGGACGACGTGTCGGTATCGTACAGACGGCGGTTGGGGTACTTCTTGATCACACGCACGGGCTTGCCGGCGGGGGCGGCTTCGGATTCGGCCTCTTTGGTCTGCACTGATCCTGCTCCTGTGAAAATGTGGCCCGGGTTGCCCACGTCAAGCAGGCTCATGCCACGATTGTAGGGAGAAACGGGGAAGCCGCGACGTAAGATGCGACCACCTTGTCATTCACACCAGAAAATCAAACACCATGAAACGACTGGAACAGAAGGTTTGCATCATCACGGGCGCGGGCCAGGGCATCGGCGCGGCCACCGCCCGCAAGTTTGCACAGGAGGGCGCCATCGTCGTGGCCTGCGACGTGAAACAAGCGGCGGTGGACGAAGTGGCACAAGCGTGTGGCGCCTTCGGAAACACCGCCATAGGCTGGGTGGTGGATGTGACCGACCGTACCCAGGTGGACGCGATGGTGGCGGCGGTGCGGGATCGCTTCGGCCGCATCGATGTGTTGGTCAACAACGCCGGCATCACCCAGGACGCGCGTTTGCAAAAGATGACGATCGAGCAGTTTGATCGCGTGATTGACGTGAACTTGCGCGGGGTGTTCCACTGCTCCCAGGCCGTGGCCGACGTGATGGTGGCGCAAGGCAGCGGCGCCATCCTGAACGCCTCAAGCGTGGTCGGTATTTACGGCAACTTCGGGCAAACCAACTAC
Organism: uncultured Macromonas sp.; assembly: GCA_964610405.1. GTDB lineage: Bacteria > Pseudomonadota > Gammaproteobacteria > Burkholderiales > Burkholderiaceae_C > CAZGDZ01. Next base: position 17,564 of record CAZSZN010000038.1, on the reverse strand, counting down.
GCGGCCAGCAAGTTCGGAGTGATTGGCTTCACCAAAACCTGGAGCCGCGAATTGGGCCCCAAAGGCGTTCGGGTCAATGCGGTGGCGCCGGGTTTCGTGGCAACCCCCATCCTCGACACCATTCCCGACAAGGTGCTGGCCGAGATGGAACACAAAGTGCCCTTGCGCCGGCTGGGACGCCCGGAGGAAATCGCCAACGCCTACGCCTTCCTCGCCAGCGATGAGGCCAGCTACATCAACGGCACCGTGCTGGAAGTGGCAGGCGGCATGACGGTTTAACCGGCCCGCCCATGCCTCAGGTGCGTTGGCGCAGGGCCTCGTACAGGCCCACCGCGCTGGCGACCGAGACGTTCAGACTTTCCACCGCCCCGCGCATCGGGATGCTGACCAGTTCATCGCAGGTCTTGCGGGTGAGTTGGCGCATGCCCGGCCCTTCGGCACCCAGCACCAACGCCACGGGCCCTTTCAGGTCTACCTGGTACAGCGTTTTGGGCGCGTCGTCGCTGGTGCCAATGATCCAGATGTTGCGCTCTTTCAGCTCGTTCAAGGTGCGCGCCAGGTTGGTGACCATGAAGTAAGGCACGGTTTCTGCCGCACCGCTGGCCACCTTGGCCACGGTTGCGTTGATACCGCAAGCATGGTCTTTGGGCGCGATGACCGCATGGGCACCGGCGCCGTCGGCCACCCGCAAGCAGGCCCCGAGGTTGTGTGGATCGGTCACACCGTCGAGCACCAGCAGCAGCGGGGCCTCGGCACCGCCCTGCTCCAGTTGGTCCAGCAAATCGTCCAGGCTGCGCGCCTGCTGAACCGGCTGCACCCGGGCGGCCACGCCCTGGTGACCATGGCTGCCCGCCAACTTGGCGATGCGCAGGCTGTCGGCTTCGATCATGCGGACCCCGGCCTCGCGCACGCGGTCCAGGAACTGCTTCATGCGCGCATCGCGGCGCGAAGGATCGACGTAGATCTCGATGATGGAGGTCGGCGCGGTTTTGAGCCTCACGCCCACCGCGTGAAACCCGAACAAAACTTTGGGAGAAGACATGGGGGGCGATTATCCCCCCGAAGCCGTGGCGCGTCCCGCTTCGATGGTGATGCGGCGTTCGCAGCGGCTGGCAATCGCCTGATCGTGAGTAACCAACACCAGCGTGGTGCCCTGCTCCCGGTTCAGCTCGAACATCAGCGCCATGATGCGTTCGCCGGTGGCGAAATCGAGGCTGCCCGTGGGTTCATCCGCCAGCAACACCGCCGGCTGCACCACGAACGCACGGGCCAGTGCCACCCGTTGCTGTTCGCCGCCCGACAACACCTTGGGGTAGTGGCCCAGTCGCTCGCCCAACCCCACGCGCTGCAGCATCTGGGTGGCCAGGGCGCGGGCATCGCGCCGGCCAGCCAGCTCCAGCGGCAGCATCACGTTTTCAAGCGCGGTGAGGTTGCCCAGCAACTGAAAACTCTGGAACACGAAGCCGACTTTTTGTGCCCGCAAGGCCGCTCGCTGGTCTTCGCTGAGGGCGAAAATATCGACGCCGTCGATGTGAACCGTTCCCGCCGTGGGGGTATCCAACCCCGCGACGATGGACAGCAGCGTGCTTTTGCCCGATCCCGACGCGCCCACAATGGCCACGGTCTGGCCGCGCAGCAACTCAACATCAATGTCGCGCAAAATGTCCAGGGTACCGGTGGCATCGGCCACCGATTTGGACACGCCGCGCACAGCAATCATCACATTCGACATGAAAGGTGGGCCCTGTTGAAACGACGACACTTTAACGCGATTGCCTCGCTGGGCTGGGCGCTGGGGTCTTCCTGGGCGAGCGCGGCCAGCGAGCCTGTGCTGCTGGTGGTGGGCGACTCTTTGAGCGCCGAGTACGGTTTGCGGCGCGGCAGCGGTTGGGTCGCCTTGCTGGAGCAACGCTTGCAGCAGCAAGGCACCGCACTGCGGGTGGTGAATGCGTCGGTCAGCGGCGACACCACCTCCGGGGGGCGGTCCCGGCTGCCTGCCTTGCTGAAGCAGCATCGGCCTGCTGTCGTGATCATTGAGCTGGGTGGCAACGACGCGCTGCGGGGCCTGCCTTTGGACATGACCCGCGCCAACCTGGCCGATATGGTGAAGACCAGCCTGGCCAGCGGCGCCCGGGTGCTGTTGCTGGGCATGGAAATGCCGCCCAACTACGGCAGCCGTTATGCCGCCGATTTCCGGCAACTGTTTGCGGACGTGGCCCGTCAACACAAAACCGCGCTGGTGCCGTTTTTCCTCAAGGGCGTGGCCGACGGGCCCGACGCGCTGGCACTGTTCCAGGCCGACCGCATCCACCCCAACGAACAGGCCCAACCCCGAATGCTGGACAATGTGTGGCCTGTACTGCGCCCCTTGCTGCCCCGCCGCTGACACTCCATGCCCCTGAACACCTTGCCCGCTGTGGCTGCCGCTGGCCGGCTGGCCGACTTTGACACCATCATTGATGCGCGAACCGAGGCCGAATTCGCCGAAGACCACCTGCCGGGCGCGATCAACTGGCCCACGCTCAACAACGAAGAGCGGATCGTCATTGGCACCATGTACAAGCAGGTCAACGCCTTTGAGGCGAAAAAACGGGGTGCAGCGCTGTCGGCCCGCAACATCGCCGCGCACATCGAACGCGAAGTGCTGGACAAACCCAAAGGCTGGAAACCCCTGGTGTATTGCTGGCGCGGCGGGAACCGCAGCGGTGCGCTGGCCACCATCCTCAGCGCCATCGGTTTCCAGGTCACGCTGATCGAAGGGGGCTACAAGGCTTGGCGCAACGCACTGCTGGAGAGCTTTCCAACTCAGGTGCAAGGCCTGGACTTCCGCGTGGTGTGCGGGCCCACCGGTTCGGGCAAAACCCGTTTGCTGCATGCCTTGGCGGCCCAGGGCGCGCAGGTGCTGGACCTGGAAGCGCTGGCTTGCCACCGCAGTTCAGTGCTCGGCCTGGTACCAGGTCAACCCCAACCGAGCCAGAAGCACTTTGATTCGCTGGTCTGGAACGCACTGCGCCAACTCGACCGGACGCGGCCGGTCTATGTGGAAAGCGAGAGCAAAAAAGTGGGCAACCTGCGGGTGCCGGACGCCCTGATGGAAGCGATGCGCGCCAGCCCCTGCCTTGACCTGCAACTGAACGACGAAGAACGGGTGGCCTTGCTGCTTGAGGACTACGCTTTCTTTGTGCACGACCCCGAATTTTTCTGCACCCGCCTCGGTGCCCTGACCGAGTTGCGTGGCAAAGCGGTGATTGAGGCTTGGCAAGCGCAGGTCCGGGCTGGCGAATCGGCCGACGTGGTGCGGGCGCTGCTCAAAACCCACTACGACCCGGTCTATGCGGCGTCCATCCGGCGCAACTTTGTGCAGTACGCCCAGGCGAGCCCTTGTGTGCTGAGTGACCGCTCCAGCGAGGCACTGACCGCACTGGCGCGGTCGATCCTGACTCAGGAGAGCGCCGTCAACGCCTGAGCCAAGTCGGCCCGGAGGTCGTCCACCGCCTCCAGCCCGACCGCAAAACGGACCAGGCGGCTGGCGTGCGGCCAAGCGTGGGGCCGCAACGCCGCGATGTCGTACGGCACGCACAGACTGACTGGACCCGCCCAACTGTAGCCCAGGCGGAACACTCGCAAGCGGTCGCAGAACGCGTCCACCCGTTCTGGGGATACGTCAGGTTCAAACACCACGCTGAACAAACAGGCGGCTGCCGACGCGTCGCGCCGCCAGTGCGCGTGCCCAGGGGAATCGGGCAACGCAGGGTGGAAAACCCTGTCCACATGGGGTTGCTCGGCCAGCCAGGCCGCCAACTCGCGCGTGGCGGCGTCCTGCGCCCGGTAGCGCAACACCATGGACGGCAAACCGCGCAGCACCAATTCGACATCGTTGGCGCCCACGCCCAAGCCCAGGCGCATGTGGGTCAGCAGCAACTGTCGGTGCAGCGCCGGGTCGCGCGTCACGACCGAGCCCATCAGCACATCGGCACCGCCACTGGGGTATTTGGTCAAGGCCTGCATGGACACGTCCACGCCCAGCTCGAAGGGCGCAAACGCGATGCCCGCACCCCAGGTGTTGTCCAGCGCGGTGACGATGCGGCGATCAGCCGTTCGCACCACGGTCAGCAGCGCAGGCAGATCCGGATACTCCAACGTCACCGAGCCTGCAGCCTCCAGCCACACCAAGCGGGTGGCGGGCCCCACCTTGGCGGCCAGATCGGCCGGATTCATGGGGTCGTAGTACCGGTGGGTGATGCCCCAACGGGCCAACTCCACCTCGGCAAACGACTTGCCTGGGCCATAGGCGTTGTGGGGCAGCAGCACCTCGTCACCAGCGCTCAGAAAGGCCATGCCCACCAGGGCAATGGCCGCCAGACCGCTGGGGACCAACACACAGTGTTCACCGCCCTCCAACGAAGCCAAACGCGCTTCCAGGGCGAAGGTGGTGGGAGTACCGTGCAAGCCGTAGGTGTAGGCCGATTTGTCTTTCCAATCGCGCGAGCGCATGGCCGCAACGTTGGGGAAAAACACGGTCGAGGCCTTGTGCACCCCCACCGGCTGCGCGTCGAAACCCCTCGGCGGCCGGTACGGATGGTGCACCAGCAGCGTCCGCAGCGCCGGAGCTTGCTCCGCCATGAGCGCGCTCAGATCTTCCACTTCGACAGCAACTGTGCGGGGCGCATGCTGTCGTAGGCTTCAAAGGGTTGGTGAATCCAGGGGTTGGTCGGCAGGAACTCCACCGAGTAGTCGGGGGTGAACACCGAGACCGCCTTGGTCCAGATGACCGCGCTGCGCAACTCGCTGATGGGCGGGTAGTTGTTGCGCAGCATGTCCAGCACCGCCTTCAGGGTGTGGCCCGAGTCCGCCAGGTCGTCCACCAGCAGCACTTTGCCCGCGATCTCGCCCTTGGGCGTGGTGATGTAGCGCGCGATGTCCAGCGTGCCCTGCACCTTGCCGGCATCGGCCCGGTAGGAGCTGGTGGACATGATGGCCAGCGGTTTGTCAAAAATCCGGCTGAGGATGTCCCCGGGCCGCATACCGCCACGCGCGAGGCAAAGGATGGTGTCGAATTCCCAGCCAGACTGGTGAACCTTGATCGCGAGTTTCTCGATCAGGTTGTGGTACTCGTCATAGGACACATACAGGTGTTTACCGTCTTCGGTCAGCATGGCGGGCTCCGTGGTGGGTTGTCAGGCGGCGTAGGGGTGGTGCAACAGGATGGTGTGGTCGCGGTCCGGGCTGGTGGACACCACATGCACCGGCACGCCCGTCACCGCCTCGATGCGGCTCAGGTAACGCTGGGCGTTGAGCGGCAGCTTGTCGTGCTCGGTCACACCCACCGACGATTCGCTCCAGCCGGGCAGGGTCTCGTAAATCGGTTCGCAACGGGCAATTTCGTCGGCGCCCATCGGGAGAATGTCGATGATCTCGCCGTCCAGCTTGTAGCCCACGCAGAGTTGCAATTCAGGCAGGCCGTCCAGCACGTCGAGCTTGGTGATGCACAGGCCGCTCAAGCCGTTGACCTGGGCCGAACGCTTGAGCAGCGCGGCGTCGAACCAACCACAACGGCGGGCGCGCCCGGTGGTGGTGCCTTTTTCGGCGCCCACAGTGGCCATGTGCCAGCCCGGCGTGCCTTCCTTTTCCCACTCCAACTCGGTCGGGAAGGGGCCACCACCCACGCGGGTGCAGTAAGCTTTGGTGATGCCCAGCACGTAATGCAACATGCCCGGTCCGACGCCAGCGCCGGCCGCTGCGTTGCCAGCCACACAGTTGCTGGACGTCACAAAGGGATAAGTACCGTGGTCGATGTCCAGCAGCGTGCCTTGGGCGCCTTCAAACAGCAGGTTCACACCGGCCTTGTGCGCCTCGTTCAGCTCACGCGACACGTCGGCGATCATGGGTTTGAGCTGTTCGGCCTGCTGCATGGCTTGCGCATACACCGGTTCGAACAGGATTCGACCGTCTTGCATGAAATCGGCAAAGGCCGGGCCCCAATCCAGATCGGCTGAGCCCAGGTAGCTCACCAGGAGGTGGTTGTGCAGGTCAAGCAGCTCGCGCAGCTTGGCGGCAAAACGCTCGGGGTGTTTGAGGTCTTGCACCCGCAATGCGCGCCGGGCAATCTTGTCTTCGTAAGCCGGGCCGATGCCCCGACCGGTGGTGCCGATCTTGGCGGTACCGGCTTTTTCCTTGGCGGCTTCGCGCGCCACGTCGATCGCAGCGTGGAACGGCAGAATCAACGGGCAACCTTCGCTGACGCGCAGGCGCGAACGCACCTCGACACCAGCCTTCTCCAGGCCCGCAATCTCTTCCAGCAACTTGGTGACCGACAACACCACACCGTTGCCGATGTAGCACTTGACACCTGCACGCATGATGCCGCTGGGGATCAGGTGCAACGCGGTTTTCACCCCGTTGATGACCAAGGTGTGGCCAGCGTTGTGGCCGCCCTGGAAGCGAACCACGCCTTTGGCGGTTTCAGTCAGCCAGTCGACCAGTTTGCCTTTGCCCTCGTCACCCCACTGGGTGCCCACCACCACCACATTGCGCCCAGCGGGGGCTTTGAAAGTGTTTTCGCTCATCGTGTTCCGTTCAGACGCTTCAGGAAAGAAAGGGGCGATCAGGCCGTCAACGGCTCGACCACCCAGGCACCACCACGCTCGACCAAGGCGCGGTTGCAAAGGAATTCATCCACTTCGTGTTCGTGGCCAGGCAGCGCACAAACCACCGTTTCACCCTGGACCCGCAGGCGAGCGATCGCTTCGCGCAGATCGGCCCGGCCGCCCCAGGGCGCACGGATGGCCGCCTGCAAAGGCTTGGCATCGAGCGCAGCCACCACCTCTTTGAGATCTAGACTGAAACCTGCGGCCGGCCGTTTGCGGCCAAACACAGCCCCCACCTCGTCGTAGCGGCCACCGCGCAACAATTCGCGCGGGCTGACCGTGGGCGAGGCGGCTGCAAACAGGGAAAAACGGACGCCTGTGTAGTAAGCGTAACCACGCAAATCGGCCAAATCGAAGGACACGCGCACACCTTCGAGCTGCGCGGCCAGCCAGCGCAAATCGGCCAACGCCTGTTGCAGCAGTGGACTGGCGGGGAGGCAGCGGGCCGCTTCATCCAGCACCCCAACATCGCCGTACAAAGACGGCAAGCGCAGCAGAGCTTCGCGCACCTCGGTCGGCAACCCTTGGCTCAAGGCGCCGAGCGTGGACACGTCTTTGGCGGCCAAGGCCGAATGCAATGCCGACACAGTTTGAGGCGACAAGCCGGCACCGGCCAGCAGCGCGTCCACCACACGGACATCGCCCAGATCCACAATCTGTTCGGTCAGCCCAGCAGCGCGCAACGACGCACAAGCCAACTCCAGCACTTCCAGATCGGCTTCCAGACCCGCGTGGCCGTAAATTTCGGCACCCAGTTGCAGTGGTTCGCGCGTGGCGTGCGGACGGTCCACCCGGGTGTGCAGCACCGGCCCGCAATAGCACAGCCGGGTCACGCCGGGACGATTGAGCAGGTGGGCATCGATGCGGGCCACCTGCGGCGTGGTGTCGGCGCGCAGGCCCAGCGAACGGCCCGAGAGTTGGTCCACCAGCTTGAAAGTCTGCAAATCCAGTGCTTCACCGGTACCGGTCAACAAAGAATCCAGGTGCTCCAGCAGCGGCGGCATGACCAGCTCATACCCGTAACCGCGCGCCGTGTCGAGCAAGGCACGGCGCAGGTCTTCGATGTGCCGCGCCTCGGAAGGCAGCACGTCGGCAATTTGATCCGGGAGAACCCAGGCAGACATGGGAAGGATGGTGCTGTTAAAAAAAGGATTTTACCGGCAGCAAAAAACCGACCCGGCCAAAGCCGGGTCGGCTGCCAGTGCGAAATCGGTCAACGGCCCGGATTGCTGCCGCGCAAACCCTTGAAGAATTCCGACGACGGGTCCATCACCAGCACGTCGTTCTTGGTGGCAAAGCTCGCGCGGTAGGCTTCCAGGCTGCGGTAGAACTGAGCAAACGCCGGATCGCGCCCGAACGCCTCGTTGTAGGCACGGGCAGCTTCGGCATCGCCCTCACCTTTGACTTTTTGCGCGTTGCGGAAGGCTTCCGCCACGATCACTTCGCGTTGACGGTCGGCATCCGCGCGGATTTTTTCACCCTCGGCAAAGCCGGTGGAACGCAGTTCGTTCGCCACCCGTTTGCGCTCGGCTTCCATGCGGTCAAACACCGACTTGGTGATGGTTTCAGCGTAATCCACCCGGGTGATCCGGACATCCACCACGTCCATCCCCCAGGGTTTTTCAGCACCGCTGACGGCGGTGATCACCTGGCGCTTCACGTCGGCCATGAGCTGTTCGCGTCGGGTAGACAACAACTCGCGCACGGTGCGCTTGTTGACCTCTTCCTGGAAGGCGTTGCGCACCACGCGGTTGAGTTGGACCGCGCCGGCCCGCTCGTCCAAGCCCACGTTGCGGATGTAGGCCGAGGGATCGCTGATGCGCCAACGCACGTACCAATCGATCACCACGCGTTGCTTCTCGGCAGTCAGCATCGGCTCGGTGTCCGTGCTGTCCATGGTCAACAAGCGTTTGTCGATGTACGAGACGTTCTGGAACGGCGGCGGCATCTTGAAATTGAGGCCGGGCTCGGTGATCACCTTCTGGATTTGACCCAACTGGTAGACGACGCCGAACTGGCGCTGATCGACCACAAACAACATGGAACTGGCCAACGCCAGCGCCACGAGGACGGAGGAAAAAAGAAAACCAATCTTGTTCATGACTGTGCCCTGTGCATGCGGTCAGCGGGACTCACGATCGCGGGAACGCGCATCGTCACGGGTGCGGGTATCGGCGCTGGGCAACAGCGGCGCCGCAGTACCGTTGGCACCACTGGACGCAGCGGCACCAGCCGTGCCTGTGGGCGCCGGCGCACCAGCGGACTGCATGATCTTGTCCAGCGGCAAATACAACAGGTTGGAATTCTGGCGGGTGTCGATCAAAACCTTGGTCACGTTGCCATAGACCTCCTGCATCGTTTCGAGATACAGGCGCTCGCGAGTCACCTGGGGCGCCTTCGCATGCTCGGTCTGGATCAGGCGGAAACGCTGGGCATCACCTTGGGCTTGCGCCACGATGCGGGCCTTGTAACCTTCGGCCTCTTCCATCAGGCGCGAAGCGGCACCGCGAGCGCGCGGCACCACGTCGTTGGCGTAGGCTTCGGCCTCGTTCTTGGCACGTTCGCGCTCTTGGCCGGCTTTCAACACATCGTCAAACGCGGCCTGTACCTGTTCGGGCGGGCGCACCCCGCCCTGTTGGAGGTTGATGCCGACGATTTCGATGCCCACGCTGTAGCGATCCAGGATGGTTTGCATCAGCGTGCGCACCCGCGGCGCGATCTGGTCGCGCTCTTCGGCCAAGGCAGCGTCCATGCGCATCTTGCCCACCACTTCGCGGACAGCGGTTTCGGCGGCACGCAGCACGGCGGCGTCGGGGTCACGGCTGGCAAACAGGTAGGCCCGCGCGTCGTTCAGGCGGTACTGAACCGCAAACTTGATCTCGACGATGTTTTCGTCTTCGGTCAACATCGCCGACTCGCGCAACCCCGTGGCGCGCACAATCGCGTCCCGGCCCACGTCCACCGAGCGAATCTGGGTCACGAACACCGCTTCGTGCCGCTGAATGGGGTACGGCAATCGCCAGTTGAAACCGGCGCCCACGGTGCTGTGGTATTTGCCAAACTGGGTGATGACGGCCTGCTGACCTTCTTGCACGATGAAGAAGCCGGTGCCCAGCCAGATCAGCAGCGCCACGCCACCGATCAAACCCGCGCCAATGCCGGTGCTCTTGGGGTCGGGCTTGAACGAGGGCGTACCGCCGCCCTGCCCGCCCCCCGAGCCCCCCCGTCCGCCTCGGCCATTGCCCAGCAAACCACCGAGCTTGCGGTTGAAGTCACGCCAGAGTTCGTCCAGATCGGGTGGCCCCTGGTTAGCGCCTTTGGGGCGCTGCGAGAGACGCGGCGGCACGTCCTGGCGACCGTCTTCCTCGGGGCGGTTCTCAGGCCGGTTGTTGTCGTCGTCACGACCCCAGCGGGGGTCGTTCAGGTTGAACATGCCTTTCACTCGGCTCCAAAGCGGCGGGCGAAGACCTGTTGGGTGTGCATTCATGGCAGATGCTTGTTATGGTGATGGCGGTATTGTGCCCAATCCAGAAGACGCTTCTTCGGCCAAGGCCTCTGGGCCTTCCGCTTGCGCCATCAGGTGTTCGGACAACAGTTGTCGCAACGCATCCAGGCCCTCGCCGGTGTGCGCGCTCAGGAAGATACGAGGAACACTGAGGCCCTCAAGTTCCATGCGATCGGTGCGTTGCAGCGGACGGCGCTCAGGCTCGATCGCATCCAGCTTGTTGAACACCAGCACCTGGGGTATGTCGGCCGCGCCAATTTCGTGCAACACGGTCATGACGTTCTGGATTTGCTCCGGGTGCGCCGGGTTGGACGCGTCCACCACATGCAGCAGCAAATCGGCGTCGCGGGCTTCTTGCAACGTGGCAGCAAAGGCATCCACCAGGGTATGGGGCAAATCTCGGATGAAACCCACGGTGTCGGACAGCGACACGCTGCGCCCTAGTTCGCCCAAATACATCTGGCGGGTGGTGGTGTCGAGCGTGGCAAACAACTGGTCCGCCGCGTAGGCCCGGGCCTTGACCAGGGCGTTGAACAAGGACGACTTGCCCGCGTTGGTGTAGCCCACCAGCGAAATGGTGAACGCACCGCGCCGTTCGCGCTGTCGGCGCTGCGTCTGGCGCTGGCGCTTGACTTTGTCGAGCCGCTCACGGGTGCGCTTGATGGCGTCCCCGATCATGCGCCGGTCGAGTTCGATCTGGGTTTCACCCGGACCGCCGCGCATACCAATGCCGCCCGACTGACGCTCCAGGTGAGACCAACGCCGCACCAGCCGTGTCGAGAGGTAGTGCAAACGCGCCAATTCGACCTGCAGCTTGCCCTCGTGGCTGCGCGCACGCTGGGCAAAAATCTCCAGGATGATCAGGATCCGGTCGTTGACGGGCAGACCTGTGTAGCGCTCCAGATTGCGCTGCTGCGCCGGACTCAAGGCTTGGTCGAACAGGATTTCCTGGGCACCATGCGCCTGGGCCAGCACTTTGATTTCATCGGCCTTGCCAGAGCCCACATAAAGGGCGGGATCGGGAGCTCGCCGTTTGCAGACCACCTTGTCGGCGACCACAAAACCCGCCGTGGCGGCGAGTTGGCCCAATTCTTCCAGTGTATGGTCAAAATGGGGCAAGCCCAGATCGACGCCAACGAGGATGGCACGGGGACGGGAATCGGCTTTCGGGGGAGAGGAATTCAATGTCGGCAGAAAAAACCCGCCACGGCGAGGTGGCGGGTGGGGGATGACGCGTCAGTCGTTTTCGGCGGACTGGGCAGAAGCGAATTGGACCGGACGGCCCGGCACGATGGTCGAAATGGCGTGTTTGTACACCATCTGGGTCACCGTGTTGCGCAGCAGCACCACGTACTGGTCGAACGACTCGATCTGGCCCTGGAGCTTGATCCCGTTGACGAGGTAGATGGACACCGGCACGTGCTCACGGCGGAGCTGGTTCAGAAACGGGTCCTGCAAGAGTTGGCCTTTGTTGTTGCTCACGATATGTTCCGTGTTCACTGAAGTTTTGGGACTGTGACCTTACCACAAGCCGTACTGGCCTGGGCAAAAAAGCGGCATTAATCGTCTTTGTCGTAGGGATTGTCGGCGGTCTTGAATTCGATGCGCAGAGGGGTCCCCACCAGATCGAAGGCCTTGCGGAAACGCCCTTCCAGGAAGCGGCGATAGGCGTCGCTCACACCTTGCAGCGAATTGCCGTGGATGACAATCACGGGCGGGCTCATGCCCCCCTGGTGGGCGTAACGCATCTTCGGACGGTACATGCCGCTGCGCTTGGGGGCCTGCAACGCGATCGATTCCTGGAGCAGGCGGGTCAGCACAGGCGTCGGCATTTTCTTGAAAGCCGAGGCATAGGCCTGCGAAATCGACTTCCACAGCGGCGCAATGCCTTGGCGCTTCTTGGCCGAAATCGTGTGCATCGGCGCGAACTTCAGGAACGCCAGCCGGCTTTCGATGGAGCGTTGCAGCTGTTCTCGCTGGTAGCTGTCGATCGCGTCCCATTTGTTGATGGCCACCACGACCGCACGGCCACTGTCCAGCACAAAACCGGCGATATGGGCGTCCTGATCGGTCACGCCTTCGGTGGCGTCGATGAGCAGCAGCACCACGTGCGCGTTCTCGATCGCCTGCAGGGTTTTGACGACGGAAAACTTTTCCACCGCTTCAAACACGCGGCCCTTGCGCCGCAAGCCGGCGGTGTCGATCAGCTCGAACCTCTGCCCGTTGCGCTCGAACGGCACCGAAATCGCATCGCGGGTGGTGCCGGGCATGTCGAACGCCACCAAGCGCTCCTCACCCAGCCAGGCATTGATCAGAGTGGACTTGCCGGCGTTGGGCCGGCCGGCCACGGCCAGGCGAATGACGCCGTCTTCGGGTGGCGCTTCGTCCAGCGTTTCGGTCGGGAACGGCACCCGGTCCAGGGCGGTCTCGATCATGGACCGCACGCCCTCGCCGTGCGCGGCCGACACGGCAATGACCTCGCCCAAACCCAGTTCGTAGAACTCGGCCAGCTGGCCACCGGCCTTCATGCCTTCGGCCTTGTTGGCCACCAGCACACAAGGCTTGTTCAACTTGCGCAGGTAGTTGGCGATGTCGTGGTCCTGCGCGCTGAGGCCCGCGCGCGCGTCCAGCACAAAAATCACCACATCGGCCTCGGTCACGGCTTGCCGCGTCTGCTTCGCCATTTCGCGGTAGATGCCGCTGCCGGCATCGGGCTCGAAACCCCCGGTGTCGATGACGATGAATTCGCGTTTGCCCAAACGGGCATTGCCGTAGTGACGGTCCCGGGTCAGCCCGGGAAAATCGGCCACGATCGCGTCGCGCGACCTGGTGAGCCGGTTGTAGAGCGTGGATTTGCCAACGTTGGGGCGCCCAACCAGCGCGATGACCGGCTTCATTCTGGACGCCAGCCGTAGACGCCGCCATTGCGGGTCACGGCCACCAAAGTGCTGCCCGCCAACAGCGGGCCGGCCACGATGGGCGAGCCATCGGTGGACAGTCGGTTCAGGACACTGCCGTCCTCGCGGGCGAACAGGTGCACGTAGCCCTGCGCATCACCCACGACGATGGAGCGCCCGGCCGCCAAAGGCGCGGTGGCACCCCGGTTCAGCAGGCGATCGTGGGTCCAGGCGCGCTCACCATTGCGACGCTGCCAAGCCACCATGCGGCCGTTGCTCTCGATGCCATACACCCGGTCGGTGTCGGCGTGCACGCCCACGGCGCCGTCGGCGCTCTGGGTCCAGGCCACGGCGCCACGCGTGGCGTCCACGCATCCCACCGCCGACTGGAAGGCACGAACGCATACCTGCTCGTCCACCCGGCCCACGCGACCCACCAAATCCACCAGGCGTTCGATTTCATTGACACCGCGCGGGCGGGCCACGGCCGCGTCCCAACGGACCGAGCCATTGGCCGGGTTCATGCCCACCAAACGGCCGGCAATGCCCGCCACCAGGGTGTCACCCACCGCCAGCAACACGCCCGGCTGCTGCAACACCAGGGGGTCGGTGCCACGTGCCGCTTGCAGCCACAAACGGGCACCCGTGCGACCATCAAAGGCCGCCACCGAACGGTCCGCCATCAACACAAACACGCGTTGACCGGCCACCAGCGGCGGCGTGTACACCCGCGCCGGCAGGCGGGCACGCCATTGCACGCCTTGGGCCGCGACCGTGACCAGTTCGTTCTGACGGGTGACAGCCGCAGCCACCGAACCGTCGGTCCCGACGCTGGCGGACAAGGCACCGCCCACCTCGACCCGCCACTGCACCTGACCCGTCCGAGCGTCCAGCGCATGCACGGCACCAGCGGCGTTGGCCAACACCACGGTGTCCAGATGCACCGCAGGGGTCATCAGGGGGTCCACCGCACCGATGCTGGCATTCCAAGCCAGGCGGGCCGGCACCAAAGCCGTGACCGGCGCCAAAGGCGCGGGTTCAGGTTTTTTCGGACCACTGGAGCACGCGGCCAACACCACGGCCAGCACCAGGGCCGAAGCGGTACGAAAACCGGTTTTCAATCGGACGAAAGCACTCACTGGGTTTTCTCCGTGTTGGTGGGGGCACTTGGGTTCACACCCAGTGCATTGAGCTTGGCTTCAACGAGGCGGCGGTAATCCGAGGTGGCGTCCATCGCATCCCACGCCTTGCGGTAGGCCTGTCGCGCGTCGTCCGCCTGCCCTTTGGCCAGCAGAACATCCCCACGACGATCGTCTGCCAGCGCTGCAAACTCAGGAGCGATGCCCGAATCGAGCCAACGCAGGGCCGCGTCGTGCTGTTCGGCCGCCATCTCCAGTGCAGCCAGTCGCAAACGGGCGACCGATTGCAAAGCCACGTCGTCGGACTTGTTCAGCACCAGTTCCAGAGCCTGGCGGGCACCTGCGGTATCACCGGTGTCTTGCAAGCTGCGGGCAGCCAGCAAGCCGGCGTGGTGGGCTTGAGCGGTACCCGCCACCTGTTGCTGCATGTCACTCCACACCCGCTTGACCTTGTCCAGGTCGGACGCCTGGGCAGCGCGCTCCAATTCGTCGTAGAGGGCGGCCGCCTCGGTCGCAGACTTGCGCTGCCAGTACTGCCAGCCGTTCCAGGCGGCGTAGCCCCCCAGCACAGCGATCAGCACCCAGGTGATGAGGTTGCCGTACTTCGCCCAGAAGTGTTTCAGTTGGGCAAGTTGTTCTTGTTCTTCGAGGTCGTAATGGGTGGCCATTCAGGGCAATCCGGGGAAGGTATCTTGAGACGCGTTGCGTGGCATTGTAGGCGCTGTGCCTCAGCGCAGGTGCTGTGCCCAATTGGCCACGTCGGCGAGGGGAAACAGCATCTGTTCTGTGATGGTGCCACCCAGGTCCGGGCGCAAGGGCTTGACCGCCACCTGACCTGCCGCCACCTCGCTCTCGCCAAACACCAGCGCGTACTTCGCGCCACTGGCATCGGCCTTTTTGAACTGGGATTTCAGACTGGCCGGACCATCTTTGCCCAGCGGGTTGAGCACCAGATTCACACCCTGGGCGCGCAAACCTTCCAGCGCCACCATCACCGGGGCCATCGGCACGCCAGCCAGGGCCATGGCAAACGCGTCGGGCGCTGCGGGCTGGGGCAAGCGCCCCACTTCTTCCAGCAACAGCAGCAAGCGCTCCATGCCCAGGCCCCAACCCACGGCGGGGTTGGGCTTGCCACCCAGCTGGGCAATCAGCCCGTCGTAGCGTCCGCCGCCACACACGGTGCCTTGCGCCCCCAGGCAGGTGGTGACCCACTCGAACACCGTGAGGTTGTAGTAGTCCATCCCGCGCACCAGGCGGGGGTTGATCTCGTACGGCACGCCGGCCGCGTCCAGCACGGCGCGCACCGCATTGATGTGAGCCAGTGACGCCCAGCCCAGGAAGTCGATCAGTTTGGGGGCCGCCTCCACCACCGCCTGCATCGCCGGGTTTTTGGTGTCCAGAATGCGCAGCGGATTGGTGTGCAAGCGGCGGCGGCCGTCATCGTCCAGCAAGTCGGCATGGGCCTCCAGGTGCGCGATCAGGGCCTGGCGGTGCGCCAGACGCTCCTCGGGCTGCCCCAGGCTGTTGAGCTGCAGACACACGTCTTCGCCCACCGTGAGACCGAGATCGCGCCACAGCGCAGCGGTCATCAGGATGACTTCGGCATCCACGTCGGGGCCGGCAAAACCCAGCACCTCAGCGCCCACCTGGTGAAACTGGCGGTAACGGCCTTTTTGCGGCCGCTCGTGCCGGAACATCGGTCCGATGTAGTACAGGCGCTTGCCACCTTCG
Organism: uncultured Macromonas sp.; assembly: GCA_964610405.1. Lineage (GTDB taxonomy): Bacteria > Pseudomonadota > Gammaproteobacteria > Burkholderiales > Burkholderiaceae_C > CAZGDZ01. The sequence continues at coordinate 1,645 of CAZSZN010000038.1, read as the reverse complement.
TACAGAAAATTGTGCTCGTTGATGGCACGCACCGAACCGGCGGTGCCTTCGGGACGCAGCGTCAAGCGGTCACCGTTGAGACTGTCTTCAAAGGAATACATTTCCTTCTCGACGATGTCGGTCACCTCCCCCAGGCCACGCACGAACAGGGCCGTGGGCTCGACGATGGGGGTACGCATGTTCAGGTAGCCGTAGCGCTTCATCAACGCTCGGACCTTGTCCTCCAGCCACTCCCAACTCGCCGAATGCGGCGGCAGGATGTCGTTCATGCCTTTGATGGCTTTGAGCTGTTCGGCCATGTCTGGGAAATGCTTCTTGTCGTTGTTCTTGTGGGACGCGCCGAGGTCAGGCCGACTGGGCCTGGCCATAGCGGCGCTCGATGTAGTTCTGCACGATCTCGTGGAACTCTTGCGCGATGCGATCGCCACGCAAGGTCAGGGCTTTTTCACCGTCGATGAAAACGGGGGCGGCCGGCGACTCGCCATTGCCCGGCAGGCTGATGCCGATGTCTGCGTGCTTGCTTTCACCCGGGCCGTTGACGATGCAACCCATGACCGCCACCTTGAGGTTCTCGACCCCGGGGTACTGCTTGCGCCAGACGGGCATCTGCGAGCGCAGGTGGTCGTCGATTTGCTTGGCCAGCTCCTGGAACGTGGTGCTGGTGGTGCGGCCGCAGCCTGGGCAGGCGGTGACGCTGGGCACGAAGGCGCGCAGACCCAAGGCCTGCAAGATTTCGAGCGCCACGACCACTTCCTGCGTGCGGGCCTCACCAGGCTGGGGCGTGAGCGACACGCGGATGGTGTCGCCAATGCCTTCTTGCAGCAGGATGGACAGGGCCGCGGCCGAGGCCACCGTGCCTTTGGCGCCCATGCCGGCTTCGGTCAGACCCAGGTGCAGCGGGAAGTCGCAGCGCGCAGCCAGACCACGGTAGACGCTCACCAAGTCCTGCACACCGCTGACCTTGCACGAGAGGATGACCTGCTCGGGCTTCATGCCCAGCTCGACGGCCAGGTTGGCAGACTGCAGCGCCGAGCTGATCAGCGCCTGGTACATGACCTGTTTGGCGTCCCACGGGTCGGCGCTGTTGGCGTTCTCGTCCATCAGCGTGGCCAGCAGCTCCTGGTCGAGGCTGCCCCAGTTCACGCCGATGCGCACGGGCTTGTCGAAGCGCATGGCGGCCTCGATCATCTGCGCGAACTGGCGGTCTTTCTTGTCGCCCTTGCCCACGATGCCAGGGTTGATGCGGTACTTGGACAGGGCCTCGGCGCAGGCTGGGTGATCGGTCAGCAGGCGGTGGCCGTTGTAGTGGAAGTCGCCCACCAGCGGCACGTCGATGCCCATGCGATCGAGCTGCTCGCGGATGTGCGGCACGGCCTTGGCGGCTTCTTCGTTGTTGACGGTGATGCGCACCAGCTCGGAGCCGGCCAGGGCCAGCTCCTTGACCTGGATGGCGGTGCCGATGACATCGACCGTGTCGGTATTGGTCATCGACTGCACACGCACGGGCGCATCGCCGCCGATGGTGACGATGCGAGAGCCCCAGACCACGCGGGCCTGGAGGGAGCGACGCGCGGCCGGTTGGGCCACGTCGATGAGGGTGCAGTTCGCCAGCGTCATTTCAGTTCAAGGCGGGCCACGTTGTTGC
>CAZSZN010000037.1:0-19284 GCA_964610405.1 uncultured Macromonas sp. | reverse complement strand
CTCACTCATGCTGCGAGCCTAGCAGCTGATTGGGGTGGATTTGTGCAACAGAGCCCCCTCGCGATGACTACGCAGCATCCACCACTATCCTCTCAAGATCAAATGAACTAGTCGCCACCACACTGCCTCCGCGCGGGTAACTCACAATCCACTCTCTACCCTCTTGCTTGATATTATATCCTGCAGTCAATAGAAATTCTGTTAATTCAAATATTTTCATAAACTCATCGAATTCTTTTGGTTCAACCAAGCGCCCATACTCGTAAGCCGCGAATAGGTAGCGTTTGAGTTTCTCATTGGCGCTCAGCATATATGGCCTGCTCCCTTGCGCGTTGCTGTGACGTGGGTCAACACCTGCACCATAAAACAGTACGCATTCTTCGTACATATTATTTTTAGCTGCAACATGCAAAAGGTTTTCGCCGCGCGCTGGATTGTACGCCCTTGCTATTAATTCGTTTTCTTTTATATTTTGCGCGAGATACCTTATTTCCTCATAAGACCGAATCACTCCACTGCAGAAATTTCTATAATATTTCATTGCAGTGCTTGTTCCATTGACTGGTTTTGTGAGTTGCCTTGATGCTTCGTTTATCGCCTGCAGCCGCTCTTGGTTTTTTTTAATAATGTAATCTTTTCTGATGCGTGCCTCAGCATTTATAAGATATTCCGCCTTCGCAACCCCCTCATTTCCGCGTGCCTCTGCAAAACATTTTGCCCAATCTCCTCGATTTCTTTTGTCTCCCTCAAATTCATCTAGTGCTTGGGCCCAAAAATCAACACTGTCATCATTCAAAGCGGTTTCCGCCTTGTTTTCTGCATAGGTATGATCAGTGGCGCCCTGTTCTTTGTTTAAGTCTGGTTGGCTTTTTTCGGTTTGCACTGCACTACGGTTTATAAATGATGACTCGTTGGCTGTTGCATTTGCTCTGGTTCGTACAATGGCCTCTTCACAGAAATTGTCCTTAATATTTATAGCGTATTCAAAGGTTACCCGCACCCTTCTTGATCTTTGTAGATAAGCAACCCATACCACAGTCGTTAACACATAGGGTACTAACGCAGGGATTACAAGTCCCGAAACATAATCAATGCCGATGGCTAAGGCTATGATCAATGTGGCCGGCCATGAAGCAATATGTATGGCAGTGGCAATGTTCCTAAACCCTGAATATCTATTAATTGCGGCCAAAATAATGGCCACTCTCATAATGAATTCAAGTATCAGCGCATATGATGTGTAGTTTGTTGCTGGACTATCAATTTCCAGAAATTCGAAAAACCCAAATCCTAGTTGGTGCGCTGCAGAATTGGCATAACCCAGTGAAATAAACATGCCAAAAACTGTCGCAAATAAATAAAACAGCAGCCATCCTTTTATCCCGTAGAGCGGATGATTTTTTGCGTTCACCCCATCTATTTCTATCCAATTGCCGGCCATGGTGTAGGTATCTCCGGTTATTAAATCAATGCGTCTTTACTAATCCCACGCCGGACAAACTCTCTCCGCATATTGCGTAGGGCTATGGTCTCGATCTGCCGAATGCGCTCCCGTGTGAGCGTAGTGCGCCCTGGAGGCGTTGGCTGGTAGTAACGCGGCACCCGTGTCTCTGGTGCTGCTGTAGTGCAGGTCTTGTCGTTCACCGGCTATCCCCCTTGGTGTTGATCTGTTAATCAGACTAACATGTTTTCGAGGCTCTGTTACATACTGTTATATTTTTCTCGGTTTGCCCCCATCGCGTGGCGGCATTGGAAAGCGACCGACTTACATTTTTCCGATGAGCGCCGATGATTGTGAGTCCTACATGCACTATGTGGAGTCATTGATGCACCGAGCGCAGTTGAGTCATGAGAGACCTATCGATTTCAAGAGGCCACGTGAAACAAAGAAGTCAAACTCGGGAAAAGTTCGACGGATTGGTGGTTGAGGGCCAATGTGGCCGGAGGCCAGTTCATCGTGGCAGGCGCCTCGGTGCAAGGATGAGGGATGCGGTCGGGCTTGAAGTCTGAGGCGTTGCAGCACGCCGCTGAATTGCTGGAGCAGACCGACGGCCTGATCATCGCGGCCGGCGCGGGCATGGGCGTGGACTCGGGCTTACCCGATTTCCGGGGCAATGAGGGCTTCTGGAAAGCCTACCCCGCGCTGGGCCGTGCGGGACTGAACTTCTACGAGGCCGCTTCTCCCGACACCTTCCACCGCGATCCCCGACTCGCGTGGGGGTTCTACGGGCACCGCCTGCAGCTGTACCGGGACACAGCACCCCATGAAGGCTTTGCCATCCTGCGACGCTGGGCCAACCACACCCCGCACGGTGCCATCGTGTTCACGAGCAATGTGGACGGCCAGTTCCAGAAAGCCGGTTTCGACCCCGACCGGGTCACCGAAGTGCACGGCTCGATCCACCACCTGCAATGCCTGCGGCCGTGCACCGACGCCATCTGGTCGGCAGACGGATTCATGCCCCATGTTGATCACGAAGCCTGCCGCCTGACCAATGACCTGCCGACCTGCCCCAACTGCGGAGGACTGGCCCGTCCCAACATCCTGATGTTCGGCGATGACGGCTGGATCGACCGTCGCCAGACCCATCAGCTTCTGCGCATGCAGGCATGGCTTGCGGGTGTGCAGCGCCCCCTGGTGATTGAAATTGGCGCCGGCACTGCGGTGGCCACCGTGCGCCACTTCAGTCACCAGGTCGTTCTGTCGTGGGGTGGGCGGCTCATCCGCATCAACCCCACCGAGGTCCAGGTGGCGGCCCAGCACGACGTGGGCCTGGCGGCCGGTGCGCTGGAGGCCCTTAACGCCATCGACGCGAAGGCAGTCATCCCCAACCCGCGTGGGCAAGCCTGTGGATAAGCCCGAGCGAAGTGCATCAATGCCTTGATCTTCAAGGCTCCAGTCACCCCTGCCTGATTTGTAAGCAAAGGAGGGCCGGTGCAGAATGGACAAACACAGGAGTTCAAACATGGACCGATCACCCATCTGGCTGCGCGGCGCCGTCTGTGCCTGGCTGCTTCCCATCGTCTTGAGCGGATGCGGCGTCGAAGCAGTCGGCAGTGCGGCCACTGCCGGCGCAGTCAAGAAGCAGGAAGTCGAGCAGGGCCAGGCCCAAAGTGAGGCGATTCAGCGGCAACTGCAGCAAGCCCAGCAACAAGGCCAGCAGCGTCAACAGGCGCTTGACGACGCGACCAAGTGACAAGGCATTCAGAAACGTCATGGGGGCAGCCCAGCTAGCCTAGATAGCCTAGATAGCCTAGATAGCGGAGCTAGGCTACCTATGGGTCATAGGCTAGCTATGCTAGCTAGCCAAGAGGCCGCGGCCTGACCCTTCGCACCGCACTCAACTGACCACAAACCGCTTCAAGCCTTCCCGATGTGCACCAACTTCACGCCCACCCGCAACGAACGCTGGACCCGGGAAACACTGGGCGTTGATGTCACCCTGGTCACGTGCCCCACCGAGACTTTTCCGGGCTACGCGGCCCCCATCGTGCTTGCGGACCGCGATCAAGGCGTCCAGTGCATTCCAGCCCGCTTCGGCTTGATCCCGCATTGGGCCCAGGACGCCAACATCGGCCGGCGAACCTACAACGCCCGCACCGAGACGGTGGCCGAGAAGCCCAGCTACCGCACACCCTGGAAACGGCGCCAGTTTGCGATCGCCCTGCTGGACGATTTCTTCGAGCCCAACTGGGACACCGGCCGTGCGGTGAGGTGGCGAATTCGCCGCGCCGACGGGCAGCCCATGGGGGTGGCCAGCATCTGGGACCGGTGGACCGATCCAGGCACGGGGGAACTCGTGGCCTCGTTCTCGATGCTCACGGTGAACGCAGACGGCCACCCGGTGATGGGGCAGTTCCACCGACCGGGTGACGAGAAGCGCAGTGTCGTGGTGCTGGAGCCCCAGCAGTTCGGCGTCTGGTTGCACTCACGCCATGAGCCGTTGCAGGCCCTATTGAAATGCCCACCACAGGGCGTGCTGGTCTCGGAACCTGCCCCCACGGGGCGCACTGCTGCTGCATCGGCCCCAGCCCAGCAGGGTCTCTTCGGTTGACGCTCACTGCGGGCCATCAACCGGGGGCTTTTGGCGCACCACGATCTCCAGATCGTTGGCTCGCTTGTGCAACTCAGCCTTGGCCAGGTCTATGGCCCATTTGGGCACGATCCAGTTCTTGAATTTCGGGTTGTATCGGCCGTTGAATGATTTGGCCACGCCTTTGACGATGCCCACCACGTCGGGGTCGAATGACACGGTGCGAATGGCGAGATCACCCCAATCCAATAGCTTTAATTCGACCATGCGCCCAGAAATCAGAATGATTTCGGCAGGTTTTCTGATTTTGGGCGGTGGCTCTACTGCGCAATCAGGGGCCTTGGGAACGATCGACACGGGTTCAGGCATTTCAGGCTCACGGTTCGGCCACAACCAAGATTTCTGGTCGATTGCATTCAATACCGCGTGTTGGACATCGTCGGCATCGAATTGCTCAGGCGTGAAACGGCTCAGGTCGATTTCCAGCACCGGCAGGCCCTGAGCGCGAAATTCGCCAATCTTGACCAGATCGCAAAACGAGCTGTAGGCCACTTCGATCGCGAAAGTCACCCCCTCGGCGGTGGTCACCAGCAAATCCGGTCGCACCGGGCCCAGGCTGACCTCGGCCTCAATGGACGAGAAGCGGCTCAGTCGCATGACAGGTGCGGCGGGGTCCACGCCCAGGTGGGTGGCCACCGCCTCGGGCATGGGGACCGTGATGTAGCCCGCCATCTCGATCAGCTGCTTGGCGTAGTGGTGCAGCAGCGACTCGTGGTTGGAGGCACAAGGTTCGCGGTTGGACGCATGGGCAAAGTGGTGCTCGCGCACATCGCCCTGGCGTGCCACCAGCGGCTCCTGGCAGACCACACAGCGGCAGTCACAAGCCAGGCCGCGCTCGACCTCGCTCACATGGCGCAGCAGATTAAACTTGTCCAGACCGAAATGGGATGACATGGGTTGTCCTTTCAAAAGTGGTGAACACGGCTGCAGTCTCGGCGCGGGTACGGCGAGCAACCAGTCCTGAACCACCCCCATTCCGGTACAGGGAGGGTTGATGAAAGAACTGCTGGAATGCCTGGAGCGGTGGCTGCAGGCACAACAAGATGACACCAACGCCCGGGAGATCTGCCAGGCGTTGGCGAGTGAGAGTAAAAAGCGCGTAGGCAGCCCAGAGGCCCGCCAAGCCTGGTTCGATGTGTTGCAAATTGCCCCGGCCACCGTCAGTGGTGCGGCGCACGGCGACAACTTCGACGCCGCCAATCGGTGGTTCAAGCGTGCTGACCCCCAGCGCTACCTGGACAGCCGGCGCATCCCGTTGGAGGCCCACTTTCGCAACCATGGTCACACCCAAGCGCTGGCCCTGGGTAAGACGCCGAGCGCGGGCAAGCACCGCACCCAGTGGTTCTACGTGCCCTACGACCTGCCCGAGATCGGCGATGAGCGAGATGGCGACCGTGCCCCCGAAATGGAAGAAGCGCAAAGTCCAGCGTCTGCGAACTCGACGGCGACCACATCCACCTTGACCTACGAACTCACCGAACCGGATGGCATCCGGTTGAACGGGTTGGGACGCCTACTGGCGGGCAGTGGGGAGTTCCGAACCCGGTCCTGGCGGGGCCTGCTCTGGGCGCTGTTTCTGATCCTTGGGGCGACCTTGGTGGGAGCCATCGCCTTGATGTTTTGGTTGATGCACGGCGTCAATCGACCGGTGACCACCGGAGACCTGGTTCTGCTGATCGGCTTGGTGGCCACGGGCTTTGTTTGTTGGTGGTTCTTGGTGCGACCCCTCGTTGTGCTGCTGCACGACCGAATCGTGCCGGCATCTGAGTTTTTCACGGAATTTCGTGAAGACCCCTGTCAATTGGAATTGAGCAAGGCGAACCAGGGGCGGGCCATTCGCGTGGTCCGTTACAGCGGAACCTGTCCAATTTGCGCGGGCCGCATTGAATTGGAGTACGGCTTTGGTGATCAACGTCGTCGTCTATTCGGCTGTTGCACCGAGGCGCCCAGAGAGCACGTATTCACATTCGATCGGGTCACTTTGCAGGGCCGGCGGGTACATTGAACGGGTGGCCAATTCGGGCACGGTGGCAGTTGGTGTTGTGATCTCAATTGCCTGAACCGGGCCGAGACCCAGTCCCAATAATTGACTTTGAAGGGCAGCGCGGTGCTGCCCGCAACTGAAAGTCAATGATGATTGAAGCACTGGTCAAGGCCCCCGCGAACCTCGCGGAAATGATTGAAACCGCCCAACAGGGATTGGCGCTCAGCGACACCCACATTGCCGAAGCGCTCGGCTTTGACCACCCGGTGGTCACGCAACTGCTCAAGCAGGGCAAGATGCGCCTGCCGATCGCCAAGGTGCCCCAGTTGGCCGAGGTGTTGGAGGTGCAGCCCGCCAAGCTGTTGCAGCTGCTGCTGCGCGAAACTTCACCCGACATGCTTGAAGCGATCGAAGCCTGCTACGGCCCGATGTTGCTGAGCGACGCCGAGGTGCGGCTGATTCGCTCGATCCGCCAGGCGGGCAACGGCCGGGAGCCTGGGGTGGTCATGTTCGACAAGGATGCGGTGGTGGCCATGGTGGTGGCGACCGCTGGCGTCTGAGGGAGCTGGCATGACACTCCAAGAGCTGATCGCGTTGCGCTCGGTCCAGACCGGAGATGGCCTGGACAGCATTCCCCGCCTGCCCGGCATCTATGTGGTCATCAACCGGCTGACTGGCCGGGGCTATGTGGGCAGTGCCCAAAACCTGCGGGCGCGCTGCCGGGGGCACCTCAGCACCCTGCGGCGTGGGTACACCACCAACGGCCTGATGCGTCGTGACCTGCAGTTGCACGGCGCCGAGCACTTCGACTGTGTCGTTCTGGAAACCTTCCCCTCACTGGAGGCTGCAGGCGGCAAAGAGGGGCTGGTCATCAGCGAAAACGAGTGGATCGTTCGGCTGGGTACCCACCGGGAGCGCTTGGGCTACAACGCGCTGTTGTACGGGCAATGGACCAAGGGCGCCAGTTTGCGCGACCGGGAGCGCAAGTTGAAACACAACGACAGGAGCTACTGCCTGTTGCACAGCGTGGATCTGTACGACCCGATCGCGGACGTGCTGCTCGACAGTTGGACCCGCGAGCCGCGGGTCACCGAGCGGTGGCGGGCATCAAAAGTGTGACGGCAAGGTGCGAGGGTGGACCTTGCACCCCTTATGCCGAAACGGGGGTGGGGGTGGCCCTTGGCGCCGTTTTTTTCCTGCTGGCCAGGTGAGTCCTTATAGGGCGCAGACCTCTAGGCCCGAGGTGTGCCATTCCTTGCGGACCTGGGTTCAATTCCGCATTTGTTGACCATGGGTTATAGTCCAGCCAGGTGTGCCACTTAGGTGTGCCATTTTTCTGAAATCATCGCCTAAGTCCTTGATTTTTGGTGTGAGATTGCTAGGGTTCGCTTCCCCCCAGCTCCACCATACACAAGGGCTCGGATATTCTCCGGGCCCTTTTTCTTGCCTGAAATCCCCGCACCACGTGGGGTTCCGGCCGTCTGTGCTGCGGGTGGCCATCAGCCGAAACACCCGAAATCGGCCACTTTCTCGGCCAGAGCCGTCTCTGTTCTCCGTTTGGCCTGCGGGTAGGCGCAGATGGGGCTTTAGAAAAATCAACAACTTACGCGCGCAGGTTCATCGTCAACCAAGGCCACCAGTCAGGCATCGAACGCTGTGACCACATCCCGCCAAGCCTTCAAGTCGGTGGTCAGCGAGTGAATCGGACCCTTGAAGCGAAAATGTCGACGATGACCAACAGGAAGAAAATCATCGCCGATCTGCAGTCTGCGCTGTCTGGGCAGAGCCCACTGAGCATCGATCTGTACGTGGAAGTTCTAGCCGACTTCGAGGACGAGCTCAAGGCCTCGCTCGACAAGGACGCCGATGACGCCTTGCTGTGTATGCTGGCCGACGACGGTGACGTGGCGATGATGGTCATCGACTGGGACGGCAGCATCTACCGGAATGAAAACGCGCTGAAGAAGCTGCAGGCCATGTGGAGGCACAGCTTCGACACCAATGTGCAGACCCTCGTGCCCATACTCAGCGATCACATCAGCCAGAAGAACCTGGGGGTGGCGGGCATCAAATGGCTGCCCGCATCCACCGATTGAAGTCCGCTGACGAACGGCGGCCCTGTTCACGAATTGAATGCGGCCACTATCCCACGCTGCGCCACCCAGTCAGTCGGCAGCGGGTTCCGCTGGAACCACAGCAGGCTCATGCACCTGGGCTGCTGCCCGGCCAGGATGCTCTGGATGATGGCAGGCTCCAGGAGCGTCAATCTGAGCAGTTCGTTGACGGTCGAGTGGTGCAGGCCTTCGCGCTGGGCGATCTCGCTGCCACTGCCGACCACACCGTCGTCGAGCAGTTGCTGCCAGTAGAAGGCCCGCGTCAGGGCCACCAGCAAGGGCTGGTCGATCTGGCTGGCAACTTTGCCCGGCGCATCGACTTGGCCATCCGGTCGCACCACCACCTTGCTGGCGCCGCGCTTTCTGATCTTCAGCGGGATGAAGGTGGTCAGCTTGACCTGGCCGCCGTCCCGGCGTTCGCGCGCAACGGGGCCACCCAAAGCCTGCACTTTCGGCTTCACGCTTCCACCTCCTGCTGCTCCCATTCCTGCAGTTCCGCGCCGATGGTGCCGGGCATCAGTTCCCCGGCCAGTTCCTGCCAGCCCTGATCGCGCCAGATGATTTCCAGCCCGCCATCGGCAATTACCACACGCTCGATCAGCAACTGCGCCAGTCGACACTGTTCGGCGGGGAACAGCTGTTGCCACAGGCCAGCTAGATTTCGCATTGGCAAGACCACCTCAGGCTCCGACAGGTCTGGGCGGGTTGTCCGAATCCGATCCCACACCGACTGCACGATGTGCGGAGCTGACAGCGCTGCCACAATCTGCCGCGTGACCAGTTCTTCGATGGGCGCCGCCGGTAGCGGGCCGTGCTGGCTGGCCCAGGCGCCGAAGCGCCGGTGCTTGATCGGCGTGTAGTAGCGGTAGGTCTTGCCCTTCTTGACGGTGTAGCTGGGCACCAGCCGCTCGCCATCGGGCGTGAACAGCAGGCCGCGCAACAATACCGGTTCCTGCTGGCGGTCGTTGGTCTCGCGCCGCCGCTCGATGCCATCGGTGGCGATCAGATCTTGAACCGCATCCCACTGTGCCTGGGTGATGATGGCCTGCTGCTGTCCGGGGAAGCTCTGCCCCTTGTGGACGATCTCGCCCAGGTACATCCGGTTGTGCAGCATCTTGTAGAGGGTCTGCTTGGTGAAGGGCTTGCCGCCCTTGGTGACCACGCCTTCTGCGCCGTAGGCCTTGACCATCAGCGTGGCAGAGCGCACTGTCACGAATTCATCGAAGATACGGCGGACCAGCTTGGCCTCGACCTCATTGATCACCAGCAGCCGATCCCGAACGTCGTACCCCAGCGGCAGCGGCCCGCCCATCCACATCCCCTTGGCCTTGCTGGCCGCGATCTTGTCGCGGATGCGCTCCCCTGTCACTTCCCGTTCGAATTGCGCGAAGGACAGGAGCACGTTGAGCATCAACCGGCCCATCGAGGTGGCCGAGTTGATCTGCTGAGTGACGGCGCTGAAGCTGACCCGGTGGCGGTCGAACACATCGACCATCCGCGCGAAATCCGCCAGGGAGCGCGACAGCCGGTCGATCTTGTAGACGACCACGATGTCGACCTTGCCCATCTGGATGTCCGCCATCAGGCGGCGCAGGGCGGGCCGCTCCATGTTGCCACCAGAGAAACCGCCATCGTCGTAATCGTCGGCCACGGCGATCCAACCCTCGTGGCTCTGGCTCTTGATGAAAGCGTGCCCGGCTTCCTTCTGGGCATCGATGGAGTTGAAGGACTGGTCCAGCCGTTCGTCGCTGGACACGCGGCAGTACACCGCGCAGCGTTTTGGGGGCACAAGCAGGGAGGCGTTCATTGACCATCCCCCTTGCCATCGCGCAGACCAAAGAACTTCGGCCCGTTCCAGCGCGTGCCGGTGATGTGGCGGGCCGCCGCCGACAGGCTCTTGAACACCTGGCCATCCAGGGCATACAGACCATCGGGTGTGACCGTTACGCGGTACTCGCGCTCATCCCATTCCCGGATCAGCGTGGTACCGGGCATCAGCAAGGTCTGCGCGCTACGACCGGCGGCGGATTTGATCTTGGAATGCTTGGCACCGGCCTCGACCAGCATCTTGCGGATGTTGGTGGGCAGCGCGCCGTAGGCCAGCTCCTGGATGCGGTAGGCCAGACGCGACTCCACGTAATTGCGATTGCGATGGCTGGGCCGCCGGGGGAAGTGCTGGTCCCACAACGCCCAGAGGTCGACCATCGGCAGTGAGGGCAGCGCCGCCAACTGTGCCGAGATGGTGTGTTGCTGTTCGGCGGCCATCCTCAGTCCTCCCAGATCGCGGTGCCACCAAGCGTGATCCACAGGCGGGCATCGTCAGCGGTCGCCATTTCGCGGGTGGCCACGCCACTGGCGCGGTGGGTGCCGGATTTGCCGGTGAACCAGTAGGCTTGGCCATCGTGCTGTACGCGGTAGGGCCCGAGGTGATCGAAATCGGCCTCGATGGTCATCACGCCGCGCGGGCGCTGGTTGGTGTCGGTAACCTGTACGCGCAGGGTTTGGTGGGTGCTCATTGCTTTCTCCGAAGGGGTTTGCGGACCTCCATGAACGCGCTGTGGCGACCAGAAGCCAAGTCAAACCGGGCTCTGTTCGGGGGCGTCGGCTTGACCTGTCGCAACATCGACACGCTCTCCCAGCAGCGTCTGGGGTTTGCCGGTGCGCCGGTCCTTGATGCCCAGGATGTAGATCTCGCCGTCCCACACCCCGCAGGCCACGTCGGTGTCGCTAGCCGTGGCAGGCATCAACCAGCCGGTGACGCCATTGGGCAACTGCAGCAGATCTTCCATCCGGTGGATGGGCCAGCGCATCGCCTCCTGATAGTGGTCGGCAAACTCCAGGAGTTGCTGCGGCACGTCAGGGAAGTTTTCTTGGCTGAGGATGGGAATCCAGACCAGCGGCTGGCCGCTGGCAAACCAGCCTTGCACGCGCTGCTCGACTTCGGGTTTGTAGTGCTGCAGGCGTTCAACAGGCACGTGGCGGGCGCCATTGCTGGCTTGGTGTTCTGTCGTGTGGTTCATCAAAAGCTCCTTGAGTGGTAACCCGGCACGGCGCGGGGCGGTAACCGGGGTGGTAACTGGTAACCCTGTTTCGGGTTCTGTCGGTAGGGGGGCAGCGCGCTCGCGCCCCCCGTATTGCTTTATGGCGAGGAAGGACCCAATTCGCCTGTGGGCAGGTGGCGTGACGATCAAGCCGCTGGCATTTCTGCCGCCAGTGCATCGCTGGCTGCTTCGATCAGATCGCGCGGAATCTCAACCGGGAAGCGACTTTCGTCGTGGTGGTAGTTGATCTGGCGCCGGGCCGCCGAGGCGCGAGCCAGTGCGTTCATGACCGGCATCAACTGTTCGTGCAGCTCGATTTCGGCCATTGCCGCACGGCAGTGGATGAAGTGGTCCCTCGCCTTGCGCACGGCATCGGGCAGGCCGGCCAGTTGAGCTTGAATCGCATCACGCTGGCGCTCAAGTTCAACCTGCGATGCCTGGGTGATGCGCAACTCCACCTCCAGCTTGGTCAAGGTTTCTGGCACAACGAATTCCGCTTCGGTGTCCAGCAGCGCCCGGGATGCTGACTTCGTCTCGACAGCAATGCGCGCTTCGAGGTCCGCCAGCCGCTTGGCAATCTTGGTCAGTTGGCCATCGACCGTCTGTGCCTCAGCGGTGAGCGCCTTGCGCTGCGCGATCAGATCATCAAGTTGTTTGCGGGCCACTGCGAAGCGCTCTGGTGTGGCCAGGACCTGCTGCAGCGGACGCAGTTGGCCCTCCAGGTTGGACACCTTCGACTTGAGCCTTTCCATCCGCTGATTGGCCTCGCACAGGATGGGCCAGTGGGCTTTGGCTGCCGGTGGCGTGTTCATCGACAGAGAGCCAGCGGCATCACGCAGCCGGGTTTGCTTCTCGCGTGCCGCAGCGTGCTCGGCTTCCGCCTCTGCCAATTCGGCCTTGAGGGGCGCGAGTTCCAGGTTGAGTGCGTCGTGCTCGGCCTTGATCTTGTCGAGGTAGGGGTTGGACTTCTTGCTGAACGGGTTCAGTTTCATGGTGATGGTCTCCGGGTTTGATCAGGGATGGACGGGGTAATGGGTATCGCCGGGCCGCGCGACGGTGCTGACCTACAGGCCTGGGCCGACCTGTTTCTTGATGCCGACCGGCGCGCCGTGGCGATGCGGAAGACCAGTGGCCTGCCAGTCGTTACGAGCGCTGGACTGGCCGGTCATAGCCGCGATGGCGGCGGCCAGGGGCGACCGTTGGATCGCTTCAGGGTTGGAAGGGCTGGCCTGCGGCGTGATGCCGAGGGCCTTGGCCCAGACGGGGTGCAAATTGGAATTACTCACGGTGAGCTCCATATCGAGTGCCGCCCACTGAGGAGTGGGTGACGCCGGGCGGCGTGGCGTACAAAGTTCGGGATGACGGATTCGCAGGCTTCGCATTGCGTCGCGAACGCGTAAATCCAACGCTGACGCGGGCTTTCGCGTCATTCGCAGAATTCGCAGGCGTGGTGTGTGGATCGCGCGTTTCATCACACCGCCACCAGCTGGAAGGCCTCTTTGGCCGTGGGGTGCTCGGCGGGCGACACCCAGCCGTGCTGGACCAGGACGTGGAGCACCTTGCGGGCAGTGCCCGCGCTGCGGATGGCCGACGGGCCCTTGCGGTAGATATCGGCCATCGGAATGACCCGACCGGGCCCCATCTTGTCGCGCAGCCAGTTCAATACCTCTTGCGCCAGCTTCAGTTCAGCCGTGACCTGGCCGGCACCCCACAGGCGCAAGGCCTCTGCCAGGTAGTGCTGCATCAGCTTGGCTGCGCGGTCGATGTGGCTGCTGTCGATCTGTACATCGCCGTCGAACACGGCGAAGGTGCCAGCTAGGCGGGCGATGTGTTCCGGGGCCTTGGAGGCCAGCGAGCGCACCGGAGCCAACCGGTCATTGGCCCCCAGACCCCGTTCGATGTCGTTGTAGATCGCCACCCAGGTCGATTTGGCCGACGGCGTCAGCGCGATGAGCGGAGGGTCGAGTTCGTTCTCCGCAGACAGCGGCCAGGCCTGATCAAGCAAGGCCGTCATGCGCTGGGTGTAGGCGCGATAGGCCGGTGTCTGGGCAATGTCGGTTTCGGTATAGCGGCGCTGCCCGGCGGTGGATTGCGGGAAGCTCACGAGGCAACGCGCCAGAAAGCCCTGTTCACGGGCCAGCGGATCAGCCAGCAGGCTGGACGCCACAGCAGGCTGCACCATCAAATGCAGGGTCAGCCGCCGCCCGTAATAACTGCCGGAGCCATCGCCAATACGCACGCGGTCGAACTCGCCCCGATCCCAAAGGCGCGACAGCGTGGTCAGCGTGCCCAGGCGCTTTTCTGCGCTCATTGCGTAGCCGCCGAGGAACTGCCCACCCTCGTCATTGACCAGCCCTATCGATGGCAGGCCGATGATGAGCTGGCGCTGGATGGCCTCGGTGCTGGGTTCCGAGACGATGAACAGCGGCATCACCGGTGCTGTGGGGCGCTGCGTTTCTGCCAGACGGGCCTGCTTGGCCTCGCTGGAGAGCTTCTTGTCGGCCAGCACCCGTTTGGCGTGGGCGTCGTAAACCAAAGCGGCCTGCTCGAACTCATCACGCTCGGTGCGGTACTTGGCCATCAGCGCCCGCTGGCGTTCCCGTACCTGTGCCAGGGCCCAGGCATCCACGGCGGATTTGCGCTCCCCGGATTCACCGAGGGTGAGGAAGAAATCGGACAGCGGCGAAACGCGTCCGTCGATGATCACGTTGGCGAAGGGCTGCGCCACCTGATTCATCGCCGCCAGGATCGATTGACCGATCAAAGCCTCCGGAGCCTGGATGACGGCGTGCATCTGCTCGACCACGGCCGCGCCGACGGCACCCAGCGCTTCCACCGGAAACGGTGTGGCAGGATCGAGCTCGCGGGCCAGCGGTAGAGGATCTGACTGGCGATCTTCTGCCCACGCTGGACGACCGACGCCTTTCTTCACGCCGATACCTCGCTGGTGGACTGGCGCACCTGGCGGTTGATGAAGGCGATGAGATCCTGCTGGCGGTAACGCACGCAGCGGCCCACACGCACAAACGGCAGATTGGGTCGTCCACGTACACGCCAGGTAGCCAGCGTGGCGGGTTGTACTTTGAGGAGTGCTGCGGCCTCGTCTTCGGTCAGCAGCGCATTGGCTGTGCCGGTTTGGCCGTCATGGCTGTCCATTCCCATCTTGCTTCACTGCCTTCCATCGAGAGACGCCACTCAGCGTCGATGTCAGTCAGCGTAGATAGGGGGAATGGATGGATAGCGCTAAATGGCAGGCAGGCGGGTCAGTCGCCGTCGCAGGTTTGCAATACTGATGGTGTCCTCGTGGGCGGTGATCACATCCCGATACCAGACCTTGTGGTCATTCCATTCCTGGAACTGCACCCCTTCGATGGGGTCTCCGTAGCAGGCTTGCTCGATCAGCGGCATGACCAGCTCGAAGTCAGCGCTGCCGGCACGTTGAACCAAGTGTTGTAGGGCGCGAGTGAGCTTGCTGACCGCCCCCGGCTTGCGCCCTGCGCGGTAGGGCCTGACAGCATCGCGGGCAGTACCCAGATGCCGATTCAGGATTGCCACCTGCTGTTCAGCCTGTTGCAGTGCTGCAGCCGAAGGTGAGGACGCAGCAAATGTCGCCATCAGCAAAAAGCGCTCCGCAGCCGCTTTGGTCTGATCTGCCCAGCGCCACGACTCACGCTCCCACTGTGCAAACTCGCCACGTAGTAGGCCAATCTCATCGGCTTCGTCGTGGCCAATGGCGTTCTGCCGGAGTTCGTCCTCTATGCCCGAGGCGATCTCGCAGAAGGCATCGGCCGACGACCGCGCCTCCACGATGGCCAGCAGCGCGTAAATCTGCGCGTCGGTCAGGGTGGGTTCGGCGCGCGGGATGGACGTGGTCCAGAGGCTGCGCGCGGCAGCGGCATAGCTGCTGTGGCGATCAGCGTGCTCGTGGACGGCGGTGATGGAGCGGGCGATGCCCTGCGAAGCCTTGGTCGCCCAATCCGGCGTGATCGGCTGGCACAGACCGGTGAGCAAGGAGCTGGCGTTGTCGATCAGCGCTGCCAAGTCCTGGAGGTCGACGGCAACCTCGGGCCACAGCCAGCACGCCCTATGCGCCTGGATCAGATCGCCAATGCCACCTGTCAACGGGTCGAATGGCATGGCACCGCCGCCATCGCCGCTGTCGCGGTCGGCGCTTGAGTCGGTTGCCGATGGGTCTGCCATTGCGTCGTTGTGCTCCTGTCGTTGCGAATCGTGCGAATGCTGCGAAAGTCCTGGTGGCACAAGGCGTTGCGGGTGCGTAGGCCCATGCGAAGCGTGCGAAAGCAAGGAGGTCGGTTCGCAGGGTTCGCACCGTCTGCGACAGCAAAATCCTCAATGCTGACGCGGGGTTTCGCAGGATTCGCAACTTTCGCAAGTGCTGTGCTCATTTTATAGAAGGGGGTATGCGCTGGCGACCGCAGCGTGGGCTCACGATCCCTGACCCCATCGTCCCGCCCCAGGCGAAAGGGGTCCTTCCTGGCAATATTCCAATACGGGGGGCGCGAGCGCGGCGCTTCGCCACTGTCAGGGTGCAAACCGAGGTTTGCAGGGTTTGCGGTTCGCACTTGGCGGTGCGGGGCAACGGGCTGAATGCCGCGTCAGCGCTGGCCTGTGCGCGAAGGCGGGGGAATGGGGAAGGTGCGAACCTGGGTGCGTACCCGGTTCGCAGGTTTGCACCCCGGCCAAACGAAAAACGGCCAGGATAGAAAACTCAATGCTGGCGCGGGTTTGCAGCCGATTCGCTGGCTGGGTTGCAGAAATCGGCCCATGAGCCTTTGCGCACCGTCTGACGCATCGGACACAGGTTGTCGTAACTTTCCGTGAGGCGCGCACAAGCGTACGCGTATAAAGAGTTACGTGGAACTGTGTCCGATGCGTCAGACGCGCCGGGGTATGGGCAAGGGCCTCCAGAAACTGGACACCCTTAGCGACCAATCAGACCACCCGGTACACCTGTTCGCCGCTGTCGTTGTGAGCCAGCACCACGTTCAGGCCGAGCTTCTTGCGTAGCATCCCGGAAATCGCCCCGCGCACAGTGTGCGGCTGCCAGCCTGTGGCCAGCATCAGTTGCAGGCTAGTCGCACCCTGCGGGCGGCGCAGCGCCATCACCAGCGCGGCCAGCTTGGTGCCAGGGCGGATCGGGATGCCATCCAGAAGTTGGAGGTCGTCGGTGGCGTCCATCGGCTGGACGTCATCCGGCGGCATGGGTCGTTGCTGGCCGATGGCCTCGTAGCCCGCGTCGGTGAGTACGTGGCCGTTGTTGGCAGGCTCGATCCAGCCGCGCTGCAGCAGTGCAGTCAGCACTTTGACCCGTGCGCCACCGCGCAGGGTGTCTGGCGGGGTCACGCGCCCATCGGCACGGCGGGCGGCAGTGCGCAGCAACAGGCTTTGAGCCGGGGAGAGTTTGAGCAGGGCGTCCATGGTTGCCTCCCTCATTTGGCCAGGCCGCCGAAGTTCGCCAGCAGGTCATCCAGCGACTGATCCACCCGCCCGAGATCACCGACGTGGCCCCAGTGGATGGTGTCCGGGTCGTGGCCGAAGTGGTCGTCAGCCAGTTGCCGCAGCCGGTCCAGCTTGATGTGGATGGCGGCGGCGCGGGCGAGATAGGCGTCGAGCGCGGTGGTCTGGGTGGTCATGGTGGGCTCCGGGTTGATTGATTACGCCACCATTCACGCGCTGAACGATCAAGAAGCCAAGCGAATGCCCTGTCTATAGTTGTGCCACATTGATATACTTTACGTATCTACTCCATTCGTAAGGTCAACGTCGATGAAGCGCTGCATCGTTGGCATCCGTCGCACCGACATGCCGGTAACTGCTGTCGGAAAGTACGTCCCGACCGTTTGGTTTCCGTCAATGGCGACTATGGCTGCGGTGCTATCGGAAGACAACAGGGCGATGTTGAGGTTGATCCATCAGCGCAAGCCAAAGTCATTGACGGAACTGGCTGAGCTTACTGGTCGCCAAGTGCCAAATTTGTCGCGCACGCTGAGGATGATGGAAGGCTACGGACTGGTATCGATAGAAAAAAACGCTCGCGAAACTCAACCTGTGGCGCTGGCAACAGAGTTCTTAGTTGTGCTGGATTCACCACAGGGAGATGAGGAATGAAATTCGAGGTCTACTGCGATGAGGCCAATCCGGATGTCTTGACATCCGCAAGTCCGCGTGCGCGATACCTCATGATCGGCAGCCTTTGGTTGCCGGTTGAACTGCGCGACGAAATCAAGTCCAAAGTCGGCGCTTTGCGCCAGCGACATCAGGCATGGGGCGAAATCAAGTGGAGCAAGGTTTCGCCGAATCGACGCGACTTTTATGTGGAGCTCATCGATTTGTTCGTCAGCTATGGCGATAACCTGCGATTTCGCTGCATCGCGGTGGATCGTACGCAGTTGAACCTTGCCCTACATGACAACGACGGCGAGCTTGGTTTCTATAAGTTTTATTACCAGTTGCTGCACCACTGGATTCTTGACTTTAACGAATACCGGATTTTTTGTGATGTTAAAAGCAACCGCGATCCCAAGCGCTTGCCTGTTTTGGGGCGGTGTCTCTCGAGGGCTAACCTGACATCGAGCATCGCCAGCACGCAGTCGTTGCCTTCACACGAGGTGGTATTGATCCAGTTGTGCGACCTGTTGTTGGGGGCTGCCAGCAGCCGAATCAATGACACGTTACGCGATGGCACTGCCAAGTCGGCCGTCGTTCAGCGCCTCGAAGTGGCACTGGGTAGAACGCTTGCCCCCACTCACAAGACGGAAGAGAAGTTCAACATCTTCAAAATCCGACTGCAGGGGGGATGGTGATGGCGTTGCCCTCACTGGTGAACTACGCCACCGTGGCTGAATACCGCTCGCATTACGAACGGGTTTACTGTCGCGGCAATATCCAGACCTTTGACGGTATACGTGTGTTCTTTGGTGCCAATCAGTTTGGGCACATGTTCTACGAGAGTACCGCACGCGATGGACGCAAGGATGCTTTTTCGTCTGTAAGGGCGCAGCGTATCGACTGGATCAAATCAACGCTTGAGCACCCGAATGCTGACTTGTTCGCAGGTTGGGACAAGGCTTCGCGCGGGTACGACTCCACTCGACGCGTGGCTGTCGTCTACGAGGACTTCGTGGTGGTCGTGGCTATGGGGCTGAAGCTCGATGGCTCGCTGAAGGCGAACTTCGTGACCTGCTACCAAGCGGACAACAGCATCAGCAAGATCAGGACTTCGCCAGTCTGGTCGCGAGTGGACTGCGTCCGTCAACTCGGAGGAGTGCCATGAAAGCGCCCCAGAAAAAACAAAGGCCGCTGATTCGCTACGCGGGTTCAGCGGCCGAAACCTCGATAGGTTCAAAGCCGATAGGCAGTGAACTCAACCCGCGATTCTACTCTAGGAGCAGGTCTTGTCAAGACTGACTGACATCGGTCTTGCGCCTGCCATGGCAATCCCACAATGAACCTCGAAGAACTCCTCAGCACCCTCGAATCGCCCATCGTCATCCGCCCCACGCGCCGGATGACCCAGGGCGAGCTTGAAAGCTACCTTGACAAGGCCGCCGACATCCTGCGCGGCAATGCTGACCACTCAGAATTTCGCGGCTACGTGTTCGCGCTGCTCTTCTACAAGCGCATCAGCGACTGTTTCGATGAGGAAGTCCGCACCCAGGTCGCAACCCTGACCAAGGCTGGCGTACCGCATGATCAGGCGCTGTTGTTGGCGCGAGACCCACAGAATCACCACTTCATCGTGCCCGAGGCGGCCACCTGGGCTACCGTCGCTCGCACAGCCAAGGCCCACTCGGTCAGGCGCTGAACGACGCCATGCTCGCCATCGAGCGGGCCAACGCCCACCGCCAGAACAATTTCGACGGCATCCTTACCGGCAAGATCGATTTCAACAAGCAAGACGAGCTGCCG
The DNA here is from genome assembly GCA_964610405.1 of uncultured Macromonas sp. Classification (GTDB taxonomy): domain Bacteria; phylum Pseudomonadota; class Gammaproteobacteria; order Burkholderiales; family Burkholderiaceae_C; genus CAZGDZ01. Next base: position 122 of record CAZSZN010000037.1, on the reverse strand, counting down.
CGCGACAAGCTGGTCAACCTGATCAACCACTTCGGCAGTCAGACCTTTGACCGCGCGCACGTCTCTGACGACCTGTTCGGCAACGCCTACGAATACCTGATCCGCAACTTCGCCAGCAAGGC
>CAZSZN010000036.1:0-19560 GCA_964610405.1 uncultured Macromonas sp. | reverse complement strand
TCGCACTGCATCGGCACGCTCACCCCATTGGCCGCGCACAGGCCGTTGAGCGTCAACATCGACAACGAGGGCGGACAATCGATCAGCACGAAATCGTAGTGGGCATCGACCACGGCCAGCGCTTGCTTGAGCCGCTTCTCGCGCTGCTCCAGGTCCACCAGCTCCACCTCGGCGCCCGCCAGTTCGCGGTTGGCGCCCAACACCCAGTAGCCGCAACGCTCGGCCAGCACCGCCGCTTCGGCCACCGAAGCCGAGCCCAGCAACACGTCGTAGACGCTCAGCGCCAGTTCGCGCTTGTTCACGCCCGAGCCCATGGTGGCGTTGCCCTGGGGGTCCAGGTCGATCATCAGCACCCGCTGGCCGACCTTGGCCAGCCCAGCGGCCAAGTTGACGGTGGTGGTGGTTTTGCCCACCCCACCCTTCTGGTTCGCCACGCAAAAAATCTTGGCCATGGGGGCTCCGGTCGGGGACGGGTTATTTGGAAATGGCGAGCTTGACGCCAAACCCGATCAGGAACACACCGGCCAACTTCTCCAGCCCACGCCCGATGGTGGGGCTGGCACGCAGGCGTTCGGCCAGACGGTCCACCAGCAGCACCAGGATCAGGCTGTACAGGAAACCGAGCGCGGCGATGGTGGCCGCCATGAAGCCGAAGGTGATCAAGCCTTGGTGCCGGACCGGGTCCACGAACAGCGGAAAGAACGCCATGTAGAACACGATCGCCTTGGGGTTGAGCAGCGTGATGGTCACGGCCTGGCGGAAGTAGTGCCGGGGACGGATGTTGAGCACCGGCTGATCACCCGGCTTGGCGGTCAGCATTTTCCAGCCCAACCAGGCCAGGTAGGCCGCGCCCAACCACTGCACCGCCGAAAATGCCGCCGGGTACGACGCCAACAAAGCGGCCACGCCGGCCACCGCCATCCACAGCAGCACCTGATCGCCCATGACGATGCCCAACCCAGCCGCCAACCCGCCCTTGATGCCCCCCTTGCTGGTGGAGGTGATCAACGCCAGGTTGCCGGGCCCGGGAATGGCCAGGAACAGGATGATGGCAGCGACAAACGCGCCGTAATCGGCCACACCGAACATGATGGGAGTACTTTCTATCGGACGGGAGGATTGATGGGAGTTTACGTGCTTTCGCGGCGCATCCAGACGATGCAGCGCTCGGCGTCCAGGCCTGGCACCGCCAAGGGTTCCACGTGAAACACCTGAACGCCGGACGGCAGGGCCGCCATCTCGTCGTGCGGCACCTTGCCCTTCATCGCCATCCACACGCCCTGCGGCGCCACGGCCGCAGCAGACCATTGCGTAAAGTCGGCCAATGACGCGAAGGCGCGCGACGTCACCACGTCAAAAGGCTGGGTCAGATTTTCCACCCGGGCGTGCAGACCGTGCAGATTGGGCAGCCGCAAAGCCGCCGCCACCTGCTGAATGAACAAGGCCTTCTTGGCCACGGTGTCCACGCAACTCACGTCCAGCTCGGGGCAGGTGATGGCCAGCACCACCCCGGGCAGACCGGCGCCAGAGCCCACGTCCAGCAAACGGGGCGTGGCCTGGGCATGGACGGCCAAGTGCCGGCGCAGCGGTGCCAACACCGCCAGGCTGTCCAGCAGGTGGTGGGTCAACATTTCGCCGGGGTCACGCACCGCCGTCAGGTTGTAGACGCGGTTCCACTTGGCCACCCAGTCCAGATAGGCCAGCAAGGTGTGCACCTGCTCATCGGGCAAAGTCAGGCCCAGGGCCTGCACGCCATCGCGCAGGCCAACTTCCAGCGGGTGCGTCATGCGGGCACCCCGGAGTCTGCCTCAGGCAGTTGGGCAAAGCCTTTGAACTTGCCCCGCTTCAGATGGATCAGCAGCAGCGACACGGTGGCCGGTGTGATGCCGGAAATGCGGGAAGCCTGACCCAAGGTCTCGGGCCGGTGCTTCTGCAGCTTCTGTCGCGCCTCAAAGCTCAACGCCGACACCTGCGTGTAGTCCAGGTCCAGGGGCAGGCGCAGGTGCTCGTAGTAGGCGGCGCGCTCCACCTCGTCGCGCTGGCGGTCGATGTAGCCCGAATACTTGGCCGCAATCTCCACCTGCTCCACCACGGGCTCGTACAAGTCGGCCAAGGTTTCACGTGAAACGTCTTTGGGCGCGAACCGCCCCGCCTCCACCGACATCAGCGCGTCGTACGCCACCCCGGGCCGACGCAGCAGGTCGAACAGGTTGTACTCGTGGTCGATACCTTTGCCCAACACCCGCACCGCCTCGTCGGCCGACAAGGTTCTCGGGTTGACCCAGGTCGATTTCAAACGTTCTGTTTCACGTGAAACCGCGTCGCGCTTGCGGTTGAATGCATCCCAGCGGACATCGTCCACCAGCCCCATCTGGCGCCCCTGCTCGGTCAGGCGCATGTCGGCGTTGTCCTCGCGCAGTTGCAGGCGGAACTCGGCCCGGCTGGTGAACATGCGGTAGGGCTCGGTCACGCCTTTGGTAATCAGGTCATCCACCAACACACCCAGGTACGCTTCGTCGCGGCGCGGCAACCACGGCACTTGACCCCGCACTTGCAGGGCAGCGTTGATGCCGGCGAACAGTCCCTGGGCCGCCGCCTCCTCGTAGCCGGTGGTGCCGTTGATCTGCCCGGCAAAGAACAGGCCGTTGATCTGCTTGGTCTCGAAGCTGCTTTTCAACTCGCGCGGATCGAAATAGTCGTATTCGATCGCATAGCCCGGACGCAGAATGTGTGCGTTCTCCAACCCCTTGATGGAGCGCACCAGCGCGTACTGGATGTCGAACGGCAGGCTGGTGGAAATACCGTTGGGATAGAACTCATGGGTGGTCAGCCCTTCGGGCTCCAGGAAAATCTGGTGGCTGTCCTTGTCCGCAAAGCGGTTGATCTTGTCTTCGACGCTGGGGCAGTAACGCGGCCCCACCCCTTCGATCTTGCCGGTGAACATCGGGCTGCGGTCGAAGCCGGAGCGGATGATCTCGTGCGTGCGCTCGTTGGTCTGGGTGATCCAGCACGGCATTTGCTGTGGGTGCATCTCCGTGCGACCCATGAAGCTGAACACCGGAATCGGGCGGTCGGCCGTGTCCGAGCCCGGCATGCCATCGCCGGGCTGTTCGCTGCACTGTGAAAAGTCGATCGTTCGGCCGTCCAGCCTGGGCGGGGTACCGGTTTTCAGGCGACCCTGCGGCAGTTTCAACTCCTTCAACCGGGCCGACAGGCTCACGGCCGGCGGGTCGCCCGCGCGCCCCCCCGAATGATTTTCCAGGCCGACGTGGATTTTTCCGTCGAGGAAAGTGCCGGCCGTCAGCACCACCGCACGCGCGCGAAAGCGGATGCCCACCTGCGTCACCGCACCCACCACCCGGTCGCCCTCCACCATTAGGTCGTCCACCGCCTGCTGAAACAGGGTCAGGTTGGGCTGGTTTTCCAGCATGCGCCGAATCGCAGCCTTGTACAGAATGCGGTCGGCCTGGGCCCGGGTGGCACGCACGGCCGGGCCCTTGCTGCTGTTGAGGATACGGAACTGGATGCCGCCCTCGTCCGTGGCCAGCGCCATCGCACCCCCCAGGGCATCCACCTCTTTCACCAGGTGCCCCTTGCCAATGCCACCGATCGACGGGTTGCAACTCATCTGCCCCAGCGTTTCGATGTTGTGGGTCAACAGCAGGGTTTGGCAGCCCATGCGCGCAGCGGCCAAGGCAGCCTCGGTCCCGGCATGGCCGCCACCGACAACAATCACATCAAATTCCTGGGGGTACAACATCGAAAAGCTCCAGGGTTGCCCACAGGGCCACCCGACGTACGAAGGCTGTTTCACGTGAAACAACGCCACCGGCCACATGCCGGTGCAAGACCCAATATTGTCCCACCAAGCCCGCTGGCCTGCACCCCGGGTCGTCAACGGCCCAAAGCCCAGAGGCGCCTGCCGGTCATCTCGGTCCATCCCACGCCCCCTGGCGACCAATGCCAGAATCGGGGCATGACCACATCCCTTCCCTTGCTCGTGTTCGCCGGCAGCACCCGCGCTGGCTCCTGGAACCGCAAACTCGCCACCAATGTGGCCCACATCGCCACCGCCCAAGGCGCGCAAGTCACCGCCCTGGAGTTGGGCGACTTCGATGTGCCGCTGTACAACGCCGACCTTGAAGCCCGGGGCACCCCGCGCGACGTGGTCCGCCTGAAGGAAATCTTCCACGCCCACCCGGCCTGGGTGGTGTGCTCACCCGAGTACAACGGCAGCTACACCGCCTTGCTCAAAAACACCATCGACTGGGTGTCCAGCCCGATCAAAGGCGACCCGGTCTGGTCCAGCGGCACCAAACCGTTTCAAGGCAAAGTGGTGGGCTTGCTGTCGGCCTCCCCGGGCGCCTTGGGCGGGCTGCGCAGCCTGTCTCACCTGGCACCGTTGCTGCGGCAGTTGCAATGCTGGGTCGCGCCACAACAATTTGCCCTGGCCAAGGCCAGCGAAGCGTTTGACGACCAAGGCCACCTCGCCCAGGAAGCCCCGCAACTGGCCGTGCGCAACGTGGTGCAACAGGTGCTGTGGGCCGCACACCGGCTGCACGCCTGATGCAATGCCGACCGGACTGCGGCGCCTGCTGCACCGCTCCGTCCATCAGCAGCCCGATACCCGGCATGCCTTTGGGCAAACCGGCCGGGGTCCGGTGCGTGCAGTTGACAGAAAACCACTTGTGTCGCATCTTCGGGCAGCCTGAACGACCCGCCGTGTGCCAGGGGCTTCTGCCCTCGGCCGACATGTGCGGTGACAGCCAGGCACACGCCCTGCAATGGCTGACCCGGCTGGAGCACCTCACCGCCCCCTGAGATGCCCCGGCTGGCTGCTCTGGCGGCGGACCCCAACCGGACCGAGGAGACACCGACGTGAAGTTTGCCGACGCGTACATCGACCAGATCGAAGCCCTCGCCGAATGGATGCGCCTGCCCCGGGTGCGCGCGCTGCACTTGCCGCCACAGCCGGCCCGCCGCGACAACCTGGGGGAATTCTGCGCGGTGGAGCTGGACGATGGCGCGATTGGCTTGTCGTACGTGCTGCTGGACGACACCCTGGCCCGCTTGCAGGCCGAGCACGGACACCACCACCTGACCGGCGCCGACGCACTGACCCTGGCGCGCCAGTACGCCAGCGGCCATGGCGCCGCGCGCACCGTGGGCTTTGCCGCTGCCAACGCCCTGAGCCAGAGCCTGTTCCGCCGTGCCGGCTACGAACCACCCAGCAGCACCGACGCCATCGGCGGCCTGGACCCCCAACCGCATGAGCACATCGGCATGATCGGGCTGTTCCCGCCGCTGGTGGACGCCGTGACCCGCCACGGCGCGCGCCTGACGGTGGCGGAGCTGAACCCGGCCCTGGCCATGGAACACCCGGGCTACCGCGTCACGCTGGACGCCAACGAACTGCGGGATTGCCAGAAGGTGCTGTCCACCAGCACCGTGCTGCTGAACGACACGCTGGATGCGATGCTGGCCCGCTGCCGCTCGGCCAAGCTGTTTGCGATGATTGGCCCTGGCGCAGGCATGTTGCCCGATGCGCTGTTCGCGCGGGGCGTGACCTTGGTCGGTGGCAGCCAGGTCACGGACGGTCCGGCGTTTCTGGACGGACTGCGCAGCGGCCGCAAGCACGGCAAAGCCACCCGCAAATACGGTCTGACGCCGGCCAACTACCCCGGCTTCGCCGCCCTGCTGGCCCGGCTTTGACCTGAACGCCATCCGGCGCCACAATCTGCACCAAGACCACGCGAGCCAGCCGGAGCCCCGACATGGAACCGAACTTTCACCGTTTTTCAGAACTGTTCAAGCAACTCGGCCTGCCATCGGACGACGACCATGTGGCCGCCTTCCTGCAGGTGCACCGCCCATTACCGGGTCACATCTGCCTGGCCGATGCCCCGTTCTGGACCCCCGCGCAGGCGGCTTTGCTGCGCGAGGAGTGGGCGGACGACGCGGACTGGGCCGAAGTCGTGGACCGCCTGGACGCGGCCCTGCGCGCCTGAACGCGCAAGGCACACCGCCGAATTACTGCTTGACGGCTTCGGCCTGGATCACCAGGCGCACGTTCTTGGGGAAGCCCCAATCCACGCCGTAGTTCATGCCGAAGGCGGTGCGGTCGATGGTGGTCTCGAAGTCGCCACCGCACACTTCACGCTTGAGCATCGGATTCTCGTAGCAGTTGAACTGGCTGGCCTTCAGCGTCACCGGCTGGGTCTTGCCCAGCAACGTCAGCTGGCCCTGCACTTCGGCCACCTTGTCGCCGTTGAACACCAGCTTGTCGGACACGAAACGGGCCTTGGGGTGCTTGGCCGCGTCGAACAGGTCGGCGCTTTGCAGGTGCTTGTCGAAAGCGGCCGTGCCGGTGTTGATGGAAGCGATGTCGATGCTGATGTCCACCTTGCCGGCCTTGGCGGCGCGGTCGAACTGGATGGTGCCCTCTTTCTTGTCAAAACGGCCGCGGTTGGTGGAGGTGCCGAAGTGGCCGATCTCGAACGTCACGAAAGTGTGGGTCGGGTCGATGGCGTAGTCGGCCGCGTGAGCGGCGCCAAGGGTGAGGGTGGCCAGAGCGGCCGCAGCCAGGGTGTTGCGCATGGTCAAAAAACTCCGTGTGGTGAGGTTGGAACAGAAAGAAAAATCAAAGCTTGCCGACGCCGGTCAGGGCGATCTTGAAACGCACCTGCACTTCGTCCGCCACCATCGAGGTGTCGGCCCATTCGTTTTCGCCGATCTTGAAAGTCAGGCGCTTGATGGGGAAGCTGCCGGTGGCGGTGGTCACGCCCGACGGGCCGGCGGGCTGGGCCAGGGTGACGGGCACCACCACATCGCTGCTGGCGCCCTTGATGGTGAGCTTGCCGGCCACCTCGAACTTGCCCGCTCCGAGGGCCTTGACGGCGCTGGACTGAAAAGTGGCTTGAGGGAAGCGCGCGGTGTTGAACCAGGCCGGCTTGGGCAACTCGGCGTCAGACTCGCGCACCCCCAGGGTGGCGCTGGCCACGTCCACGGTGAACGCGATCTGGCTGGTGGCGGGCTTGGCCGGATCGAACGCCACCTTGGCGTCGAAGGTGCGGAAGCGCCCTTCCACCGGCACGCCCATCTGGCGGCTGACGAACACGATTTCGCTTTGCGCCGGCACAACTTTCTGTTGCGCGGCGACCGAGGTGCTGAACAAAGCGCCCGCCAAAGCAGCCAGCGCCCAACCATGGGTGGGTTTCATGTGAAACATTCCTGAGAAGTGAAACGAGAAATTCAACCGCGCGCCAGCGTCATGCGGGACAGCAAGCCATCGCGGTCGATCAATGCGTGCTTGAGGGCCCCGCCCACGTGCAGCAGCACCAGCCCCGCCATGCCGTAAGCGGCCCAGCCGTGCCAGGGTTTGATGGCTTCGGCCAGCTCGGGGCTGACCGGCACGAAATCGGGCAAGGGCAGCACGCCAAACAGCACGATGGAGAATCCCGCCGCCGAACTGTAGGCCCAGCCCAGCAGGGGCACCGCAAAGAACAACAGGTACAGCGCGTGGTGGGTGCCCTGGTGGGCCCAACGTTGCCAAGCCGGCATGGCCTGCGCCACCGGGTGGGGCAACGGCGGCGGTTGACGCCACAAACGCCACAACAGGCGCAACAGCGACGCACTCAGCACCAGCACGCCGGCCCACTTGTGCCAGTTGTACAGCTTCAGGCGCTGCGGCGAAAACGGCAGGCTGACCATGTACAGGCCGACCACGAACAAACCCACCAGCGCCAGGGCCAGCAACCAGTGCAACGCCACGGCCACCGGGTGGTAACGGCCGACGCCAGAGGGCAGAGTATGTGTAGACATGCCGGCAGTGTAGAAAAGGTGGTGGGTGGCAAAGTGCGGATGGCTTGTCGATGTCGTTCAAATTATTTGAACTTAAACGCCTACAAGAAACAAAATGATTGCGCCATAACCAGAAAGTTCCCGACTTTCTGCACGGTCGGGCCGGTACCGACGCATGCCCCCAGGTTCGGCCTCCCCTTGCCAGCACACGGGCCACGGTGTCCAATGCAGAGACCGTGCCTCGCGCACTTGCTTTCAGGAGTGAAGATGACCAAGAACGTTGGCAGCATAGACCGCGTGTTGCGGATCGTGGTGGGTTTGGTGCTGATCGCGTTGGCGGCCACGGGCACCGTGGGCCTGTGGGGCTACATCGGCGCGCTGCCGCTGCTGACCGGCCTGGTGGGCTGGTGCCCGCCTTACGCCATCTTTGGCTGGAACACCTGCGCCCCCAAGCAGTGAGCGAGCGTCACACGCCGTCGCGGTAGAGCGTGGGCTCGCCGGGCGGGCGGGTTTTGAAGCGCCGATGCAGCCAGTGGTACTGGCCCGGCATGGTTCGGATCCAGGCTTCGAGCTGCTGGTTCATCTGCCGGGCGTCGGCCATGTCGTCGCCGGAGGGGTAACCCGTCCAGGGCGGCAGCACCTCGACCTGGTAGCCGCCGGGCACCAGCCGGGTGACCACCGGCACCACCGGCACGCGCGCCGATTGCGCCATGCGCGCCAGCGTGGGCACCGTGGCCGCCGTGACACCAAAGAACGGCACGAACACCGAGTGGTCGGCGCCCAGGTCCATGTCGGGCAACAAATACACCGCCGCGCCGGCGCGCAACGCCTTCAGCAAAGGCCGCATGCCCTCGTGCCGGGCCACCAGGTGGGCGCTGGCGTGGCGTTGCCGCCCCACCTCCACCCAGGCGTCCATGCCGTCGTGCGCCTGCGGCATGTACAGGGTCCACCAGGGGCGCTCGCTGTCCAGCGTCAGGCGGCTCCAGGCGGCGTCCAGGCCAAAAAAATGGGGGGCAAAACACAGCACGCCCCCAGTCGGCAGATGCTCCAGCCCATGCAGCGTCACGCGCGAGCGGGTGATGTCGGGCGCGCCATGCCACAGCCAGACGCGGTCCACGAAGGTCTGGCCAAAGTGCTTGAAGGTGTCCCAGGTCCAGCGCCGGCGGGTGGCGACCGGTGTGTCCGGGAAACACAAGGCCAGGTTCTGCGCCACGATGCGCCGCCGCCGCGCCGCGCCCAGGTACAACACCGCGCCCAACAGCCAACCCGCAGACCGGAACACCGGCAGCGGCAGTGGGGCCAAACGGCGCAACCAAGGGCGCACGGTGGGCGTGGGTGGGGTGAAGGCGTCGGTCATGGAGCGGTGTGGGCCGGATGCCGGATTATGCAAGAGGGCTTGACCCCACGCCGGAACAGCGTGGGGCTGGTCCGCCTATCATCTGCAACCATGAACACGCCTTCCCTTTTCGATCCTGTCCAAGTCGGTGCCTGGTCGCTGCCCAACCGCAGCGTGATGGCTCCGTTGACCCGCAACCGCGCCCCGGGCCAGGTGCCCACGCCCTTGATGGCCACCTACTACGCCCAGCGCGCCCACCCCGAACATGGCGCCGGCCTGATCATCACCGAGGCCACGCCGATCTGTCCTGAAGGCCACGGTTACGCCGACACCCCCGGCCTGCACACCGACGAGCAGGAACGCGCCTGGAAAGCCGTGACCGACGCGGTGCACGCCGTGGGCGGCCACATCGTGGTGCAACTGTGGCACGTGGGCCGGGTGTCGCACACCAGCCTGCAGCCGGGCGGCCAAGCCCCGGTGGCCCCCTCGGCGGTGCGGGCCAACACCAAAACCTACATCTTCACCGAGGAGAACGGCCAAAAAGTGGGCACCTTCGTGGACACGTCCGAGCCGCGCGCGCTGCGGCTGGACGAACTGCCAGGCCTGGTGGACACCTACCGGCAGGCCGCGCGCCGCGCCATCCACGCGGGGTTTGACGGCATTGAAATCCACGGTGCCAACGGCTACCTGCTGGACCAGTTCCTGCGCCGGGGCAGCAACCACCGGACCGACGCCTACGGCGGTTCGATCGAAAACCGGGCCCGCCTGCTGCTGGAGGTGATGCAGGCGGTGTGCGACGAAATCGGTGCCGACCGGGTGGGCGTGCGCCTGTCGCCGGTGACGGCCGCCAACGACGCACAGGACGACGCGCCGCAGCCGCTGTTCGAGCACGTGGTGCGGGCGCTGGCCCCGCTGGGCCTGGCCTACCTGCACATCGTGGAAGGGCAGACCGGCGGCCCGCGCGACCACCAGCAAGGCCCGCATCCGTTCGACTACGCTGCCCTGCTGCGCGCCTACCGCGACGCGGGCGGCCGAGGCGCCTGGATGGTGAACAACGGCTACGACGCCGCGCTGGTGCAAACCGCGCTGGACAGCGGTGCCGACCTGGTGGCGTTTGGCAAAGGCTTCATCGCCAACCCGGACCTGACGCGCCGGCTGCGCCAAGGCGGCCCGTTCAACCAGCCCGACCGCAACACCTTCTACGGTGGCGGGCGCGACAACGAAAAGGGCTACACCGACTACCCCGCGCTGGCCTGAACCACGTCGATGGTGATGGTGAGGTCGAACGCGGGCGCCTTGGGCTCGCGCACAAACGTCTCGAACGCCTCCAGCGCCAGCGGGGGCGAGAACCAATAGCCCTGGAACAGGTGGCAACCGTGGTCGCGCAGGTAGCGCCACTGCGCCTCGGTTTCCACCCCCTCGGCAATCACCTTCAGGCCCAGGCTGCGGCCCAGCGCCAGCATGGAGCCGACGATGGCCACGTCGCTTTCGTCCTCCAGCAGGTCCTGCACAAAGCTTTTGTCGATCTTGAGTTCGTCCAGCGGCAGGCGCTTGAGGTAGCTGAGCGACGAAAAACCGGTGCCGAAATCGTCCAGTGACAGCGTGACGCCGTGGGCCTTGAGTTCGGCCAGCTTGTCGGCGATGGTCTGCACGTCCTGCACCAGCACGCTTTCGGTCAGCTCCAGGCGCAAACGGTTGGGTACCACGCCAGCCGCGTTCAGCGTGTCGATCACCCGAGGCACAAAATCGGCCTGGTGCAACTGCGCCGCACTGACGTTGACCGACAGCACCAGCGGCGCCAGCGCCGGGTCGCGCGTCCACAGCGCCAGCTGGCGGCAGGCCTCAACCAACACCCAGTCGCCCAGCGGCAGAATCAAACCGGTGCGCTCGGCCAGCGGAATGAACTCCCCCGGCATGACCAGCCCGCGCGTGGGGTGGCGCCAGCGCACCAAGGCCTCGGCGCCCACCACGCCGCGTTCGGCATCCACCTGCGGCTGGTAGTGCAACACCATCTGGCCGCGGTCCAGCGCCTTGCGCAGTTCGATCTGACGCGCGGTCAACGGCGACGCATCGGTCTGCAAGATGTACAGCATGGCGAACAGGGTGGACACCGCCAGCACCGCGTTGATCCAACTGCCCCAGACGCGCAAATCATCGGGCAACTGGAACGGGCCACCCCAGCCGGCCTGGGTGGCTGAGAACACCATGAACAGCCCCAGGCACAGCAACGGCGCACCACGCGCCAGCCAGGGCTTGTCGTGGCGAAACGCCACCAGCGCAAACACCGCCAGCGGCAACAGGTACAAATGGACCGAGCGCGGCGCAGCGGCGGAAGGCACGTCCAGCAACAGGGACTGCAACACCAGCACCGTCAACACCACGGGCAGGATGATCAGCGCCGCCGGGCGCAAACGCCGCCGCCAAGCCAGCACCGCCACCGCTGCGCCGGCGGTGAAGATCAGCACGTCGGAAACGACCAGCCACCACCACCCCTGCGACCCGAAATAGGTGCCCCACCACAGGGCCGCCACCATCATCACCGAGCCGCCAGCCAGCAACATGCGCCGCACGCGCCGGCGGTGCAACGCTTCCTCCGCTGAGAGGTCCCAGTCGGCAACAGCGCTGGGCTCGGGGTGATTCATACTTCTATCATATCGGACTGTCGATGCGGATCCAAGTGGTTTTGGTTTCGGTGTACTTGTCGAAAGCGTGCAGCGACTTGTCGCGCCCCACCCCGCTCTGCTTGAAGCCGCCAAACGGCACGGTGATGTCGTCTTCGTCGTACTGGTTCACGTGCACCGTGCCGGCGCGCAGGGCCCGCGCCACGCCGTGGGCCTTGTTGATGTCGCGCGTCCACACCGCCGCCTGCAGGCCGTAGACGCTGCTGTTGGCCTGGCGCACCACGTCGGCCGCATCGGTGAAGCTCAATACGCTCAACACCGGGCCGAAGATTTCCTCACGGGCGATCGTCATGGTGTTGTTCACCCCGTCAAAAATGGTGGGCTGCACATAGCAGCCACCCGCCACGGGCTCCACCGTTTCACCCCCGGCCAGCAGCTTGGCGCCTTCGGCCTTGCCGGATTCGATGTAGCGCATCACGGTGTTGAGCTGGGTGGTGTCGACCAGCGCGCCCATCACGGTGTTTTTGTCCAGCGGATTGGCAGGCTGGTAGGCGGGCACCTTGGCCAGGGCCTTTTCCAGGAAGGCCTCCTTGATGGACGCTTCCACGAACAGGCGCGACGGCGCGTTGCAGCTTTCGCCCTGGTTGAAGAAGATGCTGCCGATGGCCGCGTCCACCGCGCGGTCCAGGTCGGGGCAATCGGCAAAGACGATGTTGGGCGACTTGCCGCCCAGCTCCGTCCAGGCGCGCTTGAGGTTGCTTTGCCCCGCCATCACATGAATCTGCTTGCCCACGCGCGTGCTGCCGGTGAAGGCAATGCAGTCCACGTCCATGTGCAGCGCCAGCGGGCTGCCCGCGTCGGGGCCGTAGCCGGGCACCACGTTGAACACGCCGGCCGGGATGCCGGCTTCCAGCGCCAGTTCGGCCAGGCGCAGCGCGGTCAGCGGGGATTTTTCGCTCGGTTTGAGCACCACCGAATTGCCCGCCGCCAGCGCCGGCGCGATCTTCCACGCGGCCATGATCATCGGGTAGTTCCACGGCACGATGACACCCACCACACCCACCGGCTCGCGGGTGATGAGCGCCAGCGCCGTGTCGGCCGTGGGGGCGATCTCGTCGTACACCTTGTCCACCGCCTCGCCGTACCAGCGGATGCAGTTGGCCGCGCTGTGCACGTCCACGCCCTTGGCGTACTTGACCGGCTTGCCCATGTCCAGGGTTTCGGTCAGCGCCAGTTCGTCGCCGTGGGCCTGGATCAATTCCGCGAACTTAATGAGGATGCGCTTGCGCGCGGCGGGCGGTTTGCCAGCCCAGCGGCGGTCCTCGAACGCGGCGCGTGCGGCCTGCACGGCGGCGTCCACGTCGGCTTCGGCACCGCGCGCCACCTGGGTCAACACCCGGCCATCGACCGGGGAGATGCAGTCAAACACGGTACCGCTGCGGGCAGCCACGCGTTGGCCGTTGATGAAGGCGCGGCCGTCGAAGGTGGGGAGGGTGTGGGTCGTCATGGGTCAGCTCCGGGCAGGAAGGGGCAATTGGACCCATGGTACCGCCGAAAGGCAGCAACGAAGGCGACCACTTTGCGGCAACAGCGAGGAGCCGTTACACTTTAGACAGAGCCTCCAACTCCTTTGAACTTTTCCACAAAAGCAGCAATCTTCTGGAAAACGCTTTGTTTTTTAACAAGGTATTGCGGATTTAGCGGACTCATCTTAGGCAGAACAGCATTAAGCTCAGTGCCGCTGTCGCTGGCAAATTCACGCTTTAAAGAGACTGCAAAACCATAAAGGCCAAGTTGCGTGAGTCGTGCCTAGTGGCCGGCCGGCACGAGGCCGTTGTACGCATCGCCTGTAAGGAATTGGAAGCGTTTTTTGTGGGCGATTGGGAAGCTGTCGCCAAGGCGTATGAAAAACCCGCACTGGCGTCACATGCGCGCAGCGCCAAGTACAGATTGCCGGATGAACTGGGCAGCCCATCCCAGGAACTGCGAAAAGCCTTGTCTGGATATTCCAAACGAGATGGCGCACGCCGAATTTCTCGACACTTGGACCCCGTACGCAACAAGTCAAAAAGCTTTCACGCCCTGCACCGCACGCTGTCTGAATGGGCAAACAGTCAGTGAGCCACCCTCAGCCCCCCAGCGCCTTCAACTCCTGCCGCGCCGCCGCCGCCATTTCGCGCTCGCGCTTGCGGGTGCTGCGCGCCACCCACACCGCGTAGCTGACGATGACCACCGTGACGGTGACGATCAGGATGGTGGCCGCCGCGTAGATGGTGGGGTTGATGCCGCGCCGCGCGTAGCCGAAGATCACCTGCGGCAGCGTGTTCACCCCGGGGCCGGACAGGAATTCGGAGATCACCACGTCGTCGAACGACAGGGTGAACGACAGCAAAAACGCCGCCAGGATGGCCTGGAAGATGTTGGGCAACGTCACCAGGAAAAACACCTGGTGCGGCCGCGCACCCAGGTCCATCGCGGCTTCCTCGATGGAACGGTCCATCTCCATCAGCCGGCTTTGCACCACCACCATGGCATAGGCCATGCCCAGCAGCGTGTGACCCAGGATGATGGTGAGCATGCCGCGCTGCGGCCAACCGAACAGGTTTTGCGCCCCCACCATCAGCAGCAGCAGCGACAGGCCAATGATGACCTCGGGCATGACCAGCGGCGCATTCACCATGCCGGAAAACACGGTGCGCCCGATGAAGCGCCGGTAGCGCACCAGCACGAACGCCGCAAAGGTGCCCAGCACCGCCGACAGCACCCCGGTCACCGCCGCCACCTGGATGGACAGCCAAAAACCCTCGACGATCTTGGTGTCGCGCGTCAGCGCCTCGTACCAGCGCAGTGAGAAGCCAGTGAAGTTCGCGTCCTGCCGGGTGCTGTTGAACGAGAACAGCACCATGAAGAACAGCGGCAGGTACAGGAACAGAAAGACCAGCGCCATCCACAACTTGCCAAAGTGCTTTTCCAGCAGGGTTTTCATCGCATCGGCTCCTTCAGGCGCGGCCTTCGGCCTGTTTGCCACTGTAGTGGTAGTAGAACGACAGCGGCACCACGATCAGCGCGATCATCACCACCGCCAGCGCCGTGGCGCGCGGCCAGTTGTTGCTGGTGAACATTTCGTCCCACACCACGCGCCCGATCATCAGGTTCTCGGGCCCGCCCAGCAGCGACGGGATGACGAATTCACCCAGCGACGGAATGAACACCAGCATGAAGCCGGCGATGATGCCGGCCTTGGACAGCGGCACCGTGATGAGCCAGAAGGCCTGGAACGGCGAAGCGCCCAGGTCGTAGGCGGCTTCCAGCAGACGAAAGTCCATCTTCACCAGGTTGGCGTACAGCGGCAGCACCATGAAGGGCAGGTACACGTAGGTCATGCCCACCAGCATGGAGACGTTGGTGTAGAGCATCTGCACCGGCTCGCTGACCACGCCCAGGCCCATGAGCAGTTGGTTGACCACCCCCTGGTCGGCCAGGATGCCCTTCCACGCGTACACCCGCAGCAGGAAGGAGGTCCAGAACGGCAGCATCACCATCAGCAGCAGCGCCGGGCGCACGCTGGCCGGCGAACGCGCGATGAAATAGGCGAACGGGTAACCCAACCCCAGGCACAGCAGTGCGGTGCACAGCGCGTACCAGATGGAGCGCAGGTAGGCTTCGATGTAGAGCGTGTCGAACAGCGCGCCGCCTTCGCTGCGGAAAATGGTGCCGTAGTTCTCGTACTTCAGCTTGAGGATGCCAGTCTCCGGGTCCCACAGCGGCTTGAAGGGATGGATGTCGTTGCCCATGTCCACGAAGCTGATGTACAGCAGGATCAGGAAGGGCAGGAAGAAAAAGACGAACAGCCAGGCGTAGGGCACCCCGATGACGAAGCGCTTGCCGGGCATGGAGAAGGGAGCGGCCATGGTGCGTGTCCCCCCAGGGTCAGTCGCGAAGAACGATGCCGGCCTTGTCGTGCCACCAGAAAAAGACGTTGTCCTCCCAGGTGATGTCCGACAGGTCGTGGCGCGAGGTGTTGGCCTCGGTGATCTTCACCTTGGTGCCGTCGCTGGCGACCACGATGTAGGTGTTGTAGGAGCCGAAGTAGGCGATTTCCTTGACGCGGCCGGCGAACAGGTTATGGGTCACACCAGCCGGGCGCTCTTTGGCGATCTCGATCTTCTCGGGCCGCACCGCCAGCGCCACGGGCATGTTCAGCGCGCCACTGACGCCGTGGCCCACGTGCATTTCGCCAATGGCGGTGGTGACGGCGCAGTGGTCGGGCTCGTCGGTGCTGAGCTGGCCCTGGAACAGGTTGACGTTGCCGATGAAGTCGGCCACGAAGCGATTGGCCGGGTGTTCGTACACCTCCTCCGGGCTGCCAACTTGCAGCACACGGCCCTTGCTCATGACGGCAATCCGGCTGGCCATGGTCATGGCCTCTTCCTGATCGTGGGTGACCATGACCACGGTAACACCCACTTTTTCGATGATGTTGACCAGCTCGAACTGGGTTTGCTCGCGCAGCTTCTTGTCGAGTGCGCCCAGCGGTTCGTCCAGCAACAGCAGCTTGGGCCGTTTGGCCAGGCTGCGCGCCAGCGCCACGCGCTGTTGCTGCCCGCCCGAGAGCTGGTGCGGCTTGCGTTTCGCGTACTGGCCCAACTGCACCAGGTCCAGCATCTCTCCCACGCGTTGCTGGATCTCGGCCTTGGGCAGGCCTTCGCGTTTGAGACCAAAGGCGATGTTCTCCCAAATGTCCAGGTGCGGAAACAGCGCGTAGGACTGGAACATCATGTTGATCGGGCGCTCGTAAGGCGGCAGCGTGGCCACGTCCTGACCCCCGAGCAAGATACGCCCGGAGGTGGGCTTCTCGAACCCCGCCAGCATGCGCAGCAAGGTGGACTTGCCACAGCCCGAACTGCCCAGCAGGGCAAAAATCTCGCCACGCCCGATGGACAGCGACACCTCGTCCACGGCCAGCGCCTCGTCAAAGCGTTTGACCAGCTTTTCCGTGACCAGGTAGCCCTCTTTCGCGCCCGCATCAGCCATCGTCGGTCCTTGTATTTGTGCTCAGGAAAAAGAACAGGGGCTGTTCATACGCGTCGTACAAACAGCCCCCGGGGTGGATCAAGCCGGCTGGGACTTACTTGCCTTGCTTGAATGCGTTGTAGGCCGTGGCCAGGGCTTCACGCGCTTCGTTGGTGAAGCTGCTGGGCGGGATCATCTTGCCCATGTACCCGCTTTCCACGAAGATGGTCTTGTTGCCCGCGATTTCGGGGTTCACCTTGTCCAGCGCCGCCTTGTTGCCGGTGGGGTAGCTCATCTCGTTGGCCATGGCCGCCGCGTTTTCGGCGCGCAGGTAGAAGTCGATGAACGCGTGCGCGTTGTTCGGGTGCTTGGCGTCTTTGGTGATGCCGATGGCGTCGATGAAGATCAGCGCGCCGGTGGAGGGCAGCAAGGCTTCGATCACGTCCTTGGAGCCGTTTTCCTTGGCGCGGTCGGCCGCGATGTTCACGTCACCCGACCAGCCGATGGCCACGCAGGCCTTGCCGCCGGCGATGTCGTCGATCATGGTGGAGCTGAACAGGCGGATGTCCTTGCGCACCTTGGCCAGCATTTCGTTGGCGGCGGCGTAGTCGGCCGGGTCGTTGGAGTAGGCGTTCTTACCGATGTAGTGCAGCGCCACCGGCATGATTTCGGTCGGCGAATCCAGGTAAGCAATGCCGCAGGACTTCAGCTTGCTGGTGTAGGTGGGGTTGAACACCAGGTCCCAGGCGTTTTCAGGCATGGGGGTCTTGCCCAGGGCTTTTTCAACCTTGGTCTTGTTGATGCCCACGGTGGTGAAGCCCCAGGCCCACGGCACCAGGTGCTTGTTGTCCGGGTCGGCCGTGACCATGGTCTTCATGAACTCGGGGTCCAGGTTGGCCAGGTTGGGGATCTTGGACTTGTCCAGCGCTTGCAGCAGGCCGCCTTCGATTTGCGGCTTGGCGAACACGGTGCCGGGCACCACGATGTCGTAACCCGAATTGCCGGCCACCAGCTTGGCGTGCAGGGCTTCGTTGGTCTCGAAGGTGTCGTAGTTGACCTTGATGCCGGTTTCCTGCTCGAAGGCGGCGATCATGCCCTCGGGAATGTAGTCGGGCCAGTTGTAGATGTTGAGGACTTTTTCCTCGGCGGGTGCGGCCGGCGGGGCTTCAGGGGCCGCAGCGACGGGTTCTTCTTTTTTGCCACACGCCACCAGGAAAACGGCGGACAGGGCCAGGGCCAGCAAGTTCTTGTTCATGCGCATGCTCCAAAGTGGTTCATGAATCCAATGAAAATGGGACGTTGCCCTTGGGAAGCAATATCCGCACCTGCGGCCATTCTAGTCAGGTATTCGACCAAATTCCGCGTTGTTTCAAGTCGGCCAGGGTCAAATCCAGGGCCTGGCGAATCAATCCCAGCAGTTCGTCGATCTGTGCCCGGGTCATGGTCAACGGCGGCGCAATGATCATGCGGTCGCCCACCGCGCGCATGATGAGCCCGTTGCCGAAGCAATGGCCCCGACAGATCATGCCCACCGCCAGTTCCTCGGGGAAGGGCTGGCGGGTGGCTTTGTCCTGCACCAACACCAAGCCGGCGACGAAACCGCAGGTTTCGGCATCGCCCACCAGCGGGTGGTCTTTCAGTTCGGCAAAGCGCTGCGCCAGGTAGGGGCCAATGTCGTCGCGCACCCGCCCGGGCAGGTTCTCGCGCTCCATGATCTCCAGGTTGGCCAGCGCCACCGCACACGCCACCGGGTGGCCGCTGTAGGTGTAGCCGTGGTTGAACTCGCCGCCCTTGTCAATCAGCACCTGGGCCACGCGGTTGCCCACCATCACGCCGCCCAGCGGGATGTAGCCGCTGGTGACGGCCTTGGCAAAGGTCACCAGGTCGGGCTTGTAGCCGAACTTCTCGTAGGCAAACCAGTGGCCGAGGCGGCCGAAGGCGCAGATCACCTCATCGCTGATGAGCAGGATGCCGTACTGGTCGACGATGCGCTGGATTTCGGGCCAATAGGTGGCGGGCGGGATGATGACGCCGCCCGCGCCCTGCACCGGCTCGGCGATGAAGGCGGCCACCTTCTCGGGGCCGATGGCCAGGATTTCTTCCTCCAGCCAACGGGCCGCGCGCACGCCAAAGGCCTCGGGCGTTTCCCCGGGCAGGGCCTTCTCAAACGCGTACGGCTGGTCGATGTGCACCATGTTGGGCAAAGGTAAGTCGCCCTGGGCGTGCATGCCGCTCATGCCGCCCAGCGAAGCACCGGCCATGGTGGAGCCGTGGTAGGCGTTGTGCCGGCTGATGATGACCTTACGCTGCGGCTGGCCCATCAGGTCCCAGTAGCGGCGGGCCATGCGCACGTTGGTGTCGTTGCTTTCGCTGCCGCTGGAGCTGAAGAACACGTGCTTGAACTCGCGGTCGCCCATGCGCGGCGCCAGGGACGCCAGCTTGGCCGCCAGCCGCACCGCAGGCTCGTTGGTGGTCTGGAAGAAGCTGTTGTAGAAGGGCAGCTTCATCATCTGGGCGTGGGCGGCGTCGGCCAGTTCGCGCCGGCCGTAACCGGCGTTGACGCACCACAGGCCGCTCATCGCGTCCAGGATTTTTTTTCCTTCGCTGTCCCACACGTAGATGCCGTCGGCATGGGTGATGACGCGCGCACCCTTGGCCGCCAGGCCCTTGTGGTCGGTGAACGGGTGCAGGAAGTGGGCGCTGTCCAGCGCTTGCAGTTCTGCGGTGCTCAGGTGCTGGGGATCGGTGGGGGCATTCATGGGGACTCTCCGTTCGGCCATCAGACGTGCA
>CAZSZN010000035.1:18041-19911 GCA_964610405.1 uncultured Macromonas sp. | reverse complement strand
CGCCCCATCCAGCTCGTTGCGGGAAAACAGGGCCAGCGCTTGGTGCAACCGGTCCAGGATCAGGCGCCGGTTGGGCAGGTTCGTCAACGGGTCGTAGAACGCCAGCTGGTGGATTTCGGCCTGGATTTTTCGGTAGTCGGTCAGGTCGGTGGAAATGCCGCACAGGGCGTAAATGCGGCCGTCCGGTTCGCGCAACGGCAGTTTGACGGTGAGGAACGTGCGGGTGCGGTCACTGCCCTTGACGCGGATGCGTTCCTCGCCCGACACGGTGCGGCC
Organism: uncultured Macromonas sp.; assembly: GCA_964610405.1. GTDB lineage: Bacteria > Pseudomonadota > Gammaproteobacteria > Burkholderiales > Burkholderiaceae_C > CAZGDZ01. The sequence continues at coordinate 19,635 of CAZSZN010000035.1, read as the reverse complement.
TTCCTGAAACACGGGCAGGTCATCGGCTTTGATGACGGACAGCGAATCGGCGTCAAAGAAGTCCGCGTCGGTCTTGCCCAGGATGGCCTCGGGCGGCTGCCCGAACAGGTCGGCCACCTTGCGGTTCACGTACTGGTAGCGCAACTGCGGGTCTTTGATGAAGATGGCCGCCTCCACGCTGTCGAGGATGGTGTTGAGCCGTTCTTCGCTGGCCTTGAGGTGGCGGGTTTTGAGGGCGACTTCGCGCCGCAGCCAACGCAGCCCCAGCAGAGCTGCCGCGAGCAGCAGCAAAAGCCCCCCCACCACCCACCAGACCTCGCGCGAGACCGGCTCGGTGGCCACCGGGGCCCCCCAGCGGCGCAGAATCTCGAAGTACACCGAGCCGGAATCGGCCTTCCACGACTGCAAGTAACGGTCAATGACGGGCAGCAGGTGCGGCTGGCGCCCTTTGCCAGCCGCAAAGTACAACGCGGCCGGGTTGAACTGCACCGGCGAGTCCGTCAGACCCGCATCGGCCGCGTGGCGGTTGCCATACAAGTGGTTGACCGCCGCCGCATCGGCCCGCCCGTCCGCGACGGCGGCGAACGCGTCGTCAAACGACGAAACGGACAGCCACTTCGCCTCTACCCCGAACTGTGGCAACAACTGGCCGAGCACGCGCTCCTGCACTGAGCCGGCCAGCACCGCGATGCGCAAACCTTGCAAGTTCTGCACACTCTCCACCGGCTGACCGCGACGGGTGTAGATTTGCGACCAACTGTGCAATGCGGCAGTTTCGTGGAAATCGTAGCGCTGGGCCCGCGCCTCGCTGAAGGCCACGTCGGGCATGAGATCGATGAGACCCGCTTCCAGCGCATCGAGGCAATCCTGCCACTCACAGACCTCAGGCTGCAGCACCCAGCCTTCGCGCTTTGCCATCTGAGTCAACAGATCGACAAAAATACCGGCCGGTGCGCCATCGGGGCCGACAAAGATTTTGGGCTCGTTCTGGTAAACGCCATAGCGCACCACGGTGGAAGGCGCCTGGGCAGCCACGCTGTTCATGAAGGCGGTCAACACCAACGCGGTCAGCCAAGCCACGCCCCAACGGTGCACACCTCGCACCTTCGGCCCCAAGCCGCCCCGAAATGGTGTTGTTTTTGCCATTTCAGAATTGTGGCGCATGGCCTGCAAAATGGCTATGGCCTTTTCAGGCCGTAGGCAAATGGCGCAACAAGCCCGCCAAGGCGTGGCGCACCGTGGCGTGGCGCACCGCATCGCGGTCGCCGGCAAAGTGTTGGGCTTCCGCGATCACCCCCTGCGGCGTGGCCCAGCCCAGCCAGACCGTGCCCACCGGTTTGTCGATGCTGCCGCCGGTCGGTCCGGCGACACCCGTCACCGCCAGCGCCACCTGGGCCTGCGAGTGGCGCAGCGCGCCTTCGGCCATGGCCCGGACGACCGGCTCGCTCACCGCGTCCCACTGCGCCAGCAGCTCGGCGGGCACACCCAAATCCGCCGTCTTGGCGGCGTTGGAGTAGGTGACGTAACCCCGGTCCAGCCAGTCGCTGGAGCCGCTCAAGCCAGTGCAGGTGGCCGCGATCAGGCCACCGGTGCA
>CAZSZN010000035.1:0-18031 GCA_964610405.1 uncultured Macromonas sp. | reverse complement strand
CTTTCGGCGGTGACCAGTTGCCAACCACGCTGGCGCAGCGCCAGCGCCACTTGTTCACACAAGGCCAGCAGGTCGGGGGTGCAGGTGTCCATGGTGTCGAGTCTGCGGATGGGCGTTCAAAAGCGCCAGAGCGCGATCACCAGCAGGGTGCAGAATGCGGCCACCAGATCGTCGAACATGATGCCCCAGCCGCCGCGCCAGCCAGTGCCTTTGAACACCCGGTCGGCCCAGGCCACCGGCCCAGGTTTGGCAGCGTCGAAAAAACGGAACAGGCCGAACGCCACCGCTTGCCCCCACAACCCCATCGGCATGGCCAACCACAGCACCAGCCAGAAGGCCACGATTTCGTCGATGACGATGTAGCCCGGGTCGGCCACGCCACAGCGTTCGGCGGTGCGCACGCTGGCCCACCAGCCCAGCACCAAACCACCGCCGATCAGGGTGGCCCACACCACGTCGGACGGCGCCCAGACGGCATCGATGACCAGAAACGCGGCCCAGCCCCACAGCGTGCCGACCGTGCCGGGTGCGCGACGGCTGAGGCCGGAGCCGAACCCCAGCGCGACCAGGTGGGACAGGCGCGACAGCATGAAACCCGCCGTCGGGTGGGTGAGTGGTGGCGTGGCGCTCATTGAAACCACCCCTCAAAGCCGTCGAAAGGCTCGAAACGCCGGCCCACCAGCCGCAACCGGGTGGGGCCCGGCAAGGCCCGCTCGGCCACCGGGTGCAGCGGGTCGCCGGGGTAGCACATGGCTTTGTGCCCGTCGGCCATGAAAGTGGTGGGCAGCACGCAAGGCGGTGGGCGCAAAGCGGCCGCCGCCTCGGCCTCGGCCCAGGCGCTGGCCACGTCGGCATGGCGGGCCAGTTGGGCCAGCCCCATCAATTGCGGCGGGATCAAGCCGATCTCGCCGGCCCAGCTGCGGGCCAGGGCGTCGCGCGGGGTCAGCCACAGGGCTTCGGTGGCTTCGTGGTTGTCGTGTTCCACCTCTTGCCCGGCAGGCATGCGGGCCAGGAAAAAACGGGTGTCGAAACGGGGCGTGCCCACAGGGGGATTGGTGGGCGTGATCCAGCGCGACCAGGGCTGCAAGGCCGCCGTGCGCCAGCGCCACCCCAAGCGCCCCAGAGCGGTGGGCCAGGGGTGGCCGGCATGCAAGTCGGCGCGCAGGCGCGGCAAGGCTTCGGTGGCGGAGGCCACGCCGGGCGTGCCGGCTTCTGTGGTGACCGGCAACGGCTCGGCGAGCAGCACACCCGCTTCCTCGAAGGTTTCGCGCAAGGCGGCCACGAACAGGCCCTGGGCCAACGGCGCGGCCGTCTGTGCGGCGGGCTCCCCCAGGCGCTGGCACAAGGCGTCGGGCGTGGCGTCCAGCCAGCCGGGGTGGGCCTGGGCATCGGCCGCGTCCAGTTTGCCACCGGGGAACACGTACACCCCGCCCAACACGCCAGACGCCTGGTGCCGGCGCAGCAGCAGCACTTCCAGGCCAGCCGCGCCATCGCGCACCAGCACCACCGAGGCGGCAGCGCGCAAAGCATCCGGTTCAGTCGTGGGCACAGTCATGGGGCGTGATTGTGTCAGCTCGCTCAAGCGAAATGGTCGAAGCTGCCCAACGCCGCATCTGCTGGCAGGGTCGCAGGCCGGCCATCGGCCTGGCACAGGGTGACAGCGCAGCGCCCGCCCACCGGCGCCCGCACCTGGCCGATGCGCGTCACCGGCGTGTCGGCGGCCAAGGCCGCGGCGGCCACCGCCTCGCGCGCGCTGGCGGGCGCCGTGAACACCAGCTCGTAATCGTCGCCCCCGGCCAGCACGCAGGTCCAGGCCAGGCCGAGCGGCAGTTGCCGCACGTCGTCCGACACGGCGGGCGAGGCCAGCAGCCGGTCCACCGCCAGCTCGGCCGCCACGCCGGAGGCGCGCAAGATGTGGCCCAGGTCGCCCAACAAACCGTCGCTGACGTCGGCACAGGCGTGGATGTGCCCACGCAAAGCCAGCCCCAGGGCGACCCGGGGCGTGGGCCGTTCCATGCGCGCCCGGGCCCGCTCAAACACGTCGGCCGGTGCCGACCAGCGGCCCCGAAACACCTCCAGCGCCAGCCGGGCATCGCCCAACTGACCACTGACGTAGATGTCGTCGCCCACCTGGGCGGCCGAGCGGCGCGGCGCCTGCGCGGCCGGCACCTCGCCAAAAACCGTCAAGCACAGGTTCAACGGCCCCGCCGTGGTGTCGCCGCCCACCAGGGCGCAGCGGTGGGCATCGGCCAGGTCCAGCAGGCCACGGGAAAAACCGGCCAGCCAGGCCTCGTCGGCGCGCGGCAAGGCCAGCGCCAGGGTCCAGGCCAGGGGCCGGGCCCCCATCGCGGCCAGGTCGCTCAGGTTCACCGCCAAGGCCTTGTGGCCCAGGGCCTGCGGGTCCACGGTGGACAGGAAATGACGGCCCTCGACCAGCATGTCGGTCGAGACCGCGAGCGCCATCCCTGGCGCCGGGGCCAGGAGCGCGCAGTCGTCGCCATTGCCCAGCACCACGCCTTCGCGCGCCAGGGGGTGCTGGAAGTAGCGGGCAATCAGGTCGAACTCACCCACGCGGCACCTCGTCGGCAGGGGGAATGTCAGCCCCAGCATCGGCCTCGGCGGCCTCCTTGTCGCTGACCGGCCACAAAAAGCTCCAGGGCGCGCGCCGCAAACGGTGGCGGATGGCGGCCTGGATGCGCTGGCGGTTCACCTCGCTCACGCCCTGGGCCTTGAGGGCGAGGCGGAACGCCAGGTAAAAACTCACCGCCAGGTTGATGGGCCCCACCAGCGCGGTGGCCAGCACCGCCGCCCAGAACCCGCCCTCGGCAAACACCGACCAGCCCAGGGTGGCCACGGCCGCCACCATTTGCCCCATCACCAAGGTGACGTGGCGCACCTCAGACGCCAGGCCGAAAAACCCGGCCACCGCCGGCACCACGCCCAGCATCAGGCCGAGCGAGATGTTGGCCGTCAGGCCCGAGATGTGCTGGCGCAGCGCCTGACCCCAGCGGCGCGCGCGGGCTGCGCCCAGGCGCCGGGTGAATGAGGGGTGGTGCTCGATGGCGGTGTCCAGCTTGTGCAACACGAACCAGTTCTCGACCCAGCCCGCCACGATGCTGCTGGCAAACAGCAGCACGCCGGTGCCGGCCGCGAACAGCAGGGTCGGGCCCAGCACATGGTGCGCCTCGATCACGTGTTGCGCCTTCTCGGGCGTCAGCATGGGCGAGCCCGTCCACCACCACAGCGCGGTGCTGATGAGCAACACCATGGGCGCCACCGCCAGCAGGTTGCCCGCGATCGCGGCGACTTGCGAGCGGAACAGGTGCGCCACCTCGTCCACGAAGCGCAGCACCGACTCGCGGCTGTGCAACTCCTTCAGGCGCGCCACCATCGCAGGTGCCGTCATGGCGGGCTGCTTGGTGGCCACGGTGAAGTGCAACAGCTGGATCAGCACGAACGCCGCCGCGTAGTTGAAGCCGGCCACCACGCCGCCCCAGAACGCCGACAGGGCCAGCCCGCCGAGCAAAAACTTGAACCAGGTGGTGAAGCCCAGCACCGCCCCACCGCCAGCGGCCCGGGCCAACATGGCCCGGTATTCGGGCCAGGTGCGGGTGATGTAGTGCTCGCCGGTTTCGGCGCTGCGCTCGGCCACCCGGGCGGCGGTCAACTGGGTGCTGGTGGCCACCAGCGCGCGGATGCTGCGGCTCTCGCGCCCCACCTGCACCAACTGGGCCAGCAACTGGGCCGTGGCCCGCGCCCGCTGGGGCGACTGCAAGGCGTCGAGCAACGCCTTGGCGCGCAACACCCGCTCGCGCAACTGCCGCACCCGGAACACCACGCCCACCGAAATGCCGTGCTCCTCCAGGTGGGCGTACACGGTGTAGGCGGCGTGCCGGCACTCGTCCAGCAAGCGGCGCAGTTGCTGCGCCCGCGCTTCGGCCTGGGCGCCCTGCACCCCGTCCACCTGCACCGCCTGGCGGTAGGCCTCCAACGCCACCGGCAGCTCGTGGAAAGTGCGCCCGGCCCGCGCCTGGGCCGACATGCGCACCCGCAACTCGGGCGAGAAGCCGGCCGCGCTGATCTGCCCCACGCAAAACGCCAGCGCATCCATCAAGGCCTGCTCGCCATCGGTCTGCGGAGTCAGCCACAGCGCCAGCCGCTCCAGTTGCCGGGGCGACAGGGCGCGCAGCCAGCGCGCGTCCAGCGGGTCGGCAAACAGCAGGCCGAACAGCTCGGTCACGTCGGTGGTGACGGGCGAGGCCGGCAGCAACTTGCGCCGCAGGCGGTGGCCCAGCTCGGTCAGGAACACCGGGCGGGAGGCGAACCCCACATCGGCCAGCAGGGGGGCAATGTCCACCTCGCTGCGGAAGCGGCCCCACCAGGCCCACCAGCGCTCGCGCCAGCCGGAGATGGCTTCGGCGGCGGCCAGCAACTCGTCGAACCGGCGCAGGGTGCCGGGCACATCGGATTCGGGGCCGCGCAGCCAAGCGATGACGCCAATCAACCACAGGTGCCGCTGCGGCAGGTCGGCCTCGGGGTCCAGGGCCAGCAACCAGGCTTCGGGCGTCTGGGGCAAATCGGTCATGGCGCCATTCAGTGCACCGTGGGGGCGCCCGGCACTCCGGCGGCGCGCAGCACGAACGGCGGCACCGGCGCCTCGAAGCGGTGACCATCCACCGCCACGCAGAAATAGTGACCACTCATGATGCCCATGGGCGTGCGCAACGGCACGCTGCTGGTGTAGCGGAAAGCCTCGCCCGGCTGCAGCAAGGGTTGCTGGCCCACGGCGCCCAAGCCATCCACCACCTGGGTGTTGCCCTGGGCGTCCTCAATGTCCCAGTGGCGGGCGATCAACTGCGCTGCCACCTCGCCGCTGTTGTGCACGGTGATGGTGTAGGCAAAAACATACAAACCCTCCTCGGGGGAAGACTGCTGAGGCTGGTACTCGGGCTCGGCGTGGCAGGTGAACTGGTGTCGCGGCATGGGGCTATGTTAGCCGCCCCCACGCTTACCCTGAGTCGGAATGGGCTTACATTTGTGCACAATCAGCCACTTATATTTGTTTCGTCCCGAACGCACAAGCGCATGACCACCTACCGCATCGCCCCCTCCATCCTCTCGGCCGACTTCGCCCGCCTGGGCGAAGAAGTCCGCAACGTCATCGCGGCCGGCGCCGACTGGATCCACTTCGACGTGATGGACAACCACTACGTGCCCAACCTGACCTTCGGGCCGATGATCTGCCAGGCGGTCAAACCGCACGCCAAAAAGCCGGACGGCACCCCGGTGCCGATCGACGTGCACCTGATGATCCAGCCGGTGGATGCGCTGGCCAGCGCGTTCATCGACGCGGGCGCCGATCTGGTCAGCTTCCACCCCGATGCTTCCACCCACGTGCACCGCAGCGTGCAGGCCATCAAGGCCAAGGGCGCCAAGGCCGGCCTGACCTTCAACCCCGCGCAACCGCTGGACGTGCTGGACTGGGTGATCGACGACCTCGACCTGATCCTGATCATGTCGGTCAACCCCGGTTTCGGCGGCCAGAGCTTCATCGACAGCGCCCTGCGCAAGATCGAGCAGGCGCGCAAACGCATCGAAGCCTCGGGCAAGGACATCCGGCTGGAAGTGGACGGCGGCATCAAGGTGGACAACATCCGTCAAGTGGCCGACGCCGGTGCCGATACCTTTGTGGCCGGCAGCGCGATTTTTGGCAAGCCCGATTACAAGACCGTGATCGACCAGATGCGCGCCGCCCTGGCCTGACCCGGAACCGCGCCCAGACGCAGAGAGAGACAAACCATGCCCGCCACCAGACGCAGTCTGTTCGATCCCGCCGTGGCGCTGATGCAGCGCCTGCCCATGACCGTGAAGATGCTGGCCATGGCAGCGGTGCTGGTCATCCCGATGGTGCTGATCTCGCTGTACCTCGTCAACGGTTTGCTGGCCGAACGGCGCACGGTGCAGTCCGAACTGCACGGCCTGGACGTGGTGGAGCAGCTCACGGAGGTGGTCATCCTCACGCAGACGCACCGTGGCCAAACCAACAGCCTGTTGGCCGGCAACGCCGCCGCCGAGGCGAGCCGCCAGGCGACCCGCGCCCAGCTCCAGCAGGCGATCACGGCGCTGAACAGTCTCATTGCGGAGCGCCCGGCACTGCAACTGAGCAGCGACTGGGCTGCGGTCAAACAAACGCTGCAGCCTTTGCTGACCGGCAACCCCACGCCCGACGAACGGCAGGTGGTGTTCGTGGAACACACCGCCCAGATCGAGCGCCTGCGCAAGCTGGCGGTGCTGGCGGGCGAAGTGTCGCAACTGCTGCTGGACCCGGTCGCCAACTCGTACTACCTGATGGACATCGTGGTCGAGCGCATCATCCCCCTGACGGAGACCACCGGTCTGATCCGCGGGGCCGGGGCGGGTCTGCTGGCGCTGCCCGATGCGTCGTCCAGCGCGCAAGCGATCACCGAAGCGGTGCGCGTGGGCAGCATGGCACCCCGGCTGGACGCGCAGGTGGACCAGTTGAAAGACCGCCTGAAATCGCTGGAGCGGGTGGGTGAACCGGTGCCTGCGGGCTGGAGCCTGGTGGCCGAACGGGCGCAATCCTTCTCCGCCATGACGGGCACCACCTTGGGCTCGGGCATGCTGATGGGCGATGCAGCGCAGTTTTTCGCGGCCGGCACCCAGGCGATTGAAGCCCAGGTGGCCTTTGGCCGGGCCGCCAGCCAGCAACTGCGCAGCCTGCTGGAAGCGCGCGCCGCGGACAGCCTTCAGATCATCCGGTGGGTGGTGGGCCTGGGCATCGCCGTGCTGCTGCTGTTGACCTACGGCATGATCGCGTTCTACCGCGCCACCGTGGGCGGATTGAACTTCCTGGCCCAGGCCATGGAGCAGGCCCGGGGTGGCGACCTGACGGTGCAAGTCGCCCTGCCCGGCCGCGACGAAATGGCCATGATCGGCCAGAAATTCCAGAACATGCTGAGTTCGCTGTCGGAACTGGTGGCCGACGTGCGCAGTGCCGCCGCCGTGCTGGGGCACGTGGGCAAACAACTGGTGGACGACAGCCAATCGCTCTCGGGCCGCACCCAGTCGCAGGCCGCGAGTCTGGAGGAAACCACCGCCAACGTGCGCCAGGTGGCAGAAACGGTGAACGAAAACTCCGCCGCCGCGCAAGACGTGAGCCGGGTGTCCAGTCAGCTTCACCAACAGACCGAAGAGGCCGGCACCCTGATGCACCAGACCATGGCGGGCATGGGCACGCTGCAAAGCACCTCGCAGCGGATGACCGAGATCATCGGCACCATCGACAGCATCGCCTTCCAGACCAACATCCTGGCGCTGAACGCTGCCGTGGAAGCCGCCCGTGCGGGCGAGCAGGGCCGGGGCTTTGCGGTGGTGGCGGCCGAGGTGCGCAACCTGGCGCAACGCAGCCAGTCGGCCGCCAGCGAAGTGCGCCAGCTCATCGCCGAATCCACCGGCCGGGTGCAGAACACGGTCAGCGAGATCGGCTCCGTCAGCCAGGTGATGGACCGGCTGGTGCAAGGCATCCGCGACATTTCTTCGCGCATCTCGGTCATGGCCTCGGCCAGCTCGTCGCAAAGCGCCGCACTGTCGGAGGTGGTACAGGCCGTGGGCGACCTGGACTCGGTCACCTACGAAAACTCCGCCATGGTGGAGCGCACCACCCACCGCGCCGCGCGCCTGATGGAACGCACCGACGAGCTGGACTCTGCGGTCAAGCACATGAAGCTGCGCCAGGGCACGGCCGACGAAGCCTACGGGCTGGTGTTGCGTGCGCTGGACCACATCAAAGCGGTGGGTTACAGCCGCGCCTGCGACGACTTCTACGACAAGAACGGCAGCTTCATCGACCGCGACCTGTACATCTTCGTGTTCGACCGCCAAGGCAAGTACCACGTCATGGGCATGGACAAGTCGCGCGCCAACACCCGCCTGCACGACGCCCCGGGCCTGGACGCCGACAAACTGCTGCACGACGCCTGGTACCGCGCCGACAGCGGCGGCGGCTGGGTGGAGTACAACATCATCAACCTGCAGACGGGCGCCATTCGCGCCAAGTCGTCGTACGTGGTGGGCCTGAACGACGAGCTGCTGATCGGCTGTGGGGCCTATCGCAGTGCGCTGAGCAACGGCTGACGGCGCTTGGGGGACAATAACGCCTTTGCGTTCCCCCTGCCGGTATCTGCGTGTCCTCTGCCCTGCCCCCGCCTAACGCCCACCACATGACCTCCGCCGAGCGGCGCGCCAGCGTGTCGCTGGCGGCCATCTTTGCGCTGCGCATGCTGGGGCTGTTCCTGGTGTTGCCGGTGTTTGCGCTGGAGGCGGCCCAATACCCCGGCGGTGACGACCCGGCCCGCGTGGGCCTGGCCATGGGCATTTACGGCCTGACACAAGCGCTGCTGCAAATTCCGCTGGGCATGGCGTCGGACCGTTTTGGCCGCAAACGGGTGATTCTGGCAGGGCTGGCCTTGTTCGTGGCCGGCAGCGCGGTGGCGGCTTGGGCGCCCACGCTGGACCTGCTGACACTGGGCCGCGCCTTGCAAGGCGCAGGCGCCATTTCCGCCGCCATCACCGCCTTTCTGGCGGACGTGACACGTGACGAAGTGCGCACCAAGGCGATGGCGCTGGTGGGCATCAGCATCGCACTGATGTTTGCGCTGTCGCTGGTGCTGGCGCCGGTGCTGGCGGCACAGATTGGCCTGTCGGGCCTGTTCTGGCTGACGGCCGGCCTGGCCCTGACCGGCATGGCGGTGGTGGCCTGGGTGGTGCCACCCGAGCCCACCGTGCACCGCGACGCTGGCCGCCAGGGCCTGCGCGAGGTGCTGCGCCACCCCGGCCTGCTGCGGCTGGACCTGGGCGTGTTCGTGCTGCACGCGGTGCAACTGGCGATGTGGATGGCGGTGCCCGCGCTGCTGGTGCAGGCGGGCCTGACGGCCGACCGGCACTGGGTGGTCTACCTGCTGGCGCTGATCGGTTCCTTCGTCGTCATGGGCGGAGTGCTGTTCCGGCTGGAACGGCGCGGCCACCTGCGCGCGGTGTTTTTGTTCTGCATCGGGCTGCTGGTGCTGGTGCAGCTGACGTTTGGCTGGAGCGCACAGCACACGCCGTCGCTGACGGTGCTGGGCATCGGGTTGTTCCTGTTTTTCCTGGGTTTCAACACGCTGGAGGCGAGCCAGCCCAGCCTGGCGTCCCGCCTGGCCCCGACCCACGCCCGCGGCGCCGCGCTGGGGGTGTACAACACGCTGCAGTCGGTCGGCTTCTTCGTGGGTGGTGCGGCGGGTGGCTGGCTGGTGCGGCACACCGGCAGCACCGGCCTGTTCATGGCGTGTGCGGCCCTGAGCCTGGTGTGGCTGGTGGTGGCGTGGCCGATGCGGGTGCCGCGTCCGGTGGCGCAGCCGGCGGTACAACCGCCGTCGTCGGGCCTGCCGCAGGGCTGACTCGGACAGCCTGCGTCCACATCAGCTCCGCCATGGTGCTGTAGAGCGGGCGGCTGATCATGCGCGACACCAGACTGGCCACCAGGGCACTGCCCATCAAGCTCAGCACCATGTTGTGACCATCGGTCATCTCCATCACGATGATCATTGCGGTGATGGGCGTCTGCGTGACGGCCGCCAGAAAGCCCGCCATGCCGATCGCGATCAGCGCCTGCACCTGGCGCGAATCGGTCAGCCAGGCCACGTCGGCCCCCACCCCGGCCCCCAGCGACAGGCTGGGCCCAAAAATGCCGCCCGGCACACCCGACCAGGCCGACCACCACGACGCGATGAACTTCAACCCGGAAAACAGCAGCGGCGTGTGTTCCTCCAGCGACTCCAGCGCCAGCAATTCGCGCACATGGTGGTGGCCACCCCCGTTGATGGCACCGCCCGACACCACGCCGATGATGGCCACCCCCAGCCCGCACAAGGCGGCAAAGCGCACCGGGTGGGCCCGGCGCAGAGCACACACCCGGTCTGGCAAACCGGTGAAGGACACCAGCATCAGGCGCGACAGCAAACCGCCCATCAACCCACAGGTCAGCGCGATCAGCAACCCAGGCCAGAACAGGTCGGCCCACGACACCACCTGGATGCTGACCCGGCCAAAGTACGACAGGTTGCCGAACACCGAAACCGACACCAGCCCCGAGACCACGATGGCCGCCAGCATCAGGCCGCTGCTGCGCTGCTCCAGCCGGCGCGACAGCTCTTCGATCGCGAACACGATGCCGCCCAAGGGGGTGTTGAACGCCGCCGCGATGCCGGCTGCGCCGCCGGCCACCAACAACTCCCGATCGGAAATGGACGTTTTGGGCGACAGGTAGCGTCGCGCGTGGTGCATCACCCCCGCCGCCACCTGCACCGACGGTCCCTGGCGCCCGATGGACAAGCCCGCCAACACCCCACCCGACACCCCCAGCACCTTGGCCAGCGAGAGCTTGAGCGAAATGAAGCGGTGACGCTGTTCACGCTGCAGGCCCGGCTCCAACGCCACCAAGGTCTGCGGCACGCCCGAACCCGCCGCTCCCGGCGCCCAGCGCCGCAGCAGCCACACCACCAGCGCGGTGACGGCCGGCGTCCACAACAAGGGCAGCCACCAATGGCGGCTTTGCAAGTCGCTGAACTGATCGAACGCGGCGTCGTACAGCCAGGTGAACACCACCACCGCCAAACCGGCCAGCACCGCAAAACCGATCACCACGACCCGGTCCAGCCAGTGCCGGCCGTTGACCACTTCGTGGCGCAGGTTTTCCAGAAAGTCGGGCTGTGACGAGCGGGGCATGGGCAGAGTGTAAAAGGCCCCGTGGCCGGCTGGGCGGTGCTGGGCCCTGACCGGCAAATGTTGGACAATCGCTGTTCTTTTCAGACAACGCTAGAGAGGGCCCCTTACGCCATGGCATCCGTCAACAAAGTCATCCTCGTCGGCAACTGCGGCCGCGACCCCGAGATCCGTTACCTGCCCTCGGGCCAGGCCGTGGCCAACGTGAGCGTGGCCACCACCAGCCGTCGCAAAGACCGCAACAGCGGCGAAACGGTGGAAGACACCCAATGGCACCGCGTGACGTTTTACGACCGTTTGGCGGAAATTGCTGGTGAATACGTGAAGAAAGGCCGCCCGATCTACGTGGAAGGCCGCCTGAAGTACGGCAAGTACACCGACCAGTCGGGCGTCGAGAAAAACACGGTGGACATCATTGCGACCGAGTTGCAACTGCTGGGCGGCCGCGAAGGCATGGGCGGCCAGGGCATGGACGAAGGCGGCGGCGGTGGCTATGCGCCGCGTGCGGCGGCACCAGCCATGGCTCGCCCACCGGCAGCCGCGCCCCGCCCGGCACCGCAGCGGGCACCGGCACCCGCGCCGTCCAGCGGGTTCGACGACATGGACGACGACATTCCGTTCTAAAATTCACCTTTTTAAGACTGTAAAGAAACAAGCCTACGGCGTTGTCGCCGTAGGCTTTTTTCTTGTTGACAAAAAAATCAGGGATACCGTAAGCATGGCTTATCTACCACCATGTAGCCAATGTCAACATGTCTGTCGGATGTCATGTCAAAAAGGTTCGACTTTCCTCGGGGGAGCGTTTGCCATTGCTGGTGCACTCCGACTCGGGAATTCGTCTGCACACTTCTGCGACGCCTCAGCGGAACCAGTCGTTCTCGCTCAGCACGCAGGGCATCTCCTTGTTGCGTTCAGAGTAGCCGTCAAAGGGCGCGCCGTGTTGGTCTATGCGGGCCAAAGGATCGGATTCTGGGTAGTGCACTGCACCCACCCGCAAGAGCACCAGTGGCTCTTCCTCGTGGGCAATGAATCGGTAGAGCACGCCTTTGGGCAGTACCACTCCGCCATTCCGACGAACCACCCGCTCCTCACCACGCGGACCGTAGAAGGTGGCTGCGCCCTGCAGCACCACGAACATGTGGTCTTCGTTGGTGTGGGCGTGAAGTTCGTTTTCGCCGCCGCTGGCATAGGTTTTCAGGACCAGGTTCATCAGGGGTGTGGCACCGAAGACCTGGTTGGTACGCCCCTCAACTGGCAGTCGGGCCGCGAGCTGGAAGAAGTGAGGGCGATCGACAACGTTCAGGCGCCCCATGGCGTCGCGCCAAGCCTGGCTGGTGGTAGCAATCTCGGGTACAGCGGAGTTCGGGTCGCTCATGGCGATTTCCTTCAGAGGCGCGGCGCGCCGCGCAGCGATACATTGACGTTCTTTATCTGGCTGAACTCATGCAGCTCCTGCAGGCACTCCTCTCGGCCTGTACCCGATAGCTTGTAGCCACCGAAGGGTGCCCCCGGGATGTGAATCGAGCAATCATTGATCCAGACGTATCCCGCCTGCACGCGCGCCGCAGCCCGGTGGGCGGAGATCAGGTTTTGCGTCCAGAACGATGCCGTCAGGCCGAAGGACAGGCCGTTGACCACGTCGAACATTGCGTCCTCGTCGCGCCAGCGCATGACGCTGAGTACCGGGCCAAAGATCTCCTCACGCGCGATACGATGCGAGGCCTCGACGTCCTGAAACACCGTTGGCTCGATGAAAAAGCCGCTGGCCAGATCGCCCGGCCGACCCCCACCGCAAACCAGCTGGGCGCCATCGGAATGGCCGTGGGCGATGTAATCCAGAGTGCGCTGATACTGCGCCTCGCTCGCCATGGCACCCATGGTGGTCTGCATGTGCGTGGCCACGCCAGGCCTATGCCGCTCCGCTAGCAGATGCGCCAGCGCCTCGACAAAGCGGTCGTGCAAGCTCTCGTGTACGAGCAGTCGGCTGGTGGAACCGCAGGACTGGCCGCACCAGGTGAAGTTCATGCCGCGCACCGCGCCATCGACTGCGGCGTCGAAGTCGGCGTCGGGATAGATGACCATGGCGTTCTTGCCACCCAGTTCGAGCAGGCTCTTCTTCATGCCTTGCGCAGCGGCACGAGCGACGGCCTGGCCTGCTCCCACGCTGCCGATCAGGCCAACAGCCGCGACCCCAGGATGGGCCGACAACGCTGCGCCCACCTCGCGGCCACCGACAACACAATTGAGCACGCCCGGCGGAAAGACCCCGTGCAGCAGCTCCATCAGCCGTAGCGTCGACAGGGGTGCCTGCTCTGGCGGCTTGAGCACCACGGTGTTGCCCGCGGCCAGCGGTGCCGCCATCTTGCCGGCGGCGAACATGAAGGGGTGGTTGAACGGGTAGATGCGCGCCACCACGCCCAGAGGCTCGCGAAGCGTGTAGTTCAGCGACCCGTTGCCCGTGGGCAAGGTCTCACCCTTGTTCTCCAGCACCACACCCGCGAAGTACTCGATCTGCGTGGCCGCGATCTCGGCGTCCATCTGCATGGCCTTGACCGGATTGCCGCAATCCGCCGCGTCCAGCAACGCCAACTCGAGCGCATGAGCCCGCACGATCGCCGCCGCATTGCGCAGGCAGCGCGCGCGCTCCAGCGGCGGCGTGGCGGCCCAGCCCGCGAAGGCACGCGAGGCTGCGGCCACGGCCGCGTCCACATCCTCTTCGGTGCCCCAGGCAAAGCGGGCCAGCCGCTGGCCGGTGCTGGGGTTGATGCTCTCGCGCAGGCTGCGCGCAGGTTGCCAGTCACCGCCCCAGTAATGGCCGCTCTGCGTCGGCAACACCTGACCCACCCAGTCGCTGAGATCGGGACTGGTCGCGAGATTCACCCCAGCGGCACGCAGGCGTTCTTGAAAGTCACTCATGGTCCTGGCTATGTGAACGGGTCATGGTCTGGCTCATCGATGCGGTGTAGCCAGGCTGGACCCAGACATCCAACACCACGCCCGCGCCCTGTTGCACGGCCTCAATTGCCTCCCGGAGAACGGTGCGCAAAGCTGCAGCGGTCTTCACCGGGCCATGGCCGATGAGTCCCTGCGCGCGCGCCATCTGCGCGAGGTCCGGTGCAGGGTCGTCGATACGCTGACCAATCCAGCGGTTGTCGACCGGGCGGCCCCGCTCGCGCGCAACGCGCTCCTGGTGCAGCTCGTCGTTGAAGAAGGATCGGTTGTTGACGACGATGATCAACAAGGGGAGCCGTGCGTTTGCCGCCGTCCACAACGCGGTCGCGCCCATCAAGAAATCGCCGTCGCCGATCACTGCCACGGGCAGTCGCCCTGTGCCCTTGAGGGCAAGCGCGCCGCCCACGGCCATGCCGGGGCCCGAGCCGATACCGCCGCCACCGTCGTATCCCAGGAAGTCGAGCGGACCTTTGAAGTCCCACATCTCGCCACCCCAGCTCAGGGGCAGGCGCAGCAGACTCACCGCAAGGCCTTGAGTCGCCTCGCGCAACAGGGCCGCCACCGCCGGCACCGTCAACGCGCTGTCGTCCATCGGAAGCGGCGCCGGTGCTGAGCGCTGCACCGCTGCCACCACCGGTGCGCCAGGGTGATCGGCAAGCGCGGCGAGCAACGCATCAATCACGGGCTCAGGCTCACACGCCAGGAACAGATCGGCTGGCGGCAACCCCTGATGGTCCATGCTCCAGCCGTTGTGCAGGTGGTGGTCCACCGAGACCTGCACGACGCGACTGCCCACAGCTGAATCGCCCCAGGCCTGACGCAAGGTGCCCGCCAGATCCAGCCAGTCCAGGCTCAGCACCAGGTCCGCATCGCGCAGCGTCTTCACGCCTTCGGGCGTGAGAAACATGCCAGCGGGGGCCGCATGCAGGGCGTGGCTGGTCGGGAAGGCGGCGCCGAGCTTGAGGTCGGTCAGCACGCGCGCGCCCAGCCGTTCGGCCAGCGCAACGCGAGCTTCCCACCCGGACTGCGAGCGCGATACGCGCCCGGCGAGGATCACCGGACGTTGCGCCTCACGTAGCCATTGGGCTATTCGCTCCACATCCACAGCAGCAGGCACAGGCGGCCGCGGCGGCATGTAGCGTGCCACATCGGGCACCGTCGGACGTTCGGGGAGACGCGCCTCCTGTACGGCGGCGTCGAAGCACACGTAGACCGGCCCCCGTGGCGCGGTATCCGCGATTCGCCATGCCCGCAGCAAAGCCTCTTGCGCTGCGGCGACCGATGCGGGCTGTGCATCCCACTTTATAAAATAGCGCACCAGTGCGGCCTGATCTTGCGAGGTATGTAGCCAGTCGATCCAAGGCCGGCGACGCGCCGCGTCCACTGGTCCCGTTGCTCCGAGGACAAGGATCGGCACGCGATCAGCCCAGGCATCGAAAATCGCCATGCTGCCGTGCATGAGGCCAACGTTGCTGTGCAGGATCGCTGCCAAGGGTTGGCCAGTTACCTTTGTATAACCGTGGGCGATCGCCACTGCGTGCTCTTCATGGAGCACTAGCAGCATCTGTGGATTGGCATTGCCAAGGTGATTGACTATGCTGTCATGCAGTCCGCGGAAACTTGCGCCGGGGTTCAGCAGGACATACGGGACGCCCAGGGCCCGCAGCATGTCGGCGATGGCGTCGCTACCCCAATAGCGATCGGTCGCCTCAGGTGCGATAGGAAGGGGAACGTCCCGCCGAACCTCGGCGGCGCTGGGCAACAGTTGCTCGGGTTTCATCATGCTTCACTCAAGTTTGATGCCAGCGCTACGGATGACATCCGTCCACCGCTTGAGGTCGTCCAGGCTGCGCTGGCGCATCTGCTCGGGCGAGCTCACCAGGACGTCAATGCCTTGAGCATTAAGCTTTTCGACGACATCGGGCATGGCCATGACGCGGCGCACTGCTTGGTTTATTAAGTTGACGACAGCGGGAGCCGTGCCCGCAGGTGCGGCGAGGCCCAGCCAGATTTCGCTTTCGTAGCCCTTCACGCCAGCTTCGTCCAGCGTAGGTACCTCTGGCGCTGCGGCGAGCCGGTTTCGGCTGGTCACGCCAAGCGCGCGAAGTCTGCCGCTGCGAATGTGCGGAAGCAGTTGGTTGACCACGCCAACTGTGACCTGTACATGCCCAGCAAGCAAATCGGCAATGGCCGGTGCCGCACCCCTGTAGGGGATGTGAACCATGCTTGTCTTGGTCATGAACTTGAACAGCTCGGCCGACATATGCTGAGGGCTGCCGTTGCCACTCGACCCGTAACTGAGACGACCCGGCTCACGCCTAGCGAGATCGACAAGCTGCTGCACGCTCTGAGCCTGCACAGTAGGGTTCACCACAAGCATCAGCGCCGATGTGCCGAGAAGCGAAATGGGCGCGAAATCCCTCTGTGGATCGAACGGCATTCGTTCAAATAGGCCGGGATTCATCGATACGATGTTTGTGTTGGTCAGCAGTAGCGTGTAACCGTCAGGCGATGCCTTGGCAACTTCGCTTGCACCAATGTTGCCCGCGGCGCCCGGCTTGTTCTCAATCACGACCGGCTGAGACCACATCTCCTGCAACTTCTGGCCAAGCAAGCGAGCGATGACGTCGTTGGTGCCGCCAGGTGTGTAAGGCACAACGATACGAATAGGTCGTGATGGGTAGGCTCCGCCAGCCGACTGGGCCAATGCAGTGTCGCCAGTCGCCGCCCCAAGAACGAGTGCGGCTCCAAGCGCAAAAAACTGGCGGCGCACAATATGGGCCAGTGAAGCAGATCTCATGTCACGTCTCCTGTATTTCGAGTTTGACCAATCGCTAGAGCCCCGCATCCTAAGGCTGGTCGTAAGATGAATCAATCTTGATTCTTAAATCAACTATGACGAACCGAGCCAACAAGGGTTACCTCAGTGCACGCGAGGCCGCCGAAATGCTAAACATCCGCAAGGAGACGTTGTACGCCTACGTGAGTCGTGGCATGGTACGCAGCGTGAGCGATAGCGGCCCGAGCCGCGCACGCTTGTATTTGCGAGACGATCTGGAACGCCTGCGCGTGAAGGCCGGCGCGCGCGGCGGCCACGAGGCCGCCGCCGCGACAGCCATGAACCTGGGCGCTCCGATAGTACCCACCAGCATCACGGAGATTACACCGCTGGGGCCGCGCTACCGCGGCTATCTCGCCACCGATCTAGTGCGCCAGCAGCTCGGCTTCGAGAACGTGGCCGAATTGTTGTGGACTGGGAACTTACACGACCGTTTCTGGTGTTGGTCCGTCGAGAGCTCGCAGGCGTGCGTTCCGCAGTCGCTGCAGCACATACCGGCCAACGCGTCGCGCCACCAGATAATGGAGGTGCTAGCGTTGGTCACTTTGCAGTTGGCCATGGGCCGCGGTCCTGTGCAGGAGCGTCTGCGCTCGGGACGGACGTTGGACGCAGCTCGCCAGGTCATCCTCAGCCTGGCCGGATGCTTTGGGCTGCTGCGGCAGCGCGCACGCTTTGTGCCGGTTTCGGACCGCAGTCCAGTAGCGCAGGGGCTGTTGCAGGCTATGGGCCACGCGGCCGATCCGTTCAACGTTCGCTTGATGGACGCCCTGCTCGTGCTGATGGCTGACCACGAGCTTTCGCCTGGCGCTTTCGCTGCTCGCGTGGCGGCATCGGCCGGCGCATCGCTACATAGTTGCTTGGCGGCGGCGCTCTCGGTCAGTGCAGGCAGCGAGGTCGCCCGGCTTTACGAGCGCACCGACGAGTTCCTGAGTAGCGCGCAGCGCGCCGACGCTCTATTGAGGCGTGCTGAAGAGTTGCTCTCCAGCGGCCGAGCTCTGCCTGGCTTCGACCACCCCATCTACCCTCAAGGCGACCCGCGCGCACGGTGCCTGTTTGAGCTGCTGGAAGAGCACCCACACCGAATGTCTCCCGAAGTGCGCAAGATCCTTCGCTTGGTTGAGCGCATCAAGCGCGACCACGGTATCCACGCGCGCCATGAGGTCGGGATCCTCGCTGCCGCAAAGGCTATGGGGCTACCCCCTCAGGCTCCGCCCGCACTTTTCGTGCTGGCGCGTATCGCGGGCTGGGTGGCTCACATACAAGAGCAGCGGTTGTCCCGCACTCTGCTGCGCCCACGCGCCAAATTCGTGGCCGCCACTTCGCCAGTGGGGTGAAGCGCCTGTGCTCGCAGGATCGTGCGTCGCGCCGACATTTGCAACCGGTCTTGGTGGCCAGGCACCTTAGGTTAGGGCCTGTTAACACATTCTGAGTCCATCTGCGACGAGCACGAAGCTGATGAAG
>CAZSZN010000034.1:0-19941 GCA_964610405.1 uncultured Macromonas sp. | reverse complement strand
CTTGCACGGGATAGCTCTTGATGGCCGGGAAACCCTGCACCCGCTGGCCGGGCATGGCGATGGTCTTGCCGTCGCGGCCCATTTCGAGGCCGTGGTAGCCGCACACCAGCTTGCCTTTGCACACGTGGCCCAGCGACAGCGGCGCACCCCGGTGCGGGCAGAAGTCTTCCACCGCCGCCACCTGGCCGTGCTCGTCGCGGTAGAACACGATGCTTTCGTTGCAGATCTTGCGACCCAGCGGTTTGCTGTCGATGTCGTGCGCCATGCAGGCCACGTACCAAGTGTTTTTCGGGAACATGTCAGGCTTTCATTCAGTATGCTGAATGTGAATCAGTGTACGGAACGATCTATCGTCCCACAAGGGGGCCGAGGTCCGAATTTTCCCGGGGCGGGTTAACCCTGGGGCGGGGTGTCGCTTTCGTTGGCCAGGTGGACGAACTTGCGCAGCAAGCGCACAAACGCTTCCTGCTCCTGGGCGTCCAGGCCTTGCAGCAGCAGCGCGTTCATCGCGTTCACATGGGGCAGCAGGTCGTCCAGCACCTGCCGGCCGGCGTCGGTCAGCCGCAGGGCGCGCTGGCGGCGCGGCAGCAGTTCACGCACGATCCAGCCTTTCTTCTCCAGCCGGGTCGCAATGTCGGCGGTGGTGGAGGTGTCCAGCGCCACCCGCTGTGCCAGCGTCACCTGGTCGATGCCTGGGGCCTGCTGCAGCGCGCGCAGAATCGCGTACTGCACTGGCGTCACCTGGCGGCCGTGCACCTCATAAAACGTGGCGACGGCGATCTGGTGAGCGCGGCGCATCAGGTGGCCGGGCTCGGCGTGCAGGGCAATCGGGGGCACAGACGGGGACGCGGACTCGGGTGCAGACATGGTGTGAAGGTGGCGTGACGCTGGGCCCGGTTACCATGCGGACCCCGGCCTGCAACAGCGGCCTATGCGAAAGTTTGCGATTTTGAGTGTACCCCTGAGCTGTTCTGTGGTGGTCGTCGGCGGCGGTCCGGCTGGCCTGATGGCGGCCGAAGTGCTGTCGGCTGCCGGTGTCGATGTGCACCTGTTCGACGCCATGCCCAGTGTGGGCCGCAAGTTCCTGCTGGCCGGCATTGGCGGCCTGAACCTGACCCACGCCGAGCCCTTGCCGGTGTTCCAGACCCGGTACCGCGAGCGCGCGGGCGACTGCGGGCGCTGGCTGGACGCCTTGTCGCCGCAGGGCGTGCGTGATTGGGCGGCGGGCCTGGGCATCGATACCTTTGTTGGCACCTCGCAGCGGGTGTTCCCGACCGACATGAAGGCCGCGCCCCTGCTGCGCGCCTGGTTGCACCGGCTGCGCCATCCGCAGGATGGGGTGCCCGTCACGTTCCACATGCGCCACCGCTGGGATGGCCGCTGCGAGCCCCTGGCCGGTGCCGATGCGCCGGGTCACCGCCTGTGTTTTCAGGGGCCACAGGGTGAACAGTGGGTGCACGCCCGCGCGGTGGTGCTGGCGTTGGGGGGCGGCAGTTGGGCCCGCCTGGGGTCCGACGGCGCCTGGCAACCCTGGCTGGCGGCGCGCGGGCTGGCGCTGTCGCCGCTGCGCCCGGCCAACTGCGGTTTTGAGGTGGCGGTGGGCAGCCGCCCGGGTTGGAGCACCTGGCTGGAGCAGCAGATGGCGGGCACGCCGTTGAAAGGCGTGATCATGCGCTGGCCCACCTTGCAGGGCGACACCGCCAGCCGCAAGGGCGAATGCGTGCTGACCCGCCACGGACTGGAAGGCAGCCTGGTGTACGCCGCGTCGGCCGACCTGCGCGACGTGATCGCGCGCGACGGCCAGGCCACTGTGCACCTGGACCTGCGCCCCGATTGGCCGCTCGACCGCGTGCTGGCCCTGCTGCAGCGACCCCGAGGCGGGCGTTCGCTGGCCAAGGTGTTGCGCGGCGGCGTGGGGCTGGCACCCGTGCACGCGGCGCTGTTGCACGAGGTGTTGAGCCGCGAGGAACTGGCCCAGCCCGAACGGTTGGCCGCCACCATCAAGGCCCTGCCACTGACCCTGGTGCGCCCGCGCCCGCTGGACGAAGCGATCAGCTCGGCCGGCGGGGTGCGGCTGGAGGCGCTGGACGATGGGCTGATGGCCCGCGACTGGCCCGGCGTGTTTTGTGCCGGCGAAATGCTGGATTGGGAAGCCCCCACCGGCGGCTACCTGCTCACCGCTTGCCTGGCCAGCGGCCGGGTGGCGGGGCAGGGCGCGCTGCGCTACCTGGCGGCTTGAGGCGTCAGCCCCGGCCCACAAAGGGCATTTGGGTCGCCATCACGGTGGTGAACAGCACGTTGGCGCTCAAGGGCAGGCGCGTCATGGTCATGAAGGTTTGCACCACCGCGTCCATGTCCATCCGCGCTTCCGGGCGCACGCTGCCGTCCGCTTGCAAGGCACCGGCGGCCATGGCCGTGGTCATGTCGCTGGCCACGTTGCCAATGTCGATCTGGCCCACCGCAATGTGGAAAGCTCGGCCATCCAGCGCGGCGGCTTTGGTCATGCCGGTGATGGCGTGCTTGGTGGTGGTGTAGCCAATGCTGCCGGGCCGTGGCGCGTGCGCCGAAATGGAGCCGTTGTTGATGATGCGCCCGCCCTGGGGCGTTTGTTCGCGCATCAGCTTGAACGCCTGCGACAGGCAATAGAACGCGCCGTTCAGGTTGACGTTGACCGACTGGTGCCAGTCGTCCAGCGGCATGGCATCGGGTGTGCGGCCGGGCGTGAACACGCCCGCGTTGTTGAACAGCAGATCGAGCCGGCCGCAGCGTTCGCGCACGGCGGCGAAGGCGTGGGCCACTTCGGTGGGGTCGCTCACGTCGGCCGGCACGATGTGGGCCAGCCCAGCGCCGGAGGTGCCTGTCGCCTGGGTGGTTTCAGCCGCCTGGGCCGCTTGGCCCGCCACCGCGCGTAAGGCGTCTTCGCGCCGCCCGACCAGAAACACCTCCCAGCCTTCGGCCAGCAGCGCCAAGGCACAGGCTTTGCCTATGCCGGCGCTGGCCCCGGTCACCATCGCCACTTTGCTCATCGTCATCCCCTTGGGTGTGGTTGAGCGGGCATTGTCGCCTCAGTCCAGGGTCATCAAGGTGGCGTTGCCGCCAGCGGCGGCGGTGTTGACGCTCAAGGAGCGCTCCACCACCAGCCGCTCCAGCGGCACGGCGGTGGTGCCGGGGTCCAGCGCCACCAGGCCAACGATGGGGCCGGGCCGCTGTGCCAGTTGCTGTTGCAACGCCAGCCGTTCCGCCGCGCTGCCGTGGTGCAGCACCACGTCCAACGCCACCGGCGCGGTGGCCCAGTCGGTCACCAGCGCGATCTGGGCGCGTGCGTCGGCCGGCAGTTGCTCCCACACCGGCTGGGCGGTGGCGGGCCACACTGCGCGGGCGCCCACCGCCCGCACGGCCGCCCATTGGGTCAGCAGGTCGGCCGGGTCGTGGGCCAGGCACAGCACGGTGTGGCGCGGTTGCAGCCGGTAGCTGTTGGCCTCGCCCGTGGGGCCGGCCAGCGTCACGGGTTGGGTCCAGTCGCTGCCGCCGGCAAAGCGGATGGCGCGGTCCAGCACATCGCGCGGGCGGTGACCCAGCAGGCGGTACAGGTACAGCGGCCCACCGGCCTTGGGGCCCGTGCCCGACAGGCCTTCGCCGCCGAACGGCTGCACCCCCACCACGGCGCCCACCATGTTGCGGTTGACGTACTGGTTGCCTGCTTGCGCCTGCCCCGTCACCTGGGCGATGGTTTCGTCGATCCGGGTGTGCAGGCCCAGCGTCAGGCCGTAGCCGGTGGCGTTGATCTCTTCAATCAGCTGCGGCAGCGCGCTGCGGCGGTAGCGCAGCACGTGCAGCACCGGGCCGAACACTTCGCGCTCCAACTCGCCGATCTGGCCAATTTCGATCAGTGTCGGCGGCACGAAGGTGCCGTGCGCCAGCTCGTCCGGGTTGCTGGGGGAGGCCTGGTGCACCCGGTGCCCCCGGGCGCGCAGCGTGGCCATGTGGCGTTCGATGCCATCGCGCGCTTCGGCGTCGATCACCGGACCCACGTCGGTGGCGAGCTGGGTCGGCTGGCCGATGCGCAGTTCGGCCATGGCGCCGCGCAGCATCTCCAGCACACGGTCGGCGGCCTCTTCCTGCACGCACAGCACCCGCAGGGCCGAGCAACGCTGGCCGGCGCTGTCGAAGGCCGACGCCACCACGTCGCTCACCACCTGCTCGGTCAATGCCGACGAGTCCACGATCATCGCGTTCTGGCCGCCGGTTTCGGCGATCAGGGGGATGGGCCCGCCGTGGTGACCCAGGCGCTGGGCCAGGGTGCGCTGCAGCAGCCGCGCCACCTCGGTGGAGCCGGTGAACATCACGCCCTGCACCCGGGCGTCGCCCACCAGCGCGGCACCCACGGTTTCGCCGCGCCCGGGCAGCAGTTGCAGCGCGGCGCGCGGCACGCCGGCCTGCCACAGCAGGCGCACCGCTTCGGCCGCCACCAGCGGGGTTTGTTCGGCGGGTTTGGCGAGCACGGTGTTGCCCGCGGCCAGTGCGGCAGCCAGTTGCCCAGCGAAGATGGCGAGCGGGAAGTTCCAGGGGCTGATGCAGACCACTGGCCCCAGTGGGCGGTGGGTGTCGTTGTGGAAGTCGTGCCGCACCTGGGCGGCGTAGTAGCGCAGAAAGTCGATGGCTTCGCGCACCTCGGCCACCGCGTTGGCGGCGGTCTTGCCCGCTTCGCGCATCAGCAGGCCCATCAGGCGCGGCATCGCGGTCTGCAAGGCGTCGGCGGCGCGGTCCAGCGTGGTGGCCCGTTCGGTGGCGGGCACGTTGGCCCACTGGGGCGCAAACTCGGTGGCGTGCTGCACCGCGTGGGCCACTTCGGCCAGGGTCGCTTCGCGCACCTCGCCCACGGTGTCCGGGTGGTGGGCCGGGTTGCGCACGGCCGCGTTGGTGGGCGTGGTGTCACCGTCGGGCCACTCGGTGGCCAGCAGCGGCGCGGCGTGCCAGCGGTGGGCCGCGTCGGCCTGCCACTGGTGGTGCAGGTGCAGCAGTTGGGGCTCGCAGGCCAAATCCCAGCCGGTGGAGTTGGCGCGGGGCGGGCCATACAAGGCCGCTGGCAGGGGAATGCCAGGGTGGGGCAAGCCGCAGCGGCCTTCGCGCTCCGCAGCGGCCGTCACCGCTTCCACCGGGTCTTGCACCAGCGTTTCCAGCGGCAGGGTGGGGTCCGCCATCTGGTGCACGAAGGAGGTGTTGGCACCGTTTTCCAGCAAGCGCCGCACCAGATAGGCCAGCAGTGTTTCGTGGGTGCCCACGGGGGCGTAAATGCGGCAGGGGCGGTTCAGGCCTTGGGGGCCCACCACCTGTTCGTACAGCGGCTCGCCCATGCCGTGCAGGCACTGGAATTCGTACTGCGCCGGGTGGTAGCGGGTCGGGTCGGCCAAGTGGTAAATGGCGGCCAGCGTGTGGGCGTTGTGGGTGGCGAACTGGGGGTACACCGCGTCTGGCGCGGCCAGCAACTGGCGCGCACAGGCCAGGTACGCCACGTCGGTGTGGGTCTTGCGGGTGTAGACCGGGTAGCCGTCCATGCCGTCGAGCTGGGCGCGTTTGATTTCGCTGTCCCAGTACGCCCCTTTCACCAGCCGTACCATCAGGCGGTGGCCGCTGCGCCGGGCCAGGTCGATCAGCACCTCGATCACCGCTGGGCAGCGCTTTTGGTAGGCCTGGATGACGAAGCCGATGCCGTCGAACCCGCGCAGCTCCGGCTCAAAGCACAGCCGCTCCAGCAGGTCGAGCGAGAGGTCGAGCCGGTCGGCCTCCTCGGCGTCGATGTTGAGGCCGATCTGGTACTGCTGGGCCAGCAAGGCCAGGTGCCGCAGGCGGGGGTAGAGCTCGTCTTGCACCCGCTGGTACTGGGCGCGGCTGTAGCGCGGGTGCAGTGCCGACAGCTTGATGGAAATGCCCGGCCCGCCGTGCACGCCCTGGCCCGCCGCCGCCCGGCCAATGGCGTGGATGGCCGCTTCGTAGGCTTGCAGGTAGCGTTGCGCGTCGGCGGCCGTCAGCGCGGCTTCGCCCAGCATGTCGTAGGAGTAGCGAAATCCGCGCGCTTCCTGCGGGCGCGCATGGCGCAGCGCCTGCTCGATGGTTTCGCCGGTCACGAACTGCTCGCCCATCAGGCGCATTGCCATGTCCACCGCTTTGCGGATCAGCGGCTCGCCGCCCTTGCGCACCAACCCGCCCAGCGTGGCGCCCAGGCCCGCTTCGCTGTGGGTGCTCACCAACTTGCCGGTCAGCAGCAGGCCCCAGGTGGCTGCGTTCACGAACAGCGATGGGCTCTGGCCCACGTGGTGCCGCCATTCGCCCTGGGCAATCTTGTCGCGGATGAGCGCGTCGCGGGTGGCGCTGTCGGGAATGCGCAGCAAGGCTTCGGCCAGGCACATCAAGGCCACGCCTTCTTGTGAGGACAGCGCGTATTCCTGCAACAAGCCCTGCACCAGCCCGGCGCGGCCGGCCGAAGCCTTGCGTTCGCGCAGGGTGCGGGCCAGTTGCATGGCCAGGGCCTGGGTGGCCTGTTGCATGTCGGGCGTCAGCCGCGCACGGTCCAGCAAGGCGGGCAGCAGCTCGGTTTCGGGCTGGCGCCAGGCCTGAGTCACGGCCTGGCGCAAGGCACCGCGTTCCAGCGGGCCGTCCACCCAGGGCTGCGAGGTGGTGTGGGCGGTGCGGGGCAAGGTGGCATCGGTGGGCATGGCGGTCTCGCGTGAAAAAGAGAATGGCGCTATGTTGAACCGATGTAAGTAAAATGAATCACCAAAATTTCATTGTTTGACCGAATATTGTTCGGTACACAAAGGGCTGCCATGCAGGACTTGGACCGCATCGATCTGCGCATCCTGGACGTGCTCCAGCGCGACGGTCGCATCAGCAACCTCAAGCTGGCCGAGGCGGTCACCTTGTCGCCGACGGCGGTGCTGGCGCGGGTGCAGCGCCTCACGCGCGAGGGCTACATCCTGGGGTACGAGGCGCGCCTGAACCCGCTGAAGCTGGAGGCCGGCATGCTGGTGTTCGTGGAGGTGTTGCTGGACCGCACCACGCCCAACGTGTTTGATGCCTTCAAGGCGGCGGTGCAGGTGCGGCCCGAAATCATGGAATGCCACATGGTGGCGGGCGGGTTTGATTACCTGATCAAGACCCGCGCGGCGGACATGAACGCCTTTCGCAGCTTCGCCGGCGCGGTGCTGTGGCAGTTGCCCGGGGTGCGCGAAACCCGCACCTACGCGGTGATGGAAGAGGTCAAGAACAGCACCCATTTGCACCTGATCGGCTGACGGGTCCTGCTGGGGGTATGCTATGGGCATGGCAACCCATCCGGCTCCTTCCCAGGCCTCCGACCGGGCGTCGCCCGAGGCGGCTGCGCCCCCGTCTGGCCTCCACTACCCGGCCCCGCGCACCCCGGCGGAGTTGTGGGATTTGTTGCAAAACCCACAGTCGCAAGCCCATGGCGCGCGCCACTTGGGCGAGGCGTTGGTGCAAAGCGGCCTGATCACCGAAACGCAGTTGCGCGAATCGCTGCGCAGCCAGATCGAGGAGCGCAAGCTGGGCGTGCACCGCCAGTTGGGCCAGCAAATGGTGGACAAAGGCGTGCTGAGCGATCAGCAGTTGCGCCACGTGATCGCCGGCTGGTTGGGCAACCGGGTGCTGGACCCGCGCCAGTTTGCGTTCGATGCCGAGGCGGTGGCCATGGTGCCCCAGGTGGTGGCGCAGCGTGAAGCGGTGCTGCCCCTGATGCAGCACGAAGACCTGCTGGTGATGCTGATGGCCGACCCGCTCGACCAGCGTTTGCTGGACGAGTTGCGCTTCATGACGCAGCGGCGCATCGTGCCGGTGCTGGCCGCGCCGGGCAGCCTGCCGGCGGCCCTGGCCCGCGCCTACGAACGCCAACCCGCGCCACCGCCCGCCGGCCGCACCCGCAAGGACAACCGCGCCGCTGCCCGCGAGCTGGCGCTGGACCTGCAGACCGACGGCGGCCTGGGCAACGAGCCCGAAGCCGATGTGGTCAGCGAATCCGACAACACCCTGGTGCGGCTCATCAATTCGCTGATCGAAGAAGCGATTGCGCAAAAGGCGTCCGACATCCACATCGAAACCGAGCCTGCGCCCAAGCCGGTCAAGATCCGCTTCCGGCTCGACGGCGAACTGGTGCGCTACCTGGAGGTGGAGGCCCGCTTTCGCTACGCGCTGATCGCGCGCATCAAAATCATGGCGGGCATGGACATTTCCGAGCACCGCAAACCGCAGGACGGCAAGATCGACTTTGCCCGCTTCGGTGGTTCCAAAACGGAGTTGCGCGTCGTCACCGTGCCCACCAATGGCGGCCTGGAAGACGTGGTGCTGCGCTTGCTGGCCGGCTCCAAACCCATGCCCATGGACGGCATTGGCCTCAACCCGCAAAACCTGGCCGACCTGCGGCGCATGGCGCTCAAACCCTATGGGCTCATTCTGGTGTGCGGCCCCACCGGCAGCGGCAAAACCACCACGCTGCACTCGCTCATTTCCGACATCAACACCGACAGTCGCAAGATTTGGACCGCCGAAGACCCGATCGAAATCACCCAGGCCGGCTTGCGCCAGGTGCAGATGAACCCGCGCATCGGCTGGACCTTCGCCGCCGCCATGCGCACCTTTTTGCGGGCCGACCCGGACGTCATTATGATCGGCGAGATGCGCGACGAGGAAACCGCGCGCATCGCGGTGGAGGCGTCGCTCACCGGGCACCTGGTGCTGTCCACCCTGCACACCAACAGCGCGCCCGAGAGCATCACCCGCCTGCTCGAAATCGGTATCGACCCGTTCAACTTTTCAGACTCGCTGCTGGCGATTCTGGCGCAGCGCCTGGTGCGGCGCCTGTGCCAGAAGTGCGTGCAGGTGCGCCCCGCCACCGACGAGGAATTGCAGGCCCTGGCCACCCAATACCTGGACGGCGTGCAGCACAGCGACGAGCTCGACCTGGCGGCGCAGATTGAACGCTGGAAGGCCGATCACGGTGTGGACGACGGGCAGGGCGGGCGTTACCTGCGCACCTTCACCAAAAAAGGTTGCAGCGTGTGCGAAGGCCGGGGCCTCAAAGGCCGGCTCGGCATCTACGAGCTCATGCTCAACAGCGAGGAAATGCGGCACCACATCCGCCACCGTTCGTCGGCCGGCGACATCCGCGCCACCGCGCTGCAGCAGGGCATGAAAACCTTGCGCCAGGACGGTATCGACAAAGTGGTGCAGGGCCTGACCGACATCAGCGAAGTGATCGCGGCCACCAACTTGTGACCGCTCCTGCTCACTCGGGCGGGGCCAGGGTGTGCAGCAGTTCGGCGTCGGTCGCCAGCAGGTGCAGGTGGGCGTCGGGCGTCAGCTCGGCGGCCGACCGCAGTGCTTGCTCCACCGGCAGCTTCAAGCCCACCACATACAGCACGCGCCGCTGGCTGGTCAGTTGCTGGCGCAGGCGGGCAAAGGTTTCCACCCCGGTCGCGTCGATCCGGTTGATGGGCTGCGCAAACAGCACCACCTGGCGCGTGTCCGGGTGCAGCAGCAGGTGGTCGCTGACCGCGCGCTCCAGTGCGCTGGCGGAGGCGAAATCCAGCTCCGCGTCCATGCGCACCGCGTAGGTGTGGGGGGCCAGCGGTGGCAATTGCCACAGGTGCCGGTCGCGCAGGCGGCCGTCGCTGTGCAGCCCCACTTCAATGATGCGCGGGTGCAGCCGCTGGTACAGGAAGTGGCTCAGCGCCATCAGCACCCCGGCCATCACGCCCCAGTACAGTTGCGGCGCCGCCAGGATGGTGATGGCAAACGTGGCCGCTGCGGTACAGGCCTCCACCCGCGAAATGCCCCACACCCGGCGGAACTCGCCGGGCTTGATCAGGCCCACCACCGCCACCACCACAATGGCCGCCAGCGTGGCCTGCGGCACGTGGTGCAGCACCGGCAGAAAGAACAGCAGCGCTGCCCACACCACCACGACCGAAAACACCGTGGCCCAGCCAGTACGCGCGCCCGCGTACAAGTTCAGTGCCGAGCGCGAGAACGACGAACTGGTGGGAAATGCACCGCTGAAGCCGGCCACCAGCTTCGCCAGCCCCTGGCCGATCAGGTCCTGGTCCTGATTCCACGGCACACCGTTGCGGGCGTTGTCCACCCGTGCGCTGGCGGCGGTTTCCAGAAAACTCACCAGCGTGATCACCAGCACCGGCACCACCAACTGGCCCAGGGTGGACCAGCCCGGCCAGTGGGGCAGGAACAGGTCGGGAAAGCCCGAAGGCAGCGTGCCCACCACCGCGCCGCCACCGTCGGCAAAGCCGCTCCAGTGGCTCAATCCGGCCGAGGCCACCACGATCAACAACACCGAAGGGAACGCGGGCCGCCAGCGCTTGCTGGCCATCAACAGCGCCAGGCTGCCCACCCCGAACGCCAGCGATGGCCAGTGCACCGGCCAGCCGTTGACGCCAGCACCCCAGCCCACCAGCGCTTCCCATTGCGACAGCAAAATCAACACCGCCGCTGCCTGGGTGAAGGCCATCAGCACCGGGGCGTTCACCAGGTTCAGCAACCAGCCAAAGCGCACCAGGCCCAGCAGAATTTGCAGCAAGCCAGTCAACAGCGCCAGCCACACCGCCAGCGTGATCCATTCGGCGCTGCCCGGGGTGGCCATGCCGGTCAGCGAGGCGCTCACCAGCAGGCAGCTCAAGGCGGTGGGGCCGACCGACAGGCGCTGCGAGGCGCCAAACAGCACCGCCACCAGCGCCGGCAGCATGGAGGCGTAGATGCCGGTGATCAGCGGCATGCCGGCCAGCGCGGCGTAGGCCACGCCTTGCGGAATCACCATCAGCCCCACGGTGAGGCCCGCCAGGGCCTCGCCACGCAACAACCCCGCCGATGGGCGGGACCATTGCAGGAAGGGGAAGCAGCGTTGCAGGCGTGTCATGGTCAGGGCGGTGGCCCTTATTGTGCCGTGGTGGCGGGGCCGTCAGCGCTGGGGCATGTCGGCGTAGGAATACCCCAGGCTGATGCCCGCGTCCGCCGGGATCGGCATCACCGTCTGGTCCCAGGCCAGCCAGGCGTCGCGCATCTGTGCCAGCCGCTGCGGTTCGCGCGCAGCGTGGTTGGCGCGCTCGCGCTCGTCGGCGGGAATGTTGAACAGGTATTCGTGCTGGTCCACCTTCAGGTATTTCCAGTCACCCACGCGCAGGGCGCGTTGTTGGCGGTGGTTCATGCGCCAGTACAGCGGGCGCTCAAAGGTGGCGGTGGGGTCGCGCAGCACGCCTTCCAGGTTCACGCCGTCCAGCGGGTAGTCCGGGTGGGGTTGGCCGCCGCCCAGTTCCAGCATCGTGGCCGACCAGTCCATGGTCATGCAGTGCTGGGTGTTGGTGGTACCGGCGGGAATGGCGGCCGGCCAGTGCGCAATCCAAGGCACGCGAATGCCGCCTTCCGTCAGGTCCATCTTGCCGCCCACCAGCGGCCAGTTGTCGCTGAAGCGTTCGCCGCCGTTGTCGCTGGTGAACACCACCAGCGTGTTCTCCGCCAGCCCGTGCTCGCGCAACGCATCCATCACCCAGCCGATGCCCTCGTCCATGTGGTGGATCATCTTGCGGTAGCTGTGGATGTTGCCACCGTCCAGGTGGAACAGATTCTTGGCCACCTCGGGTGCGATGTGGGCGTCGTCGCGCGTTTCCCACGGCCAGTGCGGTGCGGTGTAGTGCAGGCTCAGGAAGAAGGGTTGGCCGGCTTTCGCGTCGGGCGCCCTGCGGTGGATGTAGTCCACAGCGCGTTTGGAGAACACGTCGGTGAGGTAGCCCACTTCCATGTGCTCGTCTTCGCCCAGGTACAGGTCGTGGTCGCCCTTGGACGAGCAGTGGGTGAAATAGTCCACCCCGCCGGCCATGATGCCGAAGAACTCCTCGTAGCCCGAACGCAGCGGCCCGAACGTGGGCGGGTAACCCAGGTGCCACTTGCCCACCAGGGCGGTGTGGTAGCCGGCATCGCGCAACAGCGAAGGCAAGGTGGGAATCTCGGGTGGCAGGCCCAGTGTGGTGCTGCCCTTGCTGCGGCTGTTGATCGGCTCTTCCAGCGCGCCGCGCAGACGGTACTGGTAGCGCATGGTGATCATGGCAAACCGCGTGGGCGAGCACACTGGCGAGTTGGCGTAGCCCTGGGTGAACTTCATGCCGCCGGCGGCCAGGCGGTCGATGTTCGGCGACACGGGACCAAACTGCGCTTCGCGGCCGCCGTAGCAGCCCAGGTCGGCGTAGCCCAGATCGTCCGAGACGATGTAGATGATGTTGGGGCGTTGCATGGAGGCGCTTCCGGGTCAATCCACCTGCATGCCGGTGGCGGCCACCACCTTGGCGTACCGCGCGCTCATGGTCGCCAGCCGTTGGGCTGCAGCAGCGCCAGTGAGGCCTTCAAAGTGCATGTCCAGGCTGGTCAGGCGGGCGGCGTTGTCGGGGCGCTTCAGTGCGTCCACAATGCCTTTTTGCAGCGCGGCGACGATGTTGTCGGGCGTGGCGGCGGGCACCATCACCAGGTACAGCACCTCCTGCTCCAGTGCCTTGTAGCCCAGTTCGGCCACCGTGGGCAGGTCGGGCGCCAGCGGCGAGCGGCGGGTGCTGGTCATGGCCAGCGGGGTGATTTTGCCGGCCTGCACGTGCGGAATCATGCCCGGCGTGGCCAGGTTACCGCCGTCCACCTCGCCGGCCAGCACCGCCGTCACGGCCGGGGTGTTGCCCCGGTAGGGAATGTGGTTGATCTTCAGCCCGGCTTCGTCCTTGAACACCTCCACCGACAAATGGCCCGGGCTGCCGCTGCCGGCCGAACTGAAGTTCAGGCCCTTGCCTTTGCCAGCGGCCACTAGGTCTTTCATCGACTTGATGCCGGTGCTCGGGTGCACGCCCACCAGCAGCCCGGACGACGCCATGATCACCACCGGCTTCAGGTCGGTGGGCTTGAAGGGCATGGCTTTGTAGATGTGCGGGTTGACGGTGAAGGTGGTGTCAATGCCGAACAGCACGGTGTGGCCATCGGCCGGGGCGCGGGCCACTTCGGCCGCGCCAATGTTGCCCGACGCGCCAGCCTTGTTTTCCACAATCACCGGCTGTTTGAACAGGTCTTGCAGCGCCGGCTGCACCGAGCGCGCCAAGATGTCGGATGGCCCGCCGGCCGGGAAGTTGTTGATCAGCTTGATGGGCTTGGTGGCAAAGGTCGTCTGGGCGTGGGCGGTGTGCGCGCTCCACAGGCACAGGGCCAAGGTGGCGCTGATCAGGCTCAGGTTGGTGAGGCGGTTGCGGGGCGTATTCATAGGGCGAGTCTCCGGTGGTCTGTCACAAGCCTGCTGGCTTGAAGGCAGACTGTAGGAGGTGGACAATCAATTGTTCAAATCAACCGTCATGGGTAGTATCCCGAATGCCTGAGCCCTCCCGCCTTCGCCGATTGGACAGTTTGCTGGACATGCTGCTGTACCGGATGACCCGCATCCACGCCGAGGCGGGCGGCCTGGTCATCCGCGTGTGCGAGGGGCGGTTTGGCATCACCCGGCAGGAGTGGCGCGTGATGAGCCACATCGCCCTGACCGACGGGATTCACCCGACCGACCTGGCGCAGCGTTGCGGGCTGGACAAGGCCCGCACCTCGCGCAACCTCAACTCGCTGGTGCAAAAGCAGTTGGTGCTGCGCCAGCCCCAGCCGTCGGACCGACGCCATGTGGTGGTGCGCCTGACGCCCGAGGGGCGCCGTGTTCACGACGAGCTGCTGCCGCTGGCCCGGCGCATCAACCAGGAGGTGCTGGCCGCCTTGAGCCCCGAAGAGGTGGACTGGCTGGACGGCGTGCTGGACCGCCTGCAAGCGCGGGCGGAGCAGGTGGCGGCTGACCATGGGGATGAACTGCCCAAGACGCAGCGGCGGTTGGGACAGGCGGGTAGGTAGGGGGTGGTTGGTTTGCTCTAGACGGGTCTTTGCGGTTCTATGAGCGAACCAAGGTGGGCTTACGGCCAACGGCCGACATAGCCCGAGTCGTTGATTCAAGTCTGCTAATAGCAAATAAGGAGTCAGTGGCATCGGGTTGGTCATAATTTTGCATAGAATAAGAAAATATTTGTAATAAGTATTACTCTTTTGTAGAATGTGTTCATGGACACATGGATTGCACTCATTACCAGCCTCCCCACCGAGAACGCCACAGCTCGCATGCGCGCCTGGCGCAGCCTCAAAGCATCGGGCGCCGCTGTCCTGCGCGATGGCGTCTATCTGATGCCGGAACGGGAGGATTGCCAAAACACGCTGGCTAGCGTGGCCACAGACGTGCGTGCAGCCGATGGAACAGCACTGGTCGTTCGCCTCGAAGAGCCCGCCGATGGCAACTTTGTGGCGCTATTCGACCGCAGCGCGGACTTCGCTAACTTGCTAAATGAAATTTCAGCAGCCCGAAGCGCTCTCAATCCAGATGCGGCCAACGACGCCCTGAAGCAAGCGCGTAAGCTGCGCAAGGCGTTTGGAAACCTGGCAGCTATCGACTTCTTCCCCGGCGAGGCTCAGAAGCAGGCCGAAGAGTCCTTGCGTGACCTCGAACAGCGAGCAGCTTGGGCTTTGACACCCGATGAACCGCATCCGGTGAACGATGCCATCGCTCGCTTACACATCCAGGACTATCAAGGACGCCTCTGGGCGACGCGCCGTCGCCCCTGGGTGGACCGGCTAGCCAGTGCCTGGTTGATTCATCGCTTCATTGACCCGCAAGCCAAGTTGCTCTGGCTGGAAACGCCGGCTGACTGCCCTGCTGAGGCTTTGGGCTTCGATTTCGACGGTGCGACCTTCACCCATGTCGGTGCCCGGGTGAGCTTCGAAGTGCTGCTCGCCAGCTTCGGCTTGGAAACTCCCGCCTTGCAACGCATCGGCGCTCTGGTCCATTTTCTGGACGTGGGTGGCGTGCAACCGCCGGAGGCCATGGGTATCGAAAGCGCCCTGGCCGGCCTGCGCGACATCATCCCTAGCGACGACCAACTCCTGGCCTTTGCAAGCAATATCTTTGACGGACTACTGGCCTCCTTTGAGAAGGGCCCGAAATCATGAATACGACCATGACCGCAAAACCCGAATCACTCGGTGAGCAACCCGCTGACGTCAGCTTCTGGCAGGCTTTCCTGTTCTGGCTGAAGCTTGGCTTTATCAGCTTTGGTGGCCCTGCGGGGCAGATTGCCATCATGCATCAGGAACTGGTGGAGCGCCGACGCTGGATTTCCGAGCGCCGCTTCCTGCATGCACTCAACTACTGCATGGTGCTGCCGGGTCCAGAAGCGCAGCAGTTGGCGACTTACATCGGCTGGCTGATGCACCGCACCTGGGGCGGCATCGTCGCCGGTGGTCTCTTTGTGCTGCCTTCATTGTTCATCCTGATTGGCCTGTCGTGGGTCTATATCGCTTTTGGTGACGTGCCGCTGGTGGCCGGCCTGTTCTATGGGATCAAACCAGCCGTCACCGCCATCGTCTTCCAGGCGGCACACCGTATTGGCTCGCGTGCGTTGAAGAACAGAGTCTTGTGGGGCATCGCTGCCGCTTCCTTTGTCGCCATCTTTGCTCTGAATATCCCGTTCCCGGCCATTGTCGCGGCAGCTGCGGCGATTGGTTACTTCGGCGGGCGCATCGCGCCGGATAAATTCAAGGCTGGTGGCGGCCATGGCAAGGCGGACAAATCGTTTGGCCGGGCGCTGATTGACGACGATACGCCAACGCCCGAACATGCCTTGTTCGCTTGGAGCAAGCTGGGCAAAGTCGCTCTCGTCGGCATGTTGCTATGGCTGGTGCCGATGGCAATGCTGACCGCCTATTACAGTTGGGACCATACCCTGACGCAGATGGGCTGGTTCTTCACCAAAGCGGCACTGCTCACCTTTGGTGGTGCGTATGCCGTGCTGCCCTACGTCTATCAAGGCGCAGTCGGCGGCTATGGCTGGCTGACGCCAACCCAGATGATTGATGGGTTGGCTCTGGGTGAAACGACGCCGGGGCCTCTCATCATGGTGGTGACCTTCGTCGGTTTCGTCGGTGGTTACGTCAAAGCCGTGTTTGGTCCGGACAGCCTGTTCCTGGCTGGAGCGGTTGCCGCCACTCTGGTCACCTGGTTCACCTTCCTGCCGTCCTTCATCTTCATTCTGATGGGAGGGCCTTTCATCGAGACGACCCACAACGACTTGAAGTTCACGGCGCCGTTGACCGCCATCACGGGAGCGGTGGTCGGCGTCATCCTGAACCTGGCGCTTTTCTTCGGTTACCACGTCCTGTGGCCGAAGGGGTTCGAAGGTTCATTTGAATGGGTATCGGCACTTATCGCCTTGGGTGCCGCGATTGCTCTGTTTCGCTACAAAGCAAATGTCATCCATGTCATTGCCGGCTGCGCGGTCATCGGCTTTCTTGTGAAGATGTTTTTCCTGTGAGCCTCGCTATGCGAGCGGCGCGATGTATTTTCGCCGTTACGACCATGACTGTCGCACTCAATGCGCTTGCGGCCGACAAGGGCTGGGTAATGCTTCCTGGCATGGCACTTACGCAAGCCTCCGCCAACCAGGATTTCGGGGATGGCGTGCATTTCGCCTACCAATTTCTGGACGGGGTGAGTTGCACGGCATGGACGTGCCGGTACGCAGTGCCTTCGTGATGGAGGTCGTAACACCGGCCGAACGTGCTGTGGCGGCAAGCTTTACCGCCGTACCGCGCAGCCTGGCTTGCCGCACCGCTGGTCGCTTGCGGGGTCTTGAATATTACCTACGACCTGATGCTCTGGAAGGCATTTCGGGAGCACAACAAATGATGATTGAAGCTCAGCACACGTGATGTTTGGCGGCAGCAATGGGCACAAAAGCCGACGGTTCCCAAAGAGGGCCTGACTGTCCGAGATGGGTCGATTGCTCCATTTGTCGGATCAGACATGGGCGCTGGCGCTGCACTGCCCTGCAAGGCATCCATGCCACGCATCCCCCGCCCCACGCCACCCTTCCGCGCATCACCAACGCCCCGGTCAGTACAATCGGCACCAGTTTCCCCCAGGCACAACGAGGACAACATTCCCGGAACCGTGGGCGTTCGCGCGTCCGGTTTTCGTGATCGCTGCCACACGGCGGCTCGCGCTTCTCGGGCACCTCCACCACACCCGCGTTGGGCTCGATGGTGCGCAAGGGGGTTGATCCACAAGGAAATTCCATGTCTCTCAAGTGCGGCATCGTCGGCCTGCCCAACGTCGGCAAATCCACCCTGTTCAATGCCCTGACCAAGGCGGGCATCGCTGCTGAAAATTATCCGTTCTGCACCATTGAGCCCAACGTGGGCGTGGTCGAGGTGCCGGACCCGCGCCTGCAGCAACTGGCCGAAATCATCAAGCCCGAGCGCATCGTGCCCGCCATCGTGGAGTTCGTGGACATCGCCGGCCTGGTGGCCGGTGCCAGCCAGGGCGAAGGCCTGGGCAACCAGTTCCTGGCCCACATCCGCGAGACCGACGCCATCGTCAACGTGGTGCGCTGTTTTGAAGACGACAACGTGATCCACGTGGCCAACAAGGTGGACCCGATCGCGGACATCGAAGTAATCCAGACCGAGCTGTGCCTGGCCGACCTGGCCACGGTGGAAAAGACCCTGCAGCGCAGCGTGAAGGCGGCCAAAAGCGGCAACGACAAAGAAGCGGCCGCCCTGGTGGCGCTGCTGACCAAGGTGCAGGCGGTGCTGAACGAGGGCAAGCCGGTGCGCACGCTGGCGCTGAACGAGCAGGAGCAGGTGCTGCTGAAGCCGCTGTGCCTGATCACCGCCAAACCTGCGATGTTCGTGGGCAACGTGGCCGAAGACGGTTTCGAGAACAACCCCTTCCTGGACCGCCTGAAGGACTACGCCGCCGCCCAAAACGCCCCGGTGGTGGCCATTTGCGCCAAGATCGAGGCAGAACTGTCCGAAATGGACGACGCCGACCGCCTGGAATTCCTGAAAGAGCTGGGCCAGGACGAGCCCGGTCTGAACCGCCTGATCCGCGCCGGCTTCAAACTGCTGGGCTTGCAGACTTACTTCACCGCCGGTGTGAAGGAAGTGCGCGCCTGGACCATCCACATTGGCGACACCGCGCCGCAGGCGGCCGGCGTGATCCACGGTGACTTTGAGCGCGGCTTCATCCGCGCCCAGACCATCGGCTTTGACGACTACATCGCCTTCAAGGGCGAGCAGGGCGCCAAAGACGCGGGCAAGATGCGCGCCGAAGGCAAGGAATACGTCGTCAAAGACGGCGACGTGATGAACTTCCTGTTCAACGTCTAACTCTGGACTGTTGCATCGCGGGGTCTCAGAAGACCTCAAAAACCCGCATTTACCTGTGAATGCGGGTTTTTTTACGCCTTGTTTGTCTCAGCCCATGTCTTCCTGTCACAAGAAAAAGCGGGTACGCTAGTGGGTACGACCTTTTTGTACCCACTTCAAAAAGCGGGTATGAGGTTCAGGACAGAGAGAATCCATGCTGAACGACACCCAATGCCGCACCGCCAAGCCCAAAGCCAAGCCGTACAAGCTCTCGGACGACAAGGGTCTGCACCTAGAGGTGAAGCCCAACGGAGTGAAAGCGTGGCGATACCGCTTCAAGCTTGAAAAAGATGGTCAACTGAAGGAGAGCGTTTTCGCCATCGGCGAGTACGTCAGCGCCCCAGCTGGCGAATCCGCAGAGGAAGCTGTGGCGCGACGTGCTGGTGGGCGCTTCACCTTGGCAGAAGCACGAGAAGAGAGGGTCAAAGCCCGCGCCTTGGTCAAGCAAGGCATCAACCCCGCCCATCAACGTCAGCTCGACAAAATCAAGCGGGTACAGCAGAGTGCGACCACCTTCGAGTCGGTAGCCCGCGAGTGGGTATCCATGAAGGACTGGGAGGAGGTGACCAAGAAGCGCCGCCTCGACATGCTGCAGCGCGTCGTTTTCCCAAAAATCGGTATGTTGCCGATCAAGCAGGTTACCCCCGCACACGTCTTGGATGTGCTGAAAACCGCCCAAAAGAAGAACGGACCATCCGTCGCCGCTGAAGCCAAACGCACCATGGCTGGTGTCTTCGATCTTGCTGTGTCCACGCTGCGGGCCGACAGCGATCCCGTCTATCCTGTGCGTAGGGCCTTGCCTACCAACAAGACCCAACACAAGCGCCCACTCACCACCGACGAAATCGGTCAGTTGCTGCGTGACCTCGCCAGCCACGGTGCTCGGCATGAAACCATGGGTGCGTTTCGTTTGATGTGGTGGACGCTTTGCCGCCCGAGTGAGGCGGTGGAGGCCAAGTGGTCAGAATTTGACTTGGACGCAGCGACATGGCGAATTCCTGCCGAACGCATGAAGAAGCGCAAGGAGCACGTCGTTCCCTTGCCTACGCAAGCAGTTGACATGTTGCGTGGCCTGCACGGGGTAACCGGCCACTGGGAACATGTGTTCCCCGGCAGAGACGACAGGCGCAAGCCCATGAGCGTTGCTTCGTTCAGGCAAATGCTCAACTTCTTGGGCTGGGCGGGCAAATACAGCCCTCACGCTACCCGTACAACCGGCAGCACTCGCCTGAATGAAATGGGGTACTCACCAGACTGGATTGAGCGGCAGCTCGCGCACGTTGAACCGAATGCTGTCCGACGCACGTACAACCATGCTGACTATCTGAGCGATCGAACCAAGATGATGCAGCAGTGGGCTGACATGCTTGATGCTTGGCAGAAAGGCGGTGAAGTTGTACCGATTGGAAAGCTCCACCAGGCCTCCAAGACCGCTGCCAGGGCTTGATTCGAGGGTGTGCAGAATTTTGTGTAAACGGACAATCCACTGCCGGCGCAAGTCGGCCTGTCCGTAAGCACCATGACCCTCAAGAAACACGAAGTACCCGAAGAACTGTTGTCCGGCCTGCTGGCCAACTACAAGAAGCCTGAAGACCTCATCGGCGAGAACGG